>CAJBTU010000328.1 GCA_903958625.1 uncultured Ignavibacteriota bacterium | reverse complement strand
GTCGAAGGGCGAGTGGACAAAAATCGGCTTCGTGGAAGGAAACGGCACCACCAACGCCCCAAAATCGTACTCATTCAACGACAAATCCGCATCAGGCAAAACATCATACCGGCTAAAACAGATTGACCGTGATGGCAAATTCGAGTATTCACAAACGGTTGAAGTGACCGCCGCAAACACACCAAAAGCTTTTGCGCTGGAACAGAATTATCCCAATCCGTTCAACCCCACGACAGCTATAAGCTATCAGCTCTCAACGAACGGCTTCACGTCATTAATAGTGTACGATGCGATCGGCAAAGAAGTATCGACGCTGGTGAACGAAGTGAAAGAAGCGGGAACACATAGTGTGCAGTTCGACGGCGCAAGATTATCCAGTGGAATATATTTTGCTAAACTTACATCGGATAGTAAAACGCAGATGAGAAAATTAGTATTGATGAAATAATATAGTAAAGCTACTCAATAAAATATGTTCACACTAAGCAGTCGCCGAAGTGTGATTCGCACACCGCTTCTGCCAAGGGCATACCTTCGGGAGACTCGTCCGGCATACAACGCCGGACTCGCTCCGCGTGACTATGTAATCCCCAATATCAGTGATAGTCTAAACTTCCCGATATCACCTCGAGCGGAGACGTTCAGCGTATGACTTCTGTAAGAAAAACATGAAAAAATCTTTACAGTGTAAACAAAAAAAGACATAATAAAAATATTAAGCTTCAGAAATCAAAAAAAACGGGTGATTTTGTTTGGTATGGTTTTTGTAATTAATGCAATCAACATAGTATTTATGGGTTATTAGGCATGAAAATCTCATCACGGCAATTGATGTGGTTGAATTGAAGTGTGGAGGTACGATTTACTTTAGCGCTCATGAATTATTCTTTGTTACACCAAAGTGAACATTAAAATAATGAACAAATATTACTGGAAGGAAATACACAAGAATGAAAAATAATCTGTACCTCTTCGTATCATTACTCTTTCTGTTGATCTCGCATCAATCTTTTGCCACCACCCGGAACGCTGGTACGTATGCCGAACTGGCAGCGGCGATCATCGCGTCCGTGGATGGTGATATCATCAATATCGTCGGTGATATTGTTGTTACGGCGCCAATCACCATCAATAAAACATTAATCTTTAAGGGAAATGATTGCTTGATCACTGTTCCTCGTCCCGGATTGGATGAAATGGGAAGAGTGAATTCTACTCCATCGGCGTTCAATGTATTTTCGATCACCACGGTCAGCAAAATTGTGACCCTAAATAATCTGAGTCTTAAGGGTGGAGCAGTGTTGGGGAGCGGAGGAACTATTATTAATTCGGGAACTCTCATTCTAAATAACTGCATTATTTCGAATTCGAGTGCCGCAAGCGGCGGCGGAATTTATAATGTAGGGATTCTTTATCTGAATAATAGTTTCATCAAGCGCAACGCCGCCTCGTATGGCGGTGGATTATTGAATAGCGGATCGGCGGCACGGGCGTATTTTGAATCCAGCACGTTGATCGAAAACCGGTCAACCTCGAGCGGCGGCGGTGGTGGCGCCGTTGAAAATAACAACGCCGCGGTAATATATTTTAATAATTCGACCCTCTCCAATAATCAAAGCACGGAAATCGGCGGTGCGATTAATAATCTTGGCTCAACTGTATGGTTCATCAACAGCAGCGCTACCGGTAATGTGGCCTATGGAAATTACTCGGGAGGAGCCATTGGTAATAATAATGGTACAGTAAAAATTGTAAACTCACTTCTCGCTCACAATTATCGCAGAACAACGGGAACCGTTACAAATCCGACGGGTTTTGTTCTAGATGATATTGTTGCGTATACCGGTCAAGCTGGTGTATCGGTCTATTATTCTATCCTTCATGCCGCTGTTCCGGCAGGGATTGGAGCTACAGCAAGCAACGTGTTGTACACGGGTGCAATCAGTGGAAGCAACAATACAATATTTTCGGGGGGAGTGTTGGCGAAAATTACGGATGCCGGTGGATTGGAGATCGGCGAACAAATATTCCGTCCGTTACTCTATTCTAACACCGGTACGGTGGCACCCACATTGAAAAGTGGAAGCTTTGTTTTCAGCAACAAAGGAACCCGCACACGGTTTGCCAATAATAATAATGTTACTCCTGTTGTTGCATATTGGAACGGGACCAGCTATGTGAATCTTACTGGAACAAGCGCGGCTGGCCAGGAAGTACTGCTTGATCAAGTAGGTGCAGCCAGACTCGATCCCCCAAACCGCGGAGCGATGGAAGGAAGCATTGATAACTTGTACGTTTTGAAAGTCAATGCATCCTCAAGCGGTTCTGTCAGCGGCGGAACAATTTATGGAGACTCGTATCCCGTAGGAACATCAGTGACACTGACAGCAATGCCAAATGCCGGGTATACGTTTACACGGTGGGATTATGCGGTCGGCGGATCAGGACAGGCTTCGACAAGCAATCCTTACACGTTCTTAATGCCGAGTAATAATGTTACACTAATTCCTATCTTTACTGCCCTTGCTGGCGGCCAATATACTATAACGTATGTTGGGTATAAATATACCGGCGGAACTGTACCGGCCGGAGGAACTTTTACCACTGCAACGACCATATTGGGTCCAGGCACGATGGTGAGAAGCGGATATACCTTTAATGGATGGAATACAAATCCTAATGGTTCGGGAACGTCGTATGCAACCGGAGCGGCATATTCTGCAACGACAAACCTTACCCTCTATTCGCTATGGTTAAGAAATGTTTCATTGTCTGTCAAGGACGAAACGAAACGATCTTCATCCACTCCTTCAAAGTTCGCATTGGAACAAAATTATCCTAATCCGTTCAATCCCTCAACAACCATCAGTTTCAGTGTCACCGAGAGAAGTGCTGTAATGTTGACGGTCTATAACGCTTTGGGACAATTAGTATCAACCGTAGAAAATGGAATTATCGATGCCGGAGTGTATGAATATTCATTCAACGCTTCTCAGATGCCGTCCGGTATTTATTTCTACCGTTTAGAAGCAGTATCGCAACAGACCTCCGGCAAAAATTTAGTTGAAACCAGGAAAATGTTGCTGATGAAATAGTATCGTATAATTCTGTAAAGGAAAAGCCTGCCTAACTTGTCGAAGACGACTTGTAAAGCAGGCTTTTTTTGTTTTACGATATCGACAAATAAATAATTGTGTTTCAATTCCGCTTCTTTAATTACCATTAACTTGCAGTCTTACGGTTGAACACCGCTGATCCCATCTCGAAAAAAACCATCCAGCAACAATTGACTAAGATGAAATCCATAGCAAATCTACATCAAATCATGTCATATTTCATTTGTCCCTTAAGAAAGATAAATCCCCGTTGAGCATGTAAAATAAATAGACACATTTTAAAATATAGACACAGCCGATAGATCAACATTACAATTTATCTAATATTTACACGTTAAAAAGTGGCATTGCATTTGGTATAGGTTGTTAAGAGATTTTATAAAATATGAACAATGGACAAACGAAGGAACAAGTTGTGTTTTTTGCGTGAAATCGAAACAGCCTATCATTATTCCTCTCCTTTTGTGTGCCTACAGGTAGAACGATTATTAATGTTAATACAAGACAAAACACTCTTGTTACCAATGAAGTATGTGATATCAATTCTTTCAAAAACAGTTGAAATTCAGTACCATGTAAGTAATAAACCAATTTGTCCGATTTACCACCTATAACAATCATGAATCAACTTTCCCATCGCTTATTTCTTTCCTTTCTAATATTGTTCGGGATTTTGATAGCGGTAGCTGTTCTTGCCAGAAATGTAGAATACTATTTCCTGCCGATGGAGGAAAGGCCGTTTCATGAACGGTATAACGATCTTAAACCTTCCGGTATAGAAAGTCACGGATATGGTATCATCGGAACCGCAATGGTCACGATCGGTGTGATCATGTATTCCAGCCGAAAGAGAGTCCGTGCATTCAGGCAGATCGGAAAGATCAAATATTTTCTCGAGTTCCATATTTTTCTCTGTCTGATCGGACCGGTGTTGGTGTTATATCATACCACGTTCAAGTTCGGCGGATTGGTGGCGGTGAGTTTCTGGAGCATGTCCGCTGTTGCGTTTAGCGGTGTGCTTGGTCGGTATTTGTATCAGCATATACCGAAGAATATCGAAGGAAATGAATTAAGTGCGAAAGAACTTGAAGAAAAAGGAAAGATGATGCTTGATTCGCTTCATTCAACCTATGCGCTGAACGAGCAGGCGGTGAAAGCTCTTCGTGAATTGGGGAAACCGATGGCGCATATCGATGAGGCAGGATTATTCACCCTTCTATGGTATCTTTTGATCAGCGATCTTTCGCAAAAGCGTAGAATTATGCTGATCAAAAATACGCTGAATAAATATTCTGTCGATAAGCATTCAATGAAAAAGGTCGTTGCTATTGTGAATGACCATATTGTTTTTCAGCAGCGCATTGCCGTGCTGGAAAAAGTTCAGGAGATTTTCCATTATTGGCATGTTATTCACTTACCCTTCAGCATTATCATGTTTGTTGTCTTGCTGGTGCATGTGGGCGTTGCTATCACGTTCGGCTATACTTGGATATTCTGATATGAAAACATTGATCATCTGGTCCCGCAGACTTATTTTTCCCTTTATCCTCATCGCCGCGATCGTTTTTGTTCTCACACGCGACAGCGGAAGGATGCTGAAGAATTCCGAACAGCCCGAAAAGACGGACAAAGAATTTCCTGCCGGTCAGCCCCAGGCACCGGGCAAAGGAAATGTTGCCAAGGAGTATTCACAACAGCTCGACGCTTTGAAAAAATCGGTCGATAAAGATCCTAAAAATCTTTCGCATCTCACGATGCTTGCCTCCATGTTGATGGATGGGCATAATCCCAAAGAGGCGATCCAATATTTTGAACGGGCACGTAAGTTGGAACCGGTGAACTCATCAGTTCTTTTAGATCTGAGCGTTTGCTATGCTCAAACAGGCAATATTGATGAAGCCATGAAAATCACCAATGTTCTGCTCACCAAAGACCCGAAGAATTCAACCGCTCTCTATAATAAGGGAGCCATTTATGCCCGACAGGGGAAACGGAAAGAAGCCGAACAGACATGGAAAAAACTGATACTGGTCGCACCGGAAAGCCATGAAGCAAAGAATGCCGTTGATGCACTCAAACAGTTAGGGAAAATGGAATAATGCTCCGTTGTTTCGTCAATATCGCTTTGTTCGTCCTTTTGTCAACGTACGCGTTTGCGCAAATTTCCCCCGGTGATTTGACGAATGCCCATAAGGACCTGGAAGGAGTCGAGAACTGCACGAAATGCCATTCCGTGGGGAAGTCCCTTTCAAACGAACGATGCCTGGATTGTCATAAAGAGATCAATGGAAGGATGAAACAGAAAAAAGGATTTCACGCGACCATCGGTGCAAAGTTGTGCGAAGAGTGCCACAAGGAACATCACGGACGGAATTTTCAGATCATTCGGTTCGATACGAAAACATTCGATCATTCCACCGTGGGATTTGTTCTGGAAGGGAAGCATAAAAAAATTGAATGCAGGGATTGTCACAACAAAGAGCGCATTGCGGCGCCGGACGTGCAGAAATTAGCGGACGAGTATAAGAAAAGAACATTCATGGGATTGTCGGCAAATTGTTCTTCGTGCCATGAGGATAAGCATAAAGGTCAGTTTGCCGGACGGGAATGTTCATCGTGTCATACCATCGACCAGTGGAAGGCCGTTCTCAAGTTCTCCCATGACCGGACGAATTATCCGCTGACGGGGAGTCATAAAAAAACGGAATGTATGAAGTGTCACAACAAAATGCTTGGTGATGGTAAGACAGTCCGATTTGTAAAAATGGAATTCTCCTCGTGCAGCAATTGTCACGTCGATCCGCATAAGGGTAAGTTCAAACAGGAGTGCAATGCATGTCACTCCACGGAGGATTTTCATAAGATCTCAAAAGGACAGTTCGATCATGCGTCCACGCAATATCCGCTGAAAGGGAAGCATGCTCAGTTGAAGTGCGAACAATGTCACAACAATAATCCCAAAAGCTTGAACGCTAGCGGAGAACTTGGTCACCGTATCACAAAATTTCAGGTGTGTGCGAACTGCCATGCCGATGCTCATGCACTGCAGTTCTTATATCGTGCTGATAAAGGAAAGTGCGAATCGTGCCATACGGAAGAAGGATTTACCATTGTCCGTTTCGCTTATCAGCAGCACCAAACTACGCGGTTTCCGCTGGCCGGCGCTCATACGGCCATTCCCTGCGTAGCCTGCCATACCGGCGGTGCAGTGAAAGCAAAGAGCACTCGTAAATTCCACTGGGATGGATCAATAGAATGCATCACTTGCCATGAAGATATTCACAAGGGCCAATTTGCAAAGATAATGACCAAAGGGTGCGAAACGTGCCATACAGTTTCAGCCTGGGATAAACTTCTTTTTTCTCACGACAAAACAACCTTTCCGTTGCAGGGTAAACATGCTGAAGTTCGATGCGATCAATGCCACAAAAAAACAACGGACGGCACGCCGGTAAAATACACTGCTGTTCGCAAAGAATGTACCTCATGTCATACCGATGAACATGATGGTCAATTTGCCGTGAATGCCGTAACGAATTGTGAAAAATGTCATAGCTCGGTATCCTGGAAAAAGGTAACGTTTAATCATGATACCGAAGCCCGTTTTGCTTTAACGGGCAAGCACGCCGGAGTGCAATGCATGAAGTGTCATGCACAATATACCGTCAATGGGCGGAAGATCACCAAATATAAACCACTGGGGCTTTTATGCACAGACTGTCATACGGACAAGCAATGAAAAGGATCGCCTTCCATACGATCATTATTCTGGCTTTGAATGTAATATTTCTTTCGTACGGCAACGCTCAGAAATCTCCTCACGGGCCGCTTTCCATCGCCTGTACGGATTGTCATACGACCGATTCGTGGAAGGAATTGGCCCGTCCGATGAAATTCAGTCACGTGGTGACCGGCTTTGCATTGGACGGTCAGCATAGCAATGTTGCGTGCATTCAGTGCCATACGGCAAAAAAATTTTCCGGAACACCGACGGCGTGCTTCTCCTGTCATCAAAAGGATTTTGTCCGGGCGTTTACACCAAATCATCAATTAGGGAAATTCTCCCGCGAATGTCTTACCTGTCATACGCTCAATGCATGGAAGCCGTCAATCTTCCAACATTCCAAGACTGATTTTCAGCTGATCGGCGCTCATCAAAGCGTCGATTGCGCATCATGTCATGCCAACAATAAATTTACCGGACTTTCACACGAATGTTTTTTCTGCCATCAAAAGGATTTTACCAATGCCGTTGCACCAAACCACGTGCAGGGCCGCTTTACTCATTCGTGCTTAACGTGTCATACAATGAACGGATGGAAGCCGGCAACATTCGATCATGCGAAGACCAATTTCCCGCTGGCCGGCGCACACCGGTCGGTTGATTGTTCCGGTTGTCATGCCGGCGGCAAATACACCGTTCTTCCGTCCGATTGTTATTCCTGTCATCAGAAGGATTTTGCAAAGACAACTGCGCCGAATCATTCCACAGGAAAATTTTCCCGCGACTGCCTGACGTGCCATACCATCAACGGCTGGAAACCTTCGACATTCGATCACGGCAAAACGGATTTTGCGCTGGCCGGCGCCCACATGGCAACGGAATGTTCTTCCTGCCATAGCACAGGACAGTTTAAAGGATTGACGAAAGATTGTTTTACCTGTCATACAAAAGATTTCAATGATGTTAAGCAACCAAGCCATCTTAAAGCGCAGTTCGATCGTAACTGTCTTACCTGTCACAATCTGCTCGCATGGAAACCCTCCACGTTTGATCATGCGAAGACGAATTATCCGCTCCTTGGTGTTCATAAAAACACCGATTGCGCTTCGTGTCATTCCGCCGGTATTTATAAAGGATTAAATACCGAATGCTTCACCTGCCATCAGGTTGATTATAAAAAGACAACTTCGCCGAATCATCAAACGGCGCTCATTAGTCAGGATTGTGTCTCATGCCATTCCATGAACGGGTGGAAACCATCGACATTCGATCATGCCAAGACAAATTTTCCGCTTATTGGTGCTCACGCGGCTACCAATTGCGCCTCGTGTCATACCTCCGGTAAATTCATCGGTTTGCCGAGCGACTGTTACTCATGCCATCAGCAGGATTTTGCAAAAACTGTTGCCCCAAATCATGCCGTCGCGCAATTCAGCCGTGATTGTTTAACATGTCATTCGATGAATGCTTGGAAACCGTCTACATTCAGTCACGCAAAGACCAATTTTCAGCTTGTTGGAGCTCACGTAACTATTGCGTGCGAATCGTGCCATAAGAACGGTGTGTTTAAGGGATTACCGTCCGATTGTTACAGTTGTCATCAAAATTCATTCATCACAACAGTAAATCCAAATCATGCCGCAGCGCAATTTTCGCATGACTGTTTATCATGTCATAATACGATGGCGTGGAAACCTTCAACATTCAATCACGCAGCAACAAACTTTCCGCTGGTTGGTGCACACGGTGCTGTTATTTGCAGTGATTGTCATAAAAACGGGGTGTATAAAGGACTGCCATCCGATTGTTTCAGTTGTCATATGAGCAACTTTACCGGCACAACAAATCCGAATCACGTGTCGGCACAATTCTCGCACGATTGTTTAACGTGTCATTCGAACATTGCCTGGAAACCGTCGACATTCAACCACGCCGGCACAAACTATCCGCTGATCGGCGCTCACGTTTCTGCGTCTTGTGTGTCGTGCCATTCGAGCGGTGTTTACAAAGGATTACCGTCCGATTGTTATTCCTGCCATATGAACAATTTTACCGGCACAACAAATCCAAACCATGTTACAGCACAATTTTCGCACGATTGTTTAACGTGTCATTCGAACATTGCTTGGAAACCGTCAACATTCAACCATGCGAATACGAGCTTTCCGCTGCAGGGTTCCCACGCTGCGGTGTTATGTTCAGATTGCCACAAGAACGGACAGTATAAAGGAACAACAACGGTCTGTTATACCTGTCATTTGTCCGATTTTAACAGCGCGGCAGATCCCAATCACGTTACGGGTAATTTTGACCATAACTGTACCAGCTGTCATTCGATGAATGGCTGGAGTCCGGCGATGTTTGATCATAATAAAACCATCTTCCCGCTGACGGGATCACACGTTTCTGCACCATGCGCAAATTGTCATGTCGGCGGAAAATTTGCAGGAACGCCGACGGATTGTTATACATGCCATACTCAAGACTATAATACCGCGGTCAATCCGAACCATGCTGCGGCAAAGTATCCGACAGATTGCAAATCGTGTCACACGACGTCGTTATGGAAACCGTCAACATTCAATCATACGCCGTTTTTCCCGATCGATGCGTCGGCAAAACACAGACCGGGCCGGTGGACTTTGTGCAGCGATTGTCATACAAATCCGACGAATTCCAAAGTGTTCGAATGTATCAATTGTCACGAACACGACAAAGCGAGCATGGATTCGGAACACCGAGGACGCACGGGGTATTTGTATTCAAGCGCCGCGTGCTATAAATGTCACCCGACAGGCAGGACCTTATAGTGATGCGAGTGATTTCCATTCTGCTGATCACCGTCAGCTCGGCACTGTTTGGTCAGGATTCGCCGCACGGTCCGCTGAATTATATCTGCAGCGATTGTCATTCGACCGAAGGATGGAATGAACTTTCTTTGCCGATGAAATTCAATCATGCTGCCGCCGGATATGTTCTGGAAGGACAGCATAGAAATACCGCTTGCAGAAATTGTCACACGACCTTAAAGTTTGTTGGATTATCGAAGGTCTGCATCTCCTGTCATAAAAACGATTATGATGCGGCGATATCGATCAATCACCGGACGGCAGGATTCAGTACGGAATGCAGTCAGTGTCACCGGCAAAGTGCCGTTTCGTGGCAGGTTGATTTCGACCATAATATGACTCAGTTTCCTACGCGCGGGGCTCACGCAGCCGTTGCCTGCAAATCGTGTCATATGAATAATATTTTTCGCGGAACTCCAATGCAATGTATCGCGTGTCATCAAACCGAATATGCTGCCACAAGAAATCCGGATCATCAAACGGCAAGGTTCCCGACCGATTGCGCATTCTGCCACCGTGCATTAACGTGGCAGCCGGCGGCATTGTTTCCACATAGTAATTTTCCGATCGGTACCGGTGCAAAACACCGTCCGGGCAGGTGGAATTCGTGCGGGGATTGTCATACAACACAATCGAATTATCAGTTGTTCGAGTGCATCAATTGTCATGAGCATAACAAATCATCAACGGACAGTCATCACGGTGGTATCCGGAATTACAGCTATCAAAGTCAAGCCTGTTACCGGTGTCATCCCCAAGGTCTGGCAGAATAAAATACAATGAGAAAGATTTTCCTTACCATAATTTTATTTACATCGTTGTTTGCGGCCTTTGGCAATAGCCAAACAAAAAAAGAACTTCGCTTTGCGATTTCCTATGTCGCATCATCGGTTGTGTATATTGATGCCGGAAGAGAACGCCGCATTGAGGTGGGAGATACGTTGAAAATTTACAATGCAGGAAAAGAGATTGGTTCTGTGGCCGTTACCGCCGTTTCGCGTCGTTCCAGCGCCGCTCAGATCGTTTCACAGAAATCGCCATTTTCCGTAGGGAATGAAGCGGTGATCGTAAAAGAGATTGTTGAAACCATAGCGGGTAATGAACAAGCAAAAACGGATACGGCCGCCTCGGTTAAGCGTGATTCTTCCGGAGCATCCATGAAAATACCGGCGGTGGTTATTGTTCAGAGCACGGAGAACATCGTTTCCGGAAGGGTCGGTGTACAATACAATTCCATCACGGCAGAAAATTCACGTTTTAATGTCAGTCAGCCCTCAACGGTGCTTCGATTGGATGTGCAGAATCTCTTCGGCACAGGGGCGATGCTTTCCTTCTATGACAGGAGTTATTACGAATCAAAACAAGCCTATGCAATGTACGGAAGTTCGTCGGGATTGAATCATCGCATCTATGAATTCACTGTCCAGCGGGATGTTGCCGGGTCCGACTATGGTTATGGTTTCGGCAGGATGACATCCCGCTATGTCGGCGGAATGGGGACGTTTGACGGTTTCCAGATGTTCTACCGGTATGATAATTTCACTGCCGGTGTGCTGGGCGGTGCGCAGGTTTCCAACCGTTCTCTTTCGGTAAATACCAATGATACCAAAGCATCGTTCTTCCTGAACTACCGGCAGGGAATCGATTTCTTCCATCAGTTTGATGGAACGATCGCCTATGGACGCCAGATGGTCAGTTCCAGACTCGACCGGGAATTCATCTATCTGCAAAATTCATTGTCACTTGGTCCCGAACTTTCTTTGTACGAAAGTACGGAACTTGAACTGAACGATATCACGAACGGAGTGCGGACAGGGGCATTAAGATTGTCCAACACATTCTTCACGGTCAATTATTATCCCGTGCAATGGCTTACCACAAGCATCGGGTACGACGCATCGCGGAGCGTGTATCTTTTTGAATCCATGAAAACCATCTCGGATACACTGTTCGATAAGAATATCCTGCAGGGTTTTCGCGGAAGCGTCACGTTCCGACTTCCGTATTTCATTACGCTCTCCACCAATGGAACGTACCGCACGCGCAGCGGAAATACGCGTGATGCGTATAATTTGGGTACATCACTGCGGATGAGCGATATCCTGAATTCGGATGTCAATGCAGGCGTCCGCTATGCACGCATTGTCGGTGAATTTTCGGAAGGGAATAATTATACAGTCGATTTCGACCGGACATTCTTTTATGCCCTGTCGGTCTCACTGCGCTACGATTACTATCAATACACTATTGTTTCCCTGAAGCAGACGTATACAACTCAAACAGCAACGGCCAATCTCTATTACCGTCTTTCGAAAATGTGGTATACGTCTCTTTCCATGGACGGTGTTTTTGATACTACAATGAATAGTTACAGGGTCTTTGCTGAAATCGGAATGCGATTTTAAAACATTATGAATGAAACCCTTATTACACTGGTTGTTACAACGCTCCTGATTTCGATCACCGTCATTCCGTATGTACGGAGTGTGAAAAAAAAGGAAGCGAAAGCGCGGAAAAAATTCCAGGAACTGAAAGTGACCGGTTTGCACGAAGCAACAACAATGCACCCGCATATTGACATTACCAATTGTTTGGGATGCGGAGGTTGTGTCGGTGCTTGTCCGGAAGGTGATGTCATCGCCCTCATTGATATGAAGGCGGCGCTGATACACGGAGCGAAATGTGTCGGACACGGATTATGTGCCGATGCCTGTCCGGTCGGTGCCATTGAGCTTCTTCCGGCAAAACCAAGCCGCAGCGCCGGTGTTCCGGTTCTCGACGAACATTATGAAACAAGCGTGCCCGGGGTATTCATTGTGGGTGAACTTGGCGGCATCGGTTTGATTAAAAATGCGGTTACGCAAGGAAAGGCTGCCGTAGAATATATCGCGTCAAAATTATCTCCCCATAATGCCGATTATGATATTGTTGTCGTCGGTGCTGGTCCGTCCGGTTTGGCGTCGGGCTTGATGGCGAAATCGTTGAATCTGAAATCCATTATTATTGAGCAAAGCGATATAGGAGGCGCAATCCTGCATTTTCCGCGCGCAAAAGTTGTGATGACATCTCCCGTAGAATTGCCGTTGTGGGGTAAGTTGAAGTTAACGGAAGTAAAAAAGGAAGCACTGCTTGAAGTGTGGCAAAAGATTATCGCTCACGCTTCCCTGAACATCTCCATCAACGAAAAGGTCCTCTCGGTGGAAAAAGCAAACGGTCATTTTATTCTGACAACGTCTCAGCGGAAGATGACGGCGGCGAGGGTTGTGCTGGGCCTCGGACGGCGCGGAACCCCGCGGAAGTTGAACGTGCCGGGAGAAGAATTGTCGAAAGCGATGTACAAACTTATCGATGCGTCGCAATTCAACAACAACAATCTGCTGGTGGTAGGAGGAGGCGATTCAGCCATTGAAGCGGCCGTTGGTCTTGCTATTCAAAAAGGGAACACGGTGACGCTGTCGTACCGGAAAGAGGAATTTACCCGCATAAAAGAACGCAATAAACAGCATATCGAGGAATACACCCGGAACAAAAAACTCACGGTGATCTTCAGTTCCGATGTGAAGGAGATACGGGAAAATTCCGTTATCCTTTCCACACCCGGGGGAGAGAACGAAATTCCTAACGATTACGTCTTCATTTTTGCCGGAGGGGAATTGCCGTTTGAATTTTTGAAAACGGTCGGCGTGGAGATGCATACACTGCAAATGTGATCCCCGGTTTTCTCTCCTTTTTTCAACCGATGTAACATTCAAGCCGCGTTGGGCCGTGGTGCGTCCAACCGGTATCTTTTCTAAGAAATGATAAATGCTCGTCGTTGGAGAAAGAGAAAAACTTCGTATATTTGTGCACAAACAGTATGACACTTTCGTTAAAGAAAAAAATATTCCTTGTCGGTGACCGGATACTGATCGAACCTGATCAAGGACAGGAAAAGACACCTCACGGGCTCTACCTTCCGCCCGGTGTGAAGGAAAAGGATAAAGTGCAGGCGGGATATATCATCAAGGCGGGTCCGGGGTATCCGGTGGTCAATCCGAATTTTATGGATCAGGAATCGTGGTCGGCGCCGAAGGATCCCGTCAAATATATTCCGTTGCAGGCGGAAGAGGGAGATTATGCGTTGTTTCTCCGTGATGCGGCGATCGAAATTGAATTCGAAGGGAAACAATATTTGATCGTTCAGCAATCGCATCTGCTGATGCTGCTGCGTCCGGACACCCTTGCTGATCTGGGAATAGGGCCGGCGAGAGGATGAACGACGATATCTTCATTTTCACTGAAGCGAATCTCCACTGCCAATTGAAGACAGCGCCGTTCACGCAGGGATTTTATACGGTAAAATTCTATACGGCCGGCGGTTTGCTTGCCAAGACAAGAACAGAGGACCTTTCGGAATTCTATCTGTATCCATCGGGCGGAACATTACGCGACAGCAATTTTAATCTTGTTTTTTACGATTCACAGTTCGATACATACCGCGGATTTCAACCTCCGCACTTGAATCGATGAGGTTGAATCAAGTTACGGAAGAAAAAAACAGCACAATGAGTCTTTAATTATCCCATACTGAAACATGATAGTGGAAATTCCAGTATCATGTTTCCGGTATCTTACTTTTCCCATTACAGCATGTCCCATCCCAATCTCAATTCACAAGAAATACTTGAAAGCATCTCCGGCGGATTTTTCGCTCTGGATAAAAATTTCAACATCACGTATTGGAACAAAGCGGCGGAAGAGGGAACGTATTGGAAACGCAACGACGTGATCGGAAAGAATATCTTCGAGATCTTTCCGAACCTTGAAAAACACGATGTCGGGATCAAATACAAACTTGCGATCGAAACGAACACCTTCCAGACCGCCACAAATCATACCAAAGATCTCACAATGGAAAAGTGGTATGATTTCCGGATCTATCCAAATGAAAACGGCTTGTCCGTTTTTCTAACGGATATCACCGAACGGAAGATCGAAGAACGCCAGCGTGAGACGCTACTCGATATCTCTCACGCGATCAATACCGCAAGTCAATTGGAGGATCTCTGTTCCGAAGTGGTCCGTGTGATCGCAAAAAGATACGAACTGCCTCCTCAGAATGTTCTGCTCTATTTTCATCGTCCGGCGGACGAACAATTGATACTGCTGGCGCCGGAATTACCGCTGACCGATCTGCAGAAGAATATCTATGCACTCTCGATTGCCAACAATTCCAACTTTTCCAGCATCGAGGCATTCTCCACCGGGAACAAGATAGTTACGACCGATCTTGCGCGCAGCGTATTGTTCTCGTTCGCACCGGAAATGGTGATCACTTCGACCGTAACAACGCTCATCTCCCTTCCGCTTCGTATTGAAAAAGAGAAACTTGGCGTGCTGGAGATCCTTCTCCAGAGTTCGCGCGAACTTGTTGAGAAGGAACTGTCGTTCCTTTCGCTTTTGGCAAGCGAGATTACCGTCGGTGTCAGTCGCCGCGGTTTGATCGATGAATTGCGCGTAAAGAATGTGGATCTTGAGATCCAGCGTGCGCAAACGATGGAAGCGCATGAAAAATTGAAACGATTTTTGGCTTTTTTCAGTCATGAACTCCGCTCTCCGCTCAACTCCATCATCGGATTTTCGGATCTGATCACCGAAGAAGGCTCGGCAATAAAGCACGATTCGCTGGTACAGTTTAACTCTGCGATCAAATCAAGCGGAACACATTTGCTCCACCTTATCAACGATATTTTGGACCTTTCGAAGATCGAAGCCGGGAAAATGGACCTCCGGTTTGCTCCTGTCGGTATCCGCACTCTTTTTGACAGCGTAAGGCACGTTGTGCAGCCGCAGCTAGAAGCCAAGAAGATCTCTTTAGAGATATCCATGGATGGCGAACTGGATGATATTATTGCAGACGGCGTGCGGATGAAACAGATACTGCTGAATCTTGTGACGAATGCGATAAAGTTCAGCCATGGAGAAGGGAAGGTAATCATCTCTGCTAAACGGAGGCAGAACGAAATCGAATTTTCCGTCCAGGATTTCGGTGTCGGTATCCGCAAAGAAGAGATCACATCATTGTTCCAGCCGTTCCAGCAGACCGATCAGGGATCGAAGAAGACCGAAGGAACAGGTCTTGGACTTGCCATCACCAAGAAACTGACGGAACTGCACGGCGGTTCGCTGTTTGTTGTGAGCGAATACGGTGAAGGAAGCACATTCATTGCCCGAATTCCGATGATGGTTCAGGTAGAGAACGAGGCAGAGAAGGTGTTTAAAAAGATCTCGGAAACCACAGACGGTAGCCGTCAAAAGAGGGTGCTGATCGTTGAAGATAAACCGCATGCCCGCACGCTGCTTCACACGTATCTGACGGAATCCGGTTATATGGTAGAGATAGCGACGAACGGAGTAGAAGCGCTGGAAAAAGCGAAATTATGGAAACCCGATGTGATCACGCTCGATATTTTGATACCGGTGAAGGATGGCTGGCAGGTGCTGCGGGAACTGAAGGATCATCCGCTCTGCCGGGAGATTCCCGTGATCATCATCTCCATGGTGGATGAACGGAATGTCGGGTTTGGTCTCGGCGCAGTGGAATATTTTGTGAAGCCGGTGCAGAAAGATGATCTGATCGCTGCAGTGAAAAAAGTGGAGGGAAGAAGTGCGCAGAATTCTGCGAAGATTCTCGTGATCGACGATGACCGGTCGGTTACCGATCTTGTCCAGATAATTCTGGAAGCTGAAGGCTGCACGGTGATCAAAGCGCATAACGGCAAAGATGGACTTGTGCTGGCAGAAAAGGAAAAACCGGACCTGATTATTCTGGACCTTGTAATGCCGGAAATGTCCGGCTTCAGCGTTGCCTATCAATTGAAACATAGTTCGGCAACATATACAATTCCGGTGATGATCATGACCTCCATGGAGATCGATGATGAGACCCGCGAACAGCTGGAAGGATTCGTGGTTTCGCTGATGAAGAAATCGGGATTTACAAAACGTGATCTGCTGAACGAGATTGCAGCGATCGAGGGAAAGAAGCATTAGACTATTTTTACCATCGGCGCGGCTTCTCTGCAAAAAATGCAGAATGTCCGCGCTGATGATATTTTAAAGACGATGGACAATATTCTTATCCGCAGGTCGTTCGTTAATGACATTCCTTCCATCGAAGAACTATACCTACGCGTAGCGGAAATTGAAGGCGGACTAGCACGGACCGTTCCGGAGATCACGCGCGAGCATGTAGAACATTTTGTTTCAAAAAGCATTTCGGACGGGATCGAACTTGTTGCGTCATCACACAGCGCCGGCCGGATCATCGGCGAAGTGCATTGCTACCGGAACGGCGTGGCAACATTTGCGCATGTGCTGGGCGATCTGACCATAGCCGTCGACCCTGAATATCAGGGTAAGGGGATTGGGAAACTGCTCTTTACGGAATTGCTGAATGAGGTCATCACAAAATGTCCTGATATACTGCGGATAGAACTAATTGCCAGGGAAAGCAACGAACGGGCCCTTCGTTTCTACGAGTCGCTCGGATTTAAACGTGAGGGACGCCTGGAAAAAAGGATCCGGAGTGTTAAGGGCGGATTTGAGGATGATATCTTTATGGCGTGGCTGAGGGATTAAACCAGCATATCACGGCACATTGCCGCACAGATTTTTTGTAAACAAAAACGCCGACCAGAGGTCGGCGTTTGAATTATTCTTCCACCGGTTGGGGCGCAAGGTTCGCAAAACGTTTGATCTTTTGCGTTGTTGTTTTCTGGAACTCCTGGTCTCGGATGACGAACTTCCGGATCTGTTTATAACTGCTGAGCTGTTTGTTCACTTTTGAAACTTCATCGGCAATGATCTGGTGCAGGAACTCCTTCGTGATTTCTTTTCCTGACGATTCCGCCAGTTCGATGAACGCTTCCGCATCGACAACGACCTGCGCGGCGATGACCTCATCCTGCTTTGCATCTTCTGCCCCGTAAACGAGCGATTCCAGAATGAACGGACTTCGGTTCAGCACGTCTTCGATCTCTTCCGGAAAGACATTCTTTCCCGATTTGGAAATGATCACGTTCTTTTTCCGTCCGCTGATATGAAGAAAACCGTCATCGTCAAAATAACCCAGATCACCCGTTTTGAACCAACCATCCTGAAAGACGTCCGCCGTCGCTTTCGGATTTTTGTAATATCCCAGCATCACATTCGGACCTTTTCCGTAGACCTCGCCAATCCCTTCTTTGTCCGGTTCGTTGATGCGTATCTCCGTTCCCGGCAGCGGAATCCCGGCAGCATCATCTTTTAGTTTGAACGGTGAGTTCAAGGCAAGGATCGGCGATGTTTCTGTCAGTCCGTAACCCTGAATGAAATTAAATCCAAGATCACGCAGGCCTTTCGCTACGAGAGGATCCGGTGCGGCTCCGCCGGCAATGAAGAACCGGATCGATCCGCCGAACTTGTGGTGGAGATCCTTGAAGATAGATTTTTTTGCATTCTTCCAGCCGACATTCTGCATGATATCGGTGAGTTTGATCAATGGGCTCAATACTTTCGCAACGGTTTTTTTCTCCTGAATTCCTTTGTGGATCCGTTTGAACATTTTATCGTACAACAGCGGCACGCCGAGCAGAATTGTTGCGCGCACCCGCTGCAGATCGTCAACGACGGTTTTCAGGGAACGGGCAAAATGGATCGATGAGCCGGCATACAGCGGGCAGAGCAATCCGCAGTTGCATTCATAGGTATGGTGCATCGGCAGAACGGATAGAAACCGGTCGCTTGGGTACATCATAAACAGACTGAGCATTGCCATTAAATTCGACGAGATATTGTTCTGCGAAAGCATTACGCCTTTTGCCCTGCCGAGCGTTCCGGAGGTGAAAATAACGGCGGCCATTTCTTTCGGATCGATCTTCGGAAGTTCATCGGTGGAGCAGCCGTGTGACGTTCTGATCAGTTCTGCCATTGAAGAAAAATTATGTCCGTATGATATCGGATCCATGGAGATGTACTGTTTTACTTTGTGCAGCGATGAGTGCGACTCAATGAAGATCTGTTCGTATTGCGATGTGAAGATGACCGCTTCGGCGTCGGATTCGTGGATGACGTTCAGGATCTCGTTTTGATTCAGGTTCCTGTCGATCGGCACAACAACGTAATTAAAACACGACATCGTTAAATAACTGAGGGCCCATTGGACCCGATTTTCGCCGATCACCGCTATGTGACTTCGTTCTTTTACGCCCAAAGCTTTCAATGCAGAACCGAATTTCAGGATATGCTTCAACAATGCGCTATATGTCAGCCGGGGGATCGGTGTATCATTCAGATCTTCAAGGGCGAGTTTGTCGCCGTACCTGTTCGCCGACTGAATGATCATGTCTTGAAGTGAAGTTATTGCCGGAACATCAAAAAGTTTGACCGGAGCTTTCATGAATTGCCTCAATGGAATGGTGTGAAATATTGTTCTCAAAAGGTAGCGCATTTTCCCTCCTTGAACAAGACAAGAAAAAGATGCAACGGAGCGAAATGTCTTGATTTGATTTTCGGAAAGGGCGACCGTTTTTTTCGGACGGGGGTGAAAAAATAAAGGAGGTCTAAAAAATTATTTCCACCGCAATTGAATAGAGGAGATCAGAATAATATTGTGGAATACTTATGGCGCCATCCTTTGCAAGAGAAAAAATATTTATGCGAAGGATAACCCAAAAAAAAGTCCGGCACGTTTCGTATGCCGGACTTTTTCTCTTTGTGCAAGATCTGCATCAACAGTAAATCACTATTCGCAGATCACTACGATATCGATCTCCACCGGATGTGCTCCCATGATCTCCTGATCGATAGCGCGAACGGTGAAAACATTCTTTCCTTTGTTTAACAACACATCTACAACTTTACCGACACCAAATGCTGCCTTACCTTTTCGCCATTCATAAATAACTTTTGCATTGTCTGGACGATTCACCATAGGAGCCGTAAGAATGATCGTCGGGTTCGACGGATTCCAAATCATTTTCATCGCCGCCGGTTTTTCGGAAAAGGCGAGCGAATCCCATACCGTAACATTCAACAATGTTTCGGAGAGCGGTTTCCCTTTTGGAGTCCAAGCGATGGCGGCAGATTGTTTGCCGGACGTCTTCGGGGTCCACGCCGGCAGTATGGCGTTATTGGCAATGAAATTGACTGTGCCGCTGTTGAAGAGTTTATTGATGTTGATCTCTGTTCCCACGATCCAATTCTCCGGATAGTCAATCTCAAAGGTTGGCTTTGCCGTCACAAAGAATTCCTTCTGGACGGAATCTTTCGAATTGCGCACCTTCTTTCCGTCATCCGCAATCAGCGTTACGATCGTTCTTCCCGCAGAAAGCCGGACGGAATCGGATGGAACGGCAGAATCGTTCACTCTCCAGATGAATGTTAAAGGATCACCATCGGCATCGTTAAGCTGTTCGGGCTTCAAAACGACGGTTTCATTTTCATAGAGCGGTTCGGATAAAGTAAATGTCGGATTCGGTTTTGAATTGATCCGGACCGTCGCTTGTGTGCTCACGGATTGTGATAGTGTTTGCGAATTGTCGGTGATCGTCAGTTCAACGGTATGCTTTCCTGCCGAGAGATTTGCGGCGGTAACGATCGGTGTTGTTCCGATATGGTTTCCGTCGATCCTCCAATGATATTGCGCTATGATCCCGTCAGCATCGAATGATTTTGACGCATCAAGAACCAGTTGGTCGCCAAGCGCCGCATCGGTCGGGATGTTCCAGACAATGGCGGGAGGTTCATTCACGATGATTTTTTTCATTGCTACCGCAGAATTACAGTTCGTCGTTGACTGGATGTTGATCATCAATTCTATTTCATACGTTCCAGCTTTTTTGAACCGGTATTGTACTTGTTCCAGCTGTAGTGCAATGATCGTTGTGTCTTTTCCCAGTTTCCACCGCACGGACGAGACCGGACCATTTGGTTTGGAAATAGAGGGATTGATACTGACCAGTTCTCCGATGCTTACCCGTTCGGGCATAGTGAACTTTGCCGTGGGTCCTTCAATCACATGGATCGTTGAGGTTGCCTGGCTGACCTTGCTGCATCGTCCGCTCCCGCTGCCAACGACGGTAAGCGTGGTAAAATATGTTCCTGCTTTGGTGTAAGCATGCGATACCTTCGATCCGAACGAATTGATGCCGTCGCCGAAATCCCATGTGTAAGAACCGATCGGTCCGTTCGGGTCGATGCTACGGGTTCCGTCAAAATCAAGCGGAACATTCACGCAGATGGTCGTATCGGTGAATGTTTGATATGCGACCGGCGAACCTTCAATAATGATCGGAATCGTTGCGGTTGTTGGCTGATCGGCAAAACCATCGTCGAGCAGCAGTTTCACCGTATAGTATCCGGGAGTCTTATACGTGTGTGCAGGATTTGTTTCTGTCGATGATGCTCCATCACCGAAATCCCATTTGGTTGAAATCGCATCGCCGTCCGGATCGTAAGACAGCGAGCCGTTGAAGAGAATGGTTTGGCCTGTGCACGAATAGACGAGCGAATCAACGACGGCAACCGGCGGACGGTTGACGAGAATCTTAATTGTCTCTCGCGTGATGCTGTTCTTCCGTCCCTGTCTGTCGTTTGCCGTTAAAGTGATAAAATGAACGCCTCCCGAAGGTGCATCCCAGGTGAACGAGGCTTTATTGACGCGCGTTCTATCCGGAAGCAGCCATTCAAAATGGACGGCATGTTTATCGATATCGTAACTTTGACTTGCATCAAGAACAATGCGGCGCGAATTGGTTCTGATCAGCGTTTTGGTGACGATGATCGGTGATGCATTCACGAGAATATTTTTTTGCAGTGATTGAGCGGAATTTGCAAATCCCGCACCATCATCCACGATAGCGCTCACCGTTATGGTTCCGGAACGGGAGAAAGTTTTCTTAATGCTCATTCCTTCGGCTGTTGTGCCGTCGGAGAAATTCCACCGGACAGATTTCAGACTTTTTGTTTCCCTGTCGGTAGATGCGCTAGCCTCGAATGTTACGGCAACATTCGGTTCCGCAACATCGGGGACCATTTTCCAGCGTACCGCCGGCGGATAATTTATGTGAATCGGAATTGTTTTGATGGCAACAGCATCATCGAATCCGGAATTGTCGGTGACTTTTAGCGCTACGGCGTAATCACCCGCTTCATCGAATGTTATGAATGGATTCACTCCTTGTGCAACTTCTTTCCCATTTACGTACCAGGCGTATGCCGAGATTGCACCATCGGGATCGCTGCTGACTGAACCGTCCACCTGTAACGGACGAGTCGGTTCCCATTGCGTTGGGAGTGAGAATTGCGCCGTCGGATAACGGTTAATCACTAGTTCGTGCGTTGTTGACCGGATGCTGTTTGATTGCTTCTGCCGGTCATCCACGGTTAAGGTGATGACATACCGTCCGCTCCGCTGGAATTCGTGGACAACATTTTTTTCGCTTCCGGTCGTACCATCGCCAAAATTCCATGTATAGAGAAGATCTTTTTGGTCAGCATCGATCGTTTTCTCTGCGGAGATCTTTTGCCGCGCAGAGATGGAACGTTTTTCCGCAATAATCGCCGGGATCGGAGGTGCATTGATGTGAACGGTCTTTGTTATCGACTGAACGGAGTTTTCAACGTTCTCGCCGTCATCGGCGGTGAGTGTGACAGAAAAATTGCCCGGAGACGTGAAGGAGATCTGTGCATCTTTTCCGGTCAAGGCATGTCCTTCCGATGAAGTCCACGAGAACGCAACCGAGGAATTGTCATCATCAGTGGCCGAAGCACGCACGTTCAGCATGTCGCCTGGCGCAGCCTGCTTCACCAGTTCAAAAGAAGGAAAAGGTTCGGCATTGACCCGATAGACGATCGTTTGAGTGAATGTAGAATTCGACGTGTTGGTCCTGTCATTTGCCGTCAACGTTAGAGAATATGTTCCGGCCTTATCGTGCCGCACGGTGATTGAATTTCCTTTGGTTGCGCTGACAATTCCGGCACCTTTCCAGAGAAAATCAAGCATATCGTTATCATTATCGGCAACATTCTCTACCACGAACGGTACGGTGGTGGATCGTCCGAAGATCGTCCGGAAGTTCACATCCACATACGGCTGTGCGTTGATGCGGATATTCTGCTGCGCCTCTGCTTCCGTGCACGACGAGTTTGGTGCACCATCGTCCACGATGAGTTTAACATTATAGGTTGTCGGCAAAAGACTCGAAAGCGTCAGTATCTTTTCGTCGCCGCGGAATTCGCCGTTGACAAACCATTGGTATGTAAGGGGAGAACGTTCAGGATCAGACGAAGAGGCCGACGAGAGCGTAACGATTTCACCCGGAGCTACGATGAGTTTATCGGCAGTGATGACGGCTTTCGGTGCGGCATTCACATGAACGGTAATTTCCTGCCGCCAGTATTTCGGGAAATAGATTCCGCGCGTTGGAACAAACAAGGATACCATACTCTTACCCGGCCGTTTGAAATCGATATCAGCAGAATCTTTTTCCACGATCGTTTTTCCGAAACTCCATATCGGCACACCGACGAAAAGGTTCTTCTTTGTTGCTTCCGTTAGAGCGAGAACCACATTGTTGCACGACGAACTGGCCAGTTGTACCGCGTCGATGGCCGGCTTTTGCGGCTGACGTACGATCACTGGTTTTAGATCCCACAGGACCGGCGTAGAGATACCTTTAATAACGAGGTTGTTCACCTTTAACGGTGAACCGGAAATAGTAAGACCCCATGCATTCTTCATCCCATTGGGAAGCGTTGGAACGAAGAATCCCTTTGCAACGGGAATTTTCGAAAAATTACCGAATTCATCACGGATTCCTACCTGATGCTGTTCTTCTCCGAACGATGCGAATGACCTGCTTGAATTTTCCGCCGGTTGAAAAGGCCGCAATTGCATCTCCGCATTCTGAGGAACGCGGTACAGGCAGACGGAAAGATCTACGGCAAGAATCGACCAATCATTCCGCGTTGATGTTACGGAGTTGGAGTCGGCAACAATAAGCTGAAAACTGTTGACATCATTGCCGTCGCCGGCACGCACACGCAGTATCCAACCGTTCTTTTGCGATGCATCGAGTGAGGCGAATTTTTTCCAGCGATTGTAATACTGCTGTTCGTCACGTGCCGTTAATTTTTCTGCTGCCTTGGCTGTTTTTGCCGTTACGGAAAGCTTTCCATTCGCGTAGGAATAGAGTGCGTCGAACGGAATGAGTTCAAAGGTTGTTTTGGTTTCCATTATTCCATTGACAACATCGGCCACTCCGCCGAGTCCGGCATCAAAAAGATGCAGTGATGCTGTCGTTGCATTTGCCTCCGGTTTGATCCAGAAATCGTATTGATGGATTTTGTCCCCCGTTTCTTTTAAGAGCGCCTGCTTTCCGGAAACGGAAAGGAATACTTCTTGAGAAAATATAAGGGAAGGAGATAGAGCCATGACCAGCAAAAACAGTGCCCTCCGTCCCATACGGTTGGAGTTGCCGGAGAAAAATTTCTGTGCCAATGGATATCTAAAGAATTCGGAAGTCTGCATTTATTTTACCTGATAATTTTTTGTTGAGACTGTAATATTATCACTAATTGATTCAAATACCAGAGTCAACAGTGCACCTTTTATTTGTTTTATTGATACTGCCCAATTCCCCTGGGAATCGGTATGAACGGCCGAACGTTGGTCTCCGTGCATAACAGAAATTCTCATGGATGGATATGCTGTTCCCTTTGCCGAAATCTCGTCCGACGTTGGCGACAATGCAGCGCCGTCAACCGGGCAATTCCACTCGATGGCGGTAACGCGGTTCGTATCGATCTGAACGATGGAAAGCAGCCGCTCTCTCGTATTTCCCGAGCGGTCGGTGGATCGCAGGATTATTTGTTTCTCCGTTTGTTCGACGGTAATGTTCAGCGAAAATGCCCCGTTTGGGTCAAGCGGAGCGGTTTTTCCGTTGGCCGTAAGTTCTGCATCGGCTTCTGTGTTTCCGGTGATGGTGATATGCGGAAGAGCGGTGTATCGCCTGTTGGTTTCCCATCCATGAACATAGATTGCCGGAGGCAGTTTGTCTTCAACTCGCAGTATCTTATAAGCCGGACTTTCCATTCCGCGGAGGCCGAATTTATCGACCGCCGTCAACCGTACAAAGATGATTCCCAATTCTATGTTTTGCAAATTCAATGTCGGCAGCATTGTGGAAAATCCGTTTGTTGCAGTATTGAACTCTTTCGTTTTGCACAGTTCAATCTTGTAGCCGGTGGCAAATTCTACCGGAGTCCACCGGAGATTCAGATGGTCCGAATAGATGACAGAATCGATTCCATCCCAGGCAAGCTGCGGCGATGGAAGGAGCGGAACAGGAGGGAGCGGATCCTTTCCTTTTTCAACGATTGTTCCCTCGTTGGACCGTAGTTTCACTTTTCTTTTATTGGCGGACACTTCCATGGTGCCGTCGTAGTTGGAGAGTTTTACACGCCGTTCTTCAACTGCACTTGCCCAGAACTTGCCGGACCGGACTTGAGATTCTGATGTGCCTGCCTGGAACGTAAAATTATTTCTCTCCTTTGCACTTTCCGTCAGTTTTGTAAGAAGGCTTCCTTTTACCAGCGCAATATCGCGCCGCACGCTTTGGTCGAGCTTGTCCATGGTTGAAGCACGGATCAGCACGGTTGAGTTCGGATCGATCGTCACTTCAACGCCGTCGGTGAAGGCAAGTTGTGCAAAACTTGCATTACCGGTTCTTAGTCCGTCAGCCTGCGTCAGCATATCACCCTTTTGCGCTGCATTCCAAGCTCCGAGAAAGCCTTTGCGTTTGTTCACATCGCCGTTCTTTTCGGCGATGAGGGCGTCTATGTCCTCGTTCCGTTTTTGCTCGATCTCTTTTTTTATTTTGTCCAGTGATTGCAGATAGAGACCGCCAAGCCTCGTTAGTTCCGCGACATTTGCTTCTTTCACCTGAGCGTCATATTCGGTTCCGAGCGTTGTCGCACGCTGCAATTCTTCCGGAGCAAACACGCGTGCGCCCGCTTTCAGCAGTTTGTTGAAGAATGCCTTTCCATCATTCACGGTCCGATGGAATTTTGTAAATGTTTTTATCTGTATCAAAGCGTCTTTTGAGAGAAAGAAAGTATTTGTTTCTTCGTCCCGGACAGCGAATGAAACAACGACTCCCCATACCGATGGATCGCCTGTCAGCACTACGGTGGTTTTATTGATGTCGCCGGAGGTGAAAGTAAGTTGTGCCGCAGCGACATCCGCACAGAAAAGCACCAAAAAAAAAGAGGAATATTTTTTTCATTCTATTGGGATCGTTAACGTGAATTTGCATCCGATATTCGAATTTGATTCGAGCGACACTTGACCTTTATGGTAGGCCATCACTTCTTTAACATGCGCCAGTCCGAGTCCGGTTCCGATTTGTGTCGCCGCTTTTTTATTCGACGTTACCCGGAAGAATTTGGAGAAGAGTTTTTCCTGGTCCTCGGCCGGGATGCCGTAACCGTGGTCGGTAATAATAAAGAGTATGTTCTCTCCGTTTCGTTTCATTTCAACATCAATTGTTCTGTTTTCATCGCCGTATTTTATGGCGTTCGATACAAGGTTGAGGAACGCTTCACGCATCAGATCGGGTGATACGATGGTGCGGGGTATGTTCTCTTCGGCGCGGAATGTGAGCTCAATGGATTTTTCCTTGAGTTGTGGCTTTTGCGAATCGCAGACAAGTTTTGCGATGGAAACAAGATCGGACGATTCTTTATGGTAATCCACCGTGCGCGATTCGAGGCGCTGAACATCCAAAAACCGGTTCACCAGCTGATTCATCGTTCGGCTGCTGCTCTGGATGATACGGATATATTCCGTCCGCTCACTGACCTCCATCTCCGGATCATCCATAATAAATGAGGCAAATCCCATAATGCTGTTCAGCGGATTTCGCAGTTCATGCACGATAAAGTTCATCATCTCCGTTTTCATTTTGTCGATCATCCGGTCCTGCGTCAGGTCGTGCAGCACAATAAGCGATCCCAGTTGTTCCGAATCGCGGGTGATCGTCACATCATGCAGCCGGAAATACTGCGGTTCGGCATTCTGGGACCCGACCATAATTTCCTTCTGATGAAACAAGATCGTGTACGACCCGCTCCTCTCTTCGCGCGATGTTTCTTTCGACTTTCCTATGTTAGGGTGGACGAACAGATCTTCTCTGTTCCGGACCGGCGAAGATCGCTGCAGTTCGTCATACACTTGCACAAAACGGTCGTTCATAAACGTGAACACTCCGTTCCCGTCGGTGATGCTGATTCCATCCTCGCTGTGCGACAGAAAGAACTTGTTCTTCCATTCTTCGAAGATGATCTTCTCGACATTTATCCGTTGATACCGTTCCAGCACTGTGCGCATCGATTCGATGGTGGCGGCCACCGATGCGATCTCGCGCAATTCCGGTACCGAGACCGGCCGGGAAAAATCCAGCGTCTTCAAATGTTCAACGTCGCGGACCAATTGCGTTACCGGTTTCGAAAGCTGACGCGAAAAGATCCATCCAAAGACCGCAACAAGGGAAGTAAGACCAACCAGAACAAGCAGAGAAGTGAACAAGAGGTTCTGCACCGGCTGAACGATCACATCCCGTGGAATACCGATAAGCAGATACATCGGCACCGTGGAAAATTTTGAGTAGAAAAGTTTCCATTCGGTCTTTTGTACTGTAACATCGTTCATCACGGTCAGATTTTGCCACGACCCGGTAAGAGCGGGAAATGCGATAGAAGCATTGCTGTAGATCAATCCCTTTTCATTGCCGACCTGGACCGTAAATGTTCCGCCGATGGGTATTTTGTCAAGTTGCTGAAGCAGATTCTTTGAGTCCAGAAACATAGTGAGAAAGATCAGCTTATTGTCAACGCGGACCTTTTTTTGCATGCCGAAGATTTGTCTGCCGGAGACCGAATCGTTTATCCAAAGTGTTGAAACCGATGTGTCGTTTTGAAAAATGGTCCATACTTCGTCGCTGCGGGAAAATGTGAATGCCGGATGGGCGGAACTTGTGGCGACAAATTCGTCCGTAAGTTCCGGCGATGAAACAACGATCTGAATAAGTGAAGTGTCGAAGGCGATCTGTTGACGGATCAGCACATCAACGTCATTCGGTCTTGACTGCAGGTTCCATCCAAGATATTGCGCGACACCGATCCATTGATTCAACTTTTCATCGATAGAGCGGAGAGCAAAATGCTGCAGTTGCTGTACAACGGTAGTACGTTCTTCAACGACCTGCCGCTCATACATTGGGCGGATGAAAAACCACATCACGGCGATCGAAACGATCACAAACAGTCCGATAAGGACGAAAATGCGATGATGAAAGGATAGTCGAGAGAAAAAATTCATGTGATATTATAGAGTGGACAAGTCCAAAGAAAATACAAAATTTTCATTCCAAAATTTAGAGAAAATGACTATTTTCTTTTAAGATTTCTGGGAAAACGTCATCAGTCCTGAATAATGGCTCGGTATGGATCGAGCCATTATTCTTTAAAACGAAGAATCCCCACAGATTATGTGAGGATTCTTGTTGTCGGGAAGACAGGATTCGAACCTGCGACTTCTTGGTCCCAAACCAAGCGCTCTAGCCGGGCTGAGCTACTTCCCGTGAATAAAAATATTGCTGTATCTTTCGTGGAGTGTTCAATCCGACCGCGACTTTGGCGCCGAAGGCGCCACGCTCTAGCCGGGCTGAGCTACTTCCTGAACAAATTACAGTATGAATATAATAATAAAACTGCAACTTTGGAAGGCAAATTTTCTTTAAGAGATGTACTTTGCTATCGTCTATATTCTTGCCACTCTAGCGGCCAATTATACGGCAACGTGGTTTATTCATTTCCCGGTCTTCGGTCAGGTCTCCGTTGCAACATTCATTTTCGGGATAACATTTACGGCCCGCGACCGCGTGCATAGTACGCTTGGACGGACAAATGTATACATAATGATAGCGATTGCGGCTGTTTTGAATGTGATCGTTACCGTAGTCGGCGGAGTTGAATGGCGCATTGTTGCCGCCTCGCTGATCGCCATCGTGCTAGCCGAAACTGCAGATACCGAGATCTATCAGCACTTCATAGATAATACTTGGGGAATGCGCGTTTTGAAAAGCAATTCCGTCAGCATTCCGCTGGATAGCCTGCTGTTCAACCTTATTGCGTTTGCCGGTCTCTTTTCCAATCTGGAACTTGCCTCGATCATTTTCGGCGAGATCGTATTCAAGGGCATCGTCAGTGCGGTCACGGCATTGCGGCCTCTGGAATATTTCCGATCGAAATCTAAGCGGCAAAGAACGCCGTAAAAATTCACTTCATTCACTTTCTTGCATATTCCTTATTATTTGGCTATTATTTTTTGAATGAAAAAGCGAACGACATCTTCACGCAAACGCGACCATGTGGAACTGGCAGTGAAAAAAGATGTTGCGTTCCGTGAAAAAACGGCGGGATTCGAAGAGTGGGTATTTATCCATAACGCTCTTCCTGAGATCAATCTTTCCGGGATCGATACCGCAACGGATTTTCTCGGAAAAAAATTATCGTTCCCGCTGATGATCTCCTGCATGACCGGCGGATACGATGAAGCGGAAACGATCAACAGACAGATAGCGGAAGTCTGTGAAGAATTAGGTCTCGCGATGGGGGTGGGAAGCCAGCGACAGGCAATGGAAGATTCTGCGTACCATTCGTCGTTTTCTATTGCGAGAAGTTCAGCGCCGTCGATTCCGCTGGTTGGAAATATCGGCGCACCCGAAGTGGCAGCCTTAAAAGATATTTCGCCGATCATGAAGCTTGCCGAAATGATCCGCGCTGATGCATTTGCGGTGCATCTCAATCCTCTGCAGGAATTTTTGCAGCCGGAAGGGAATACAGATTTTCGCGGTGTGTTGAATGGAATTGAAAAATTGGTGAAACAGTTGCCGATTCCCGTTATCGTAAAGGAAATTGGCGCAGGAATTTCAAGGGATGTTGCCGAACGGCTGGCGAATGTTGGCGTCCGATATATTGATGTTGCCGGTGCGGGCGGTACGAGCTGGGCGGGAGTGGAGATCCTCCGCCGGGGAAAAGAGGAACAGAGTGATTGGAACCCGTTTTGGGATTGGGGAATCAGGACAACGGATGCATTGCTGGATGTTGTTCCGCTGAAAAAGAAATTTCCCGGTCTTGTGGTCATCTCATCGGGAGGAATTGCGAACGGACTTGACAGCGCAAAGTCGATAGCGTTTGGTGCGGATATGACGGCAGCGGCGCGGCCGATGCTGAAGGCGCTTATGCTCGGCGGCAAAAAAGGATTACGAAAAAAAATTGAACAATGGACGACGGAGGCCAAAGGCGCAATGTTCTTGATCGGCGCGGCTTCCGTGAAACAATTGCAGTTTACGAAGGCTTTACATCGGAAAACATGATATCCTACGAAAAGAAATATCAACGGTATAAATCACTGATCGACCAAAAGATCCATTCCTGTGTTCGCAAAAACGAACCGGTCTCTTTGTATGAACCGGTGAAATATGTTCTGTCGGCGGGCGGGAAACGGATGCGTCCGCTGCTGATCGTACTGTCGTGTGAAGCGGTCGGCGGCACAATGAACGAAGCTTTGAATGCCGCCGTGGCGATAGAAGTGCTGCACAATTTTACCCTGGTCCACGACGACATCATGGATAATGCGGAATCGCGCCGCGGGCGAGCAACCGTTCACGTTCGCTGGGACAGCAATGTGGCGATCCTTGTCGGAGACGAACTGGTGGCGCTGGCGTACCGCGAACTGTTGCGGACCAAGTCCAAGGCCATTGCGCAGGTGGCTGATGTTTTTACGGAAGGGGTCGTTGAAGTGTGCGAAGGTCAGGCGTACGATAAGGAATTTGAAATGCTGCATGATGTATCCATCGACGACTACCTGCTGATGATCGCAAAGAAGACCGGTAAATTATTCTCCGTCTCTTCCGAGATCGGCGGTCTTATCGGAGGCGGCACGGAACGAGAGATCAGGGCGCTTCGATCCTATGGAACATACATCGGACGCGCATTTCAGATCCAGGACGACCTTCTTGATATCATTGCAGACGAAAAGGAATTCGGCAAGACGATCGGCGGCGATATTGTGGAAGGAAAGAAAACATTCCTTCTGATTAAGGCGTACGAACGGGCGCAGGGAAAAGACAAGAAGCTGATCACGGCGATCATCAAGAATAAGGGAACATCCAAAAAGAACATTCCGCTGGTCAAAGAGATCTATGAGCGGTATGACATTATTCAGCTTGCCAAACAATCCATTGATAAGGATATCCGGCAGGCTAACCTCCAATTGGAAAAATTACGCGACACTTCCGCACGGGAGATGCTGCAGTGGTTTTCCAACATGGTGCTGAACAGGCAGTTTTAGAATATGATTGATAAAGTTGTAACGATAATGAACCGGGCCGGTTTACACACGCGGCCGGCGGCGGCACTGGTCAAACTTGCAGCGCAGTTCCAGTCGGAATTCTTTATTTATAAGGATGGATTTGAGATCAACGGCAAGAGTATTATCGGAGTGATGACGCTCGCCGCCGAGCAAGGCTCGACATTGCAACTGAAGTTCGATGGTTCCGATGAAGCACAGGCGGCTCAGGCGATCGTCGGTCTGTTTGATCGGGGGTTTGACGAAATGTAGTTGTTTCTGTGAGCGATGGAATCCGAGCAGATTGTTATGAGATATGGAGTTCATGATTAACTGAAATTTCCATGCAAACGTTCTAAAAGACCAAAACACCCAAAATAGAATTTCTAAATTAAATATTACAGTGGAACCACAAAAAGAAATAGTGCTTCATGGCATACCGGCTTCACCGGGGATCGTTTTCGGCAAAGCGTATGTGTTTGCTAAACAGGCTCCGCGCGTAGAAGAGAAATCGATCATAGAGAACGAGGTTGCTCTTGAACTGGAACGGCTGCAGCACGCAGTGGACCGGTCCGAGAAGGAACTGCAGAAAGTTCTTCAGCTGACTGAACAAAAAATTGGAAGCCAGAAAGCGAAGATCTTCGAAGCGCAGATCATGATCCTTGCCGATGCGGTCCTGTTCGGATCTATCCGGAAACGGATCCAGAAGGATCTGAAGTGTGCCGAGTTTGCCGTGCACCGTGAGATCTCAAAGTATCAGCAATTGATGATGAACTCATCCGATGAGTACATGCGCGAACGTGCCCATGATGTTGAGGATGTAAAGAACCGTATCATCAGGAATATCCAGCAGGAAAAATTGATCTCCCGGTTCGAACCGAACTCCATTGTTATTTCGGAGATCCTGACCCCGGCCGATACCGTGCTCTTCAGCCGCAACGAAGTTCTGGCATATGCAACGGATATGGGAGGAGTCACTTCGCATGCCGCTCTCCTTTCCCGGTCGCTCAATATTCCTTCCGTTGTTGGTTTGAAAGAGATTACAAAGCAGGCTCAGATCGGTGATGCGATCATCGTTGACGGCTATACCGGAAATGTCATTATTCACCCGTCGGCAGAGACGATCGAACGCTGCAGCGAAAGGAAGAAGGAACACGAGCTGTTCGATGCGCAATTGAAAGAGATACGCGAATTTACTGCGCAGACAACGGACGGAAAGATCGTCTATCTTTCATGCAATATCGAGTTTAGCGAAGAGGCAGGCAATGTTCACGCGCAGGGCTCATCCGGCGTCGGTCTCTACCGTACCGAAGGATTGTTTCTGCGTACGGAAAACTATCCCAGCGAAGAGGAGCAATACACGGAATACCGGGCCGTCGTTGAAAAGTCCCATCCTCACAAAGTGATCATGCGGACACTAGATATCGGCGGCGATAAAGTGGTATCAAGTTCGGCGAGCGAGGAAAATCCTTTCCTTGGCTGGAGGGGAATTCGCGTTCTGCTCGATATGCCGGAAGTGTTCCTGACGCAGTTGCGGGCAATGCTTCGCGCCAGCGCGCATGGTGAAGTGTGGATCATGCTTCCGATGATCTCGGGGATCAAAGAGATCAGACAATCGAAAGAGTTTCTTGAGAAAGCAAAAAAAGAACTTCGGGATAAGAACATCCCGTTCGACGAGAACATTAAGATCGGAGCGATGATCGAGGTTCCGTCAGCGGCGATCCTTGCGGGGGAGATCGCGCAGGAAGTTGATTTTCTGAGTATCGGCACGAACGATCTTATTCAATATCTTCTTGCCGTTGACCGGGGCAATGAAGTTGTCTCTTCCTTGTACCAGGAATTTCATCCTGCCGTTATTAAAACGATACAGAATATCATAAACGAAGCACACCGTGCCGGAAAACCGGTGAGCATGTGCGGTGAAATGGCGGGCGATCCTGTTGCGCTTCTTTTGTTGCTGGGACTGGGGCTGGATGAGTTCAGTATGACGCCGCACGTCCTTCCGGAGATCAAGAAGATCATCCGTTCCGTTTCATTTGCTGAAGCGGAAGAGATCGCACGGCATGTTCTTGATATGAAAACGGAAGACGACATCAAAGATTTTCTCCGTGTCAATCTGCAGTCCATGGTTCCGGAATTGCTCATGGAATAAATAATTACGACCTATTTTTAACACCCGGCCCGATGCATCTGGAAACATGAGGCCTTAAATCAATTCATTTTCACTTAAACATTCTTATCAGATTATTATGAATACATTAATTCAACAACACGATCCCGGCGGAATGAGAAATCTTATTCTCAATTTCCCCAAACAGGCCGAAGAGGCCGTCGCCATTGGTTATGCTGCTGCGATTAAACTGAAAACCTCAAAGATCCGGAATATTGTCATCACCGGTCTGGGCGGTTCTGCCATTGGCGGCGATCTGCTTCGTGCATACCTTGCGGACAAATGCGATGTTCCGGTCATCGTGAACCGGCACTATTATTTTTCGGAGTATGTCGGTAAGCATTCGCTTGTGATCATTTCCAGCTACTCCGGCAATACGGAAGAAACGGTCTCCGCATACAAAGATGCCGTCAAACGTAAAGCGATGATCTTCTGCATCACCTCCGGCGGCGAAGTGGAACGGATCGCGAAGAAGAACAAGCATCCTTACATCAAGATCCCCGGCGGACTCCCTCCGCGGGCAGCGCTGGGTTATTCATTCTTTCCCACGCTTATTGCATTGAGCAAACTCGGTTTTATCAAGGATCAGAAGAAAGAGATCAAAGAAACTCTGGCACTGCTGAACACGCTGTCTGCCCGTTATTCGGATCACAACGCTCCGGATAACCGCGCGTTGAAACTGGCAAAAACGCTCCGCGGGAAACTCCCGCTCATCTATTCCGGCGCGGACAAGTTCGATACGGTGAACACACGCTGGCGTGGTCAGATCACCGAGAATGCAAAGACCCTCGCGTTCGGCCATGTCTTTCCGGAACTAAATCATAACGAGATCGTCGGATGGGAAGTGCTCACGGATATCATGAAAAAGATCCACGTGGTGATCCTGCGTGACAATGAAGATTATAAGCGGATCAAACTCCGCATGGATATTTCCAAAGGGATCGTCGGCGGACTTGCTGATGGAATTACCGAGGTCTTTACCGAAGGAAAATCGCTTCTTACGCGCACATTCTCGCTGCTGTATCTTGCCGACTGGCTCAGTTTTTATTTGGCAATGCTCAACGGTGTTGACCCGAGTCCGGTGAAGAAGATCGATTTCTTGAAGGAGGAATTGGGGAAAGTGAAATAACCCGTTCTCCCTTTTTTCGGATAATTTGTCCGGAATGTTGCGGAGACTGCCGCAGAACCGTAGATAAAAAAAGCATCAACGTTGGTTGATGCTTTTTTATTTAATGTTAGCGTGATTGTCGGACATTATAAAAACACGTGATTGATAATACCCCTGAATTTATCAACGGTTATTTTTTGATTAAAAATGTTTCTAATCCGGTAAACATTTTGTCATAAACGAGGTCTGGATCAAGCCCGCTTGATGGGCGAAACGAAATAGCAACCCTTATCTTGTTTGATTCTGTTTTAACATAGAAAGAGATTTGCTTCTGTTCTTTACGAAGGAATAGATTTGTTTTAGTATCAAACGGTGTAAGTCCAGTAGAGATAATCCCAAAATCTTTATTCTGAATTTATTGAGTTCTCAAAGAATAACTTGCGGGAGGGAACTGTTGAATTGTATGACCACATATACAAATGTTTTCTTGAAATAATTGAGGACGTCAGTGAGGTGAGAGTAAAAGTGTAATAAATACAACCGATTTTTCACGTGCGTACCCAATGCCCCCGTAGTTGCAACGAGGGCATTATTATGCTTATATTGCCCTCGTTCAAAAAACAAGGTCATTGAAAGCCCTCAATATGTCATTTAACAAAAATCTTCCCTATAACAATCTCCCTCTGCTGCCGCCAAAAGGAGAGATCGAGACCAAAGAAGTTCTTAAGAAAGCCATTACGGCGAACAAGGCTCTGGCGAAATTAGTTGGTTCGGGCAAACAACTCCCCAATCAATCAATACTTCTTAACTCCATTGTTCTGCATGAGGCAAAACTCAGTTCTGAAATCGAGAACATCATCACCACGAACGATGAGTTGTATCAGGCATTTGCATCGGACAAAAAAATATCCGATCCCAACACCAAGGAAGTGCTGCACTATCAGGAAGCATTGTGGCAGGGATTCCAGACCGTAAAAAAACGCGGACTCATCACTACGAATCTTATGGTCTCCATCTGCAACATCATTAAAGAAACGGATGCCGGCATCAGGAAAACAACCGGCACAAAAATCGCCAATCATAAAACCGGCGAAGTAATCTATACGCCCCCCGAGGGAGAGGATGTCATCAAAAAATTACTGCACAATTTGGAGCAGTATGTGAATCTGGATGACGATGGGGTCGATCCGTTGATCAAGATGGCGGTGATGCATTACCAGTTCGAAGCAATCCATCCGTTCACCGATGGCAACGGAAGAACAGGACGCATACTGAACATTCTCTATCTGGTGAAAAATAATCTTTTGGAAATTCCCATTTTGTATTTGAGTAAATACATTATGGATCACAAACCAAAATATTATACCAGTCTGCGTAACGTAACCGATAAGAACGATTGGAAAGACTGGATACTGTATGTTCTTGACGGTGTTGAACAGACGGCATTATATACCCAGAACAAGATCGATGCGATCATTGACCTTCGAAACAAGACAGAGCAGGAAGTAAAAGCGAAACTGCCTGATATGTACTCCAAAGAGTTAGTGGAGGTTATCTTCCGTCAGCCGTATTGCAAGCGGAAGTTTCTGGAGGATGCACAATTGGTGAAGAAGAAAACCGCCGGCGTTTATCTGAACGAATTAGAGCGCATCGGCGTGTTCAAGAGTAAAAAAGTGGGCAAGGAAAAACTGTACTTCAATAAAAAACTGTTCGACATACTGAAAAAGTAAATGGCGAAGATTACCGAAAACAATATTGAATTGTAGGCATTCGAAGAACTTGAACGGGTATGGCTATTATATATGCGATGAGTGTGGTAGTTGTTGTTCAGACCATAATCAAACAATCCCAGTGGATTATGCGGGGAATGCGGGACACCGTTAATGGCTAAAAGCGGTGAAGCAGATAGTCAATATTTATACCCTTATGATTGTAGTTGCTACTTTTCCCGCCAAAATGTAGCTTTCAACAGAGTCTTTTATGCGGCGAAAATATTTTCATATCATCCTTTTCTGCATTTGCACGCTGTCACTCACGGCACAATTCTCGTACTTCGGTCATAATAAAGTTCAATACACCGAATTTGACTGGCAGATCCTCCGCACGGAACACTTCGATATCTATTATTATCCGGAAATGAAGGAACTTGCGCAGCAGGGAGCATTTTTTGCCGAAGAGGCGTATGATCAGCTGGAAAGCAAGTTCAACCACTCGCTCAATAACCGTGTTCCTCTAGTTTTTTACTCGTCCCATCTTCATTTTGAACAGACGAACACTACCGGAGGATTTATTCCGGAAGGGGTTGGTGGGTTTTTTGAATTCATGAAAGGGCGCGTTGTCATTCCTGCGGACGGATCGCTTTCACGGTTTCGTCATGTTATCCGTCACGAACTTGTTCACGTCTTTATGCACAGTAAGATCGCCAGAGTCCTTATCGATCACCGATTGCCGCAGGATAGAATGCCTCCTCTCTGGTTTACCGAAGGATTGGCTGAGCTCTGGTCAACTTCTGCGGATGATCAGTCCGAAATGCTGATCCGCGATGCCGTGCTGAACAATTATATCGTCCCGCTTCAAAATATGGAGGCGATCTATGGTACATTCCAGATGTATAAACAGGGTCAATACATTCTGAAATACATTGAAGAGAAATACGGCGAAGAGAGGATCATGCTGCTGATAGAGAATTTCTGGAGAAGTTCTTCCTTCACCGAGGTCATGAAAGCCACCATCGGAAAGAATTACAAAGAGCTGGACGAAGATTGGATCTATGCGTTCAAGAAAAGATATTACCCCGTCTTATCGACGAGCGATTTTACAAGTCAGGTTTCCACTACGGTCGTGAAGAAAGGTTTCAACACCAAACCTGTCTTCTTCCGGAATGATACGGCGCGCGAGGTCTATTTTATCGGCAACCACACCGGCTATACATCCATCTATAAAGTGAACCTCAATGGTACGGCAGATGAAGAGCAGGAACCGCAGTTGGTGATCCAGGGAGAAAAGAGCGATGAGTTTGAATCGTTCCACGTCTTTCAAAGTAAAATGGATATCTCCAAGGATGGCATCCTGGCCTTTATTACAAAAAAAGGTGAGACGGACGCCCTGCATTTGTACGACGTTAAAAAAAATGAACTCGTCCGCACAATGCAATTCTCCGGTCTTGTTGCCTATGCATCCCCGGGTTGGTCTAACAATGGAAAAAAGATCACGTTTGCGGCGTGCGACAAATCCGGGAAGATGGACATTTATATCTATGATCTTCCGCGCGAAGAATTGGTGCGCGTGACCAATGATTCATACGACGACCGCGATCCTGTCTGGTCGCCGGATGGAGAGAAGATATTCTTCAGTTCCGACCGGACGAATTTCGAGCGTGCGGATATCTATAATTTATTTCAGATCGAAGTAAACACAAAAAAAATATCTTCCGTCACTCATGGTGAAGAGAATTATTATTCGCCTTCATTTTCACCCGACGGAAAATATCTGACGTTTGTTTCCAACGAGGACGGCGCGCAAAATATTTGGAGCATTCCGGCAGTACGGATCGGCCAGGGCGTTTCGACGATGACGAAAGTGACTCATTTTACAAGCGCGGCATTCGATCCCCGGTGGACTGACAGCGGCGAAATTATCTTCTCGGGCTTCGAAAATTACAGTTTTAGAATTTACGCGATGCCAAAAGCTTCTGTGATTATTGATTCATCGTCAAATCGGCATACCTGCTTGCTTCCCCCGATGGTTGTGCCGTGGCAGCCCAGAATGATCCGGTCGGATTCACTGGTGAAATTCGAGCAGTATCAGGGGGAATATTCACTGGATATCGCGCAAAGCCAGGTCTCAACCGATCCTGTGTTCGGAACATCCGGCGGTGCCGCTCTTGCCGTGAGCGATGTGCTGGGAAACGACCAATATTATTTCCTGCTGTTCAACAACGCGCAATCATCGGATGAATTTCTCGGAAGTTTCAACCTTGCCGTTACCCGTGTTTCTCTCGGCCAGCGGATGAATTATGCTTCCGGCATCTTCCATTTTGCCGGACGCCGGTACGATCTTACCGATCCGGACCTGTTCTTTTATGAACGGAGTTTCGGAGGATATTTTGTCCTCTCGTATCCTCTCTCAAAGTTCCAGCGAATCGAAGGAGGGATCAGTTTCAGCAATTCGGATAAAGATAATTACATCAATCTCCGTCCGCGGAAAGCGCTGATCCTTTCGAACTCATTCACCTTTGTCCACGATAATTCGTTGTGGATGCAGACCGGGCCGATCGACGGTTCCCGCTTTTCAACCACCGTGGCGTTTACGCAGGACGTTCAGTACGGAAATGTCGGATACTATACGGCAATAGCCGATTACAGGATCTATAACCGAACGAGCGTACGTACTTCGTTGGCATCCCGCTTTACGCTAATGTCGAACGAAGGGAAGGAAGCACGGCGGTTCTTTATGGGCGGAAGCTGGGATCTCCGCGGCTGGCCCCGGTGGTCTATTCGCGGAAAAAAAATATGGATCATGAGCCACGAATTCCGATTCCCGTTCGTAGATCAGCTGGCGATCAAGTTCCCCTTCGCTAACTTCGGACTTGGATCGTTCCGCGGCGCGGCGTTCTTTGATGCCGGTAGTGCGTGGGATAATGTCTATCGCACAACACTCGGAAGCGTTGGCATGGGATTGCGGTGGAACATCGGCGGAGTTTTTGTTCTTCGTTATGATGTCGGGAAACGGATCATCGACGACTTCAATGATTTTCAAAAAGGACTGTTCTATCAATTTTTCTTCGGATGGGATTTTTAGTGATCATGCAAAAAAATATTTTTCGATCCATGAGATCACCGGGGCTTCTATTCATTGGTATGTTGGCTATTTTATTATGCGGCTGTGCATCAACGCTTAAATTGCGTGCACCGTTAAACCATTTATCAACCGATGTTCCGATGTTCGGCAAAATACCGTCCCGAATGTTCCTTGATTCTTCCTTATTCACATTTCCGTTGTCGGTCGCATGGCAATACGATGCATCGGCCGGGTTCGGGAATGGTTCGCCCATTGTTGCCGGGAATATTTTGTTCATGGGAACGATGCAGGGGGAACTCCATGCGGTGGATATTGAGACCGGGAAAAAGATCAGTTATATGAAGACGTACTCTCCGGTTTCATCTTCGCCAGTAATCTTCAATAAATATCTTATTGTCGGGACGGAATCGAACAACGAAAATCTTCTTTGCATCGATACCGATGACGGCGAAATCCGTTGGTCGAAAAATTTGGGCGGGGTGGCATCATCGCCGATGGTCGAAGATTCTCTTCTTTTTGCCGGCGGGTTGGATGGAAAGTTCTATTGTCTTGAAGCGGCGTACGGTACAAAAAAATGGATATTCGATGCTGAAAATCCTATCCGGTCATCCCCATGCGCATGGGGCGATCTTGTCTTTTGCGCCAACACACGGGGAACCGTATTTGCATTGGAGAAGAACACCGGCGTACTGCGCTGGAAATTTGGGACGAACAATGCTGTTTTTGCCGGTTTAACTGCTTCTCAGGGAAGGCTTTTTGTCGCTTCCCGAGATTCTAATCTCTATATCTTTGATGCCGTTACCGGCGCGGTGGATAAAAAGATACCGGTCGGCAATAAGATCATGTCGGCACCGGCCGTTGATGAAAATAATGTTTTTGTTCCATCGCTCGATGGTTCTCTCCTCGCGTTTTCGCTATCCGATGGAACGCTCAGGTGGAAGTTTCAGTCAAAAAGTGCTATCAATACAACACCTATCGTAACGCCGACGGCAATATTTGTGGCATCGCTTGATCAGCGTCTCTATGCCGTCTCACCTTTTGATGGAACGGTTTTATGGTATCATGATTTTGAAAGCCGTATCAAAACAACGCCGCTTGTCTGGAAGAATTCCGTTATCATCGCCGCCGAAGACAAAACGATCTACCTTTTCCGGTGATTATTGTTTTTTTCCCTATCTTGACTTTCATCACATCAGGCTCTATATTAACACAGTTTAGTCTCATTTGTCCAATCAACTTTCCAGGGTGGCCCCAATGTCTGAAGAAGTCGATGTCCTTCGAAATGTTCCTATTTTTAGCGAATTAAGCGATAAAGATCTAGAACATATTGCCGCACTTGGTGTAAGAAAAAAATATAAAAAAGGAAGTATCATCCTTTTGGAAGAAGAGACCGGAGCGGCACTTTTTGTTATAATTACCGGCAAAGTGAAGATCGTTCGGATGGATGACGACGGTCGCGAGGTCATATTGTCGATCCTCGGTGAAAGCGATTTTTTCGGCGAGATGGCGATCCTCGATGGTTCAACACGTTCCGCAAGTGTTGTGGCAACTTCAAAATCGGAATTGTTCATGATCCATCGCGGAGATTTTCTGAAATCGCTGACCGATTATCCTTCGGTATCCATCGGCCTTCTCCGCGAGTTGACAGGACGCTTGCGCAAGGCAGATGCACAGATCAAGAGTCTGTCGCTGAAGGACGCGGCGGGACGCGTTGCCAATGTTGTGCTGCAGCTCGCCGATGATGTTGGTGTGTTCCGGAAAGGCAAGGTTGAGATCGACGAACTGCCGTTGCAGCAGGATCTTGCGAATATGGCCGGAACATCGCGCGAAACGATCTCACGAATGATCCACAAGTTCATTAAAAAGGGTTACCTGCAATTGCAGGGGAGCAAACTGATCATTAACGATTATGAAAATTTCAAAACACTTCACTCTTAATAGACGGTTGACGGAATAATGGTAAAAGCAGACTTGCACACGCATACGACATTTTCGGATGGCGTGTTCTCACCGTACGAATTGATCAAGAAGTGTAAACAAAAAGGTCTTTCGATAATTAGTATCACGGATCACGACAGTGTTGAAGCATTTCCGGATGCCATTGCGTATGGAAAAGAATTCGGAGTGGAAGTGATTCCCGGCGTTGAGCTCAGCGCGCTGGTTGACGATAAAGACGTTCATATCCTCGGATACTTTGTTGATTATACGAATCCCAATCTGCTGGAGTATCTTGAATTTTTTCGACGTGAGCGTGTGAAACGTGCGGAACGTATCGTTGCAAAATTGAACAACATCAATGTTCCGCTGAAGTTGGAAACTGTGATGGAGAGAGCCGGAAAGGGCGCGGTTGGACGACCGCATATTGCATCGGCCATGGTTGAAAAAGGGTATATTGATTCATATCAGCAGGCGTTCGAACGGTTCATCGGCAATGGCGGTCCGGCATACGAAAAGAAATTTCAGCTTACCTTAACCGATGCGATCAAATTGATCTCTTCATCCGGCGGATTGTCGTTTCTTGCGCATCCCGGCCGGTACACAACGGAAGAATTGCTGCAGCAGACGATCAGGTCCGGTCTCGACGGTATCGAAGTGATACATCCGTCGCATCAGCAAAGTCATACGCTCTACTACCGCGGAGTGGTAAATGAGTATTTTCTGCTGGAAAGCGGAGGTTCGGACTTCCACGGCGGCAAAAAAAATGATGATGAAGTACTCGGAAATTATTATATTGATGAAGTTCGTGTCAATATGATGAAACACAGGCTTTTCTCCAATAACCCACAATAGTAAGAGGACGTTGATTCTGCAGAACATGGCTACCGAAGTTTTTCCTCGTGTCTTTGAAGGCGCTCTTGGTGCGGACAAAAAAAAATTCGCTATTGTTGTCAGTGCATTCAATAAATCCGTAACGCAAAAATTGCTCGATGGTGCGCTGCAATGTTTCCGGAAGAATGGTGCTGCGGATGTGGATGTCTTTCATTGTCCCGGTGCGTACGAACTTCCCCAGGTTGCATCATTCATCACACAAAAAAAGAAATACGATGCGGTTGTTTGTCTCGGCGCCGTTATCCGCGGCGAGACTCCGCACTTTGATTATATCTGTCAGGAATGCGCACGGGGGATCGGTCAGGTCTCGCATGATCGCGGATTACCGGTGATGTTCGGCGTTTTAACAACGGATACGTTTGAACAGGCAATGGAGCGCGCCGGTGGAAGCGTCGGCAACAAAGGGTACGATGCTGCACTGGGCGCCATCGAGATGTCGAATCTATTCTCACAATTTGTTTCATAATAAAAGGAAAGCACGAAAGACCTCTTGATACACTGATCATAACTTGGGAAAAGGAGTCTTTCGTATGCGTGCTGGAATTGTTTTGATGATGAGTCGCTGGCTGTTTGCTTTAATACTGATTTTTTCGTGGGTATTTTTCTCGAACGAGAGTGTTGCCGGGATTGGTGCCTGGAAGAATTTTACGTCAATGAAAAGTGTCCGCGCTGTTGCTGCCGACGGGAAAACGATCTGGGCGGCAACGTCCGGCGGTGTTTTCCGGTTTGATCCTGTAGATTCAACCTACCAAAAATTCGTCAACTCCGACGGTCTTTCTACCAATAATGTTACGGCAGTCTTCACCTATTCAACGGGATTGGTCTGGATCGGGCACCAATCGGGTTATATTGATGTCTTCAATTCAAAGAATTCTTCCTGGAAATACGTCACCGATGTGGCAATGTCTGGAAAAACGAATCGTGCGATCAATAGTTTCTTTCGTTCCGGCGACAAGATGTACATTGCCACGGCATTTGGAATAGCGGTATTTTCGATCACAAAATTTGAATTTTCAGACACCTATACAAATTTTGGCGATCCGAAAAGCACAAGTACCGTGATTCAGCCGAACATATCCTCGGTGTATTTTTTCCAGAACAGGGTTTTTGCATCCACAAATTCCGGCATCGTAACTTCAAAAGCGTCATCGGTGAATCTCGCTGCACCCGAATCGTGGGAGTTCCTCTCTCCGGTCACCACCGGGAATACCCTTGCCCAATTCAACGGCAGTCTCTTCGTCTCCACGGCAAGCGGCCTGATGAAATTTCAGACCAATGCCTGGACCCCGGTCAGCGGCTTGCTCTCCGGTGTGAAAATAATCTCCGCGCTCGATACATCATTGCTGTGTATCGAAGGGAGTACGCTCAAATCGTTGAACACGAATAATACCGTCTCCGTTATTTCCTCGTCTATACCGGCTGCCGTTTCTTGCGGCGCGATATTGAACGGGAAGGTTTTTTTAGGTTTCGAAACAAACGGTATAGGTACGCTCAAGAATGCCTCGATCTGGGAACTTTATATACCCAACGGACCGAATTCGAACGCGTTTTATCAATTGGTGATGGATGAAAAAGGAGTCCTGTGGTCGGCGTCCGGACAATACAACAGCGGATATGGATTCTACAGTTTTGACGGGACGAAGTGGAGGAATTACACGACCGCGAACACTCCCGCGTTGTTGAATAACGATTGTTTTGCCGTATCACTTGGACCAAATAATTCTAAATGGATAAGCACGTGGGGAGATGGCTTGATTCTGGTGAACGGTAATGGAGATGTTGTTAAGCGGTTTGATTATACAAATCCCGGCTTTATTGGGCCGGTGCGAAGCGATGGAACGGGTCTGCCGTCGTATATTGTACCATCAAAGGTTGCATCAGACAGGTCCGGGAATGTATGGGTATCAAGTTATCTTTCCGTTGACAATAAAAAAGTACTATGGAAAATGAAACCGGATTCAACGTGGGAATCCTTTTCCGGTTCGCTCTACGGCCCATTTCCGTCCTTCATGTTCGGAATCTGTATCGATCAGAATCAAACAAAGTGGTTCACTAATTCCGTTCACGGTGGAGCGAGTTGGCCAACCATCGTCTATTATAATGAGGGGAAAAACATCCCCGGGACTACGGACGGATGGGGAACGATAACAGAGGAAGACGGTGCCACGAATTTGCAGACGGAAACAATGGTGGTCGACAAAGAGGGCGATCTCTGGATCGGCACCGGCACCGGCATCACGATCATCACGGATGTCAGCAGTCCGAAGTCGCGCGTATCAAAAGTTTTTCTTGGAGCTGTTCGTGACCAGTACATTAATTGCATTGCTGTCGATCCTCTGAACAACAAATGGGTTGCGACATCAACCGGTGTCTTTGTTCTCTCGCCGGATGGAACGCAGTTGCTTCAGCAATACAATGTAGAGATCTCCGGCGGCAAGATGCTGGACGACAATGTCCTTTCGATCGCGTTCGACACAAAAAATGGGATCGCCT
>CAJBTU010000327.1 GCA_903958625.1 uncultured Ignavibacteriota bacterium | reverse complement strand
CCTTTTTGAAGAGAATCTCTATTACGGAATAACGGGGAAATATATTTATTCATCCATCGCCGATGCAAATTCATCCGCACTCGCAATGGATCTTGGACTGATGTATCTCATCCCCGGTGATGATCCAATCTCTATCGGAGCAGCCATCTCTAACATCGGATCTCAGATAGACAAATATGGTTCTACAAAAGAACAACTCCCGCTTGAGATCAAATTCGGCGGAACGATCAAACCTCAGCATCTCCCGCTTCAATTAAGCATTAATTTTCATAAGCTCAATGAACAACGCGACTCATTCCTGGATAAATTTACTACATTCACTGTCGGCGGAGAATTCACCCTGAGCAAGGCGCTTCGTTTTCGTTTTGGGTATAACAATGAACGTCGAAAAGAATTGAAGATCGGCACATCGGCTGGAATGGCAGGTTTTTCCATGGGCGGAGGACTCGTCTTAAAAAATGTGAGACTTGATTACAGTTTCAATTCGTATGGCGAAATCGGAAGTATCAGCAGAATTACCCTTGGTCTCGACGTTTAGATTTTACACCGACATTCACAGCAATAAAAATCCCTCGCTGAAAACGAGGGATTTTTATTTATTTTAATAATTTTCCTTTTACCCAACTTTTTAATGCCCGACAATTCCCTTAAGGAACATTCCACTCCCGTAATACATCATCATCCCGACAAACACCACAAGGGACAGAATACGATTGTCGGAACGATTGATCTCCGGAATAAGGTCGCTGGCGCTGACATATAAAGCCGCTCCCGCCGAAAAGGCAAATGCATATCCGGTAATTTTCGGATCAAGATTCTGCAAAAAGAAGATCATAAATATTCCGATCATTGTTCCTCCCGCAATTCCGGCCGTTGCCTTCACCGCTGTCTGTCGTGATTGATTTGACGCAAGCATGATCGACGCGATCGTAAGTCCTTCGGGAAACTTATGCAACAGAATGGCAATGAAGATCAAAATGCCCAGCGGAAGATCATAATACATTCCTGCAGAAATTGCCAGACCGTCAAAGAATGCATGGATGAACAAACCCCAGAACGCGGAATAACTTGCCACCTTGGATACCATCACATGAGAATGTGTCTCCTCACCGAAATGCAGGTGCTTCACGACCGTATGCTCCACAAAATGGATCACGCTGAAACCGAAGAGCATCCAGATCGGGGCAGTACTGCCGATGTTCTCGATGCTTTCCGGAAGTAGGTCGATCATCACCAGCGCGAGTAAAAACCCTGCGCCCAAAGCGATAAGATTTTCCTGGATCTTTTTTGACAAATCCCTTTTCCACGCAACGAAAGCGCCGCCGAGTATTTCCGCTGCTCCGGCAATTAGACCGGCCAGAATAATATAAATGGTTGTCTCGTTCATTGATTGTATGGCTTCCTTAGATACTGTTCTGCTAATTCCAGTGAATTCTCAAACTTCTTCAAGTGCTGTACCTTTTGATACTGCATAACGGCGTATTTCCGCTTCTTCTGCACGTCGTAGATCATCCCGATCCGCAGATTTGCCATCGTCATAAAGGCCGATGTCTCTTCTTTGTCCAACACACGGCTGATCTCATCGCATTGGTAGAAATATTTCAATGCCTGATTGTAATTCGCCGTGGTCATCTCAATCATTCCAAGATAATATGCCGCTTCACGCTTCGCATACCCTGAATATCCGCGCTGATTGTTCTCGCAGCGCTTGAATATCTCCGCGAAAGCGGATTGTGATTCGCCGAATTTTGAGAGCGAAAATGTGCTTCGCCCAACATAGCGATGAAAGACAACATTATTCGGAAATTGTTGCAATAGCGACGACGACAATTCGAATGCTTTCTCATACTGGTGTTCGTAATTGTAACTGAGCTGCAAAAGAAAATATTTCGCTTCCAGTGAAGCGTATTTTGCCTTTTCCGATGCAATGGTAAGCTGTTCAATCCCCTTCTTTTTGTCCCCTGTCGGGAAGAACACCATCACCGGTTTAACGATGGGATACTTTTCCGGGATCGTTGAGGCATAATAATTATAGATGCCAATGCCAAGCAAAATATCATAATTATCAGGGGCAATCTTGTATGCTTTCTGGACGATCGGAAGAGCTCGCCTACCGTCGTTGGCGGCTTTGATCCAGCTGCTTCGATTCGCACGGAGCCTGCCTTGAAAACCCAGCGCCCCTCCTTTGAAGAACAGCGCGCGAACATCATTCTCGTTCACTTCCAGCAGACTGTCGCAGAGATCAATGACATCATCCATTTTTTTGATGAACTTATCATCATTCGATTCATCGTCGATCGTCATCAGAATCTTCCACCAGTCGATCATTGCCAGGAAGAATTTCCCTGCGGGATGGGATGGATATTCTCTTGCAAGCGCAAAAAATTCTACTTCAGCTTTTTCAAACTCAAGATCATAGACAGCATTGATTCCGCGCTGCGCCTGTGCGTCAAACGCCGGAGAAGTGATCCATTGAGAGAAGGACACCGACGAGAAAAGAATAATAAAAAGGAATATTCGGAACACTGTTCTCACGGTTGAATATTGACGGGTTCAGTGGTTTGAGTAAGCAGTTGAAGTTTACGCTCTTCTCGCCATTGTCCATAATTCCATACGCCGTCGGCTGAAGTTACCCAATTCCATTTATAGATCAAGACCGTTCCGATAATCAGCATCAATGTCGCTAATGCTCCCCCTTCAGGACCGAATGCACCGCCGGTCAACCAGTCAGGTCCGCTGACAATCGCTGTGCCGATCTGTTCTCTGACGGAAGTCGTTCCGCTGACAGGATACGAATAAACAAAACCCTGAAAGAAATTCCAGGAGATGTGAAGACCGATGGGAAGCCATAATGCACGTGTCTTGAAGTAGGCAATGGAAAGCCATATCCCGGCCAAACCGACATTGACCAATCCAAAAACGGAAGCATTGGGATTCGAACTGTGCGCCATTGCAAAAATAAGCGCGAGAGTGAGCGTAGCGATGGCCTTATTCGATCCTTCAATGAAGGTTTGGAAAATATATCCCCGAAAAAGGAACTCTTCACCATATCCTACAATGATGTATAGCATGATGCTGTTGATGAAAATCATCAAGCCTTGCTGGAGAGTAACATCCCGAAATTCGATATAGACCATTCCTGTAGCATACTCGATAACAAAAATTGCGGACATCATACCGGATCCAAACAGCAATCCCTGGGACAATTCTTTTCCAGCTTTTGCCTTCAGCGTGAGTCCGACGGCAACAAATGGACGTTTATCCAGAAACCGCAGCATGATCCATGTAGCTAACGTCGTAGTGCCATAAAAGAGATAGGCACCGGCGGTTTGGAGCGGAATGCCGGGAATCTGTTTAAGCAGCGTCATGAGCGGTGCAGTAATAACGGTATTACACGCCGTAGCGATCAAAAGAAAAATACCGATTCTCCAGCCGGCCCGCAGATAGTCGATCTCTGCATTGATGAAAATATTTTTGACGATCGCCTTCAAATTCTCTCCAGCATGTAGTCCCGAACTTTATCCATTGCAATGCGCTCCTGTTTCATCGAATCGCGTTCGCGGACGGTGACGGTTTGGTCAATCAAAGTCTGTGAATCGATTGTGAAGCAAAAGGGAGTTCCGATCTCGTCCTGCCGGCGGTACCGGCGGCCGATGGCTCCGCTATCATCATAGAATACACGGAAATAGTTCTGCAGATCTTTCGTCAATTTGCGCGCAATATCATCCATTCCATCCCGGTTGACCAGCGGAAGGATCGCCGCTTTCATCGGAGCAAGTTTCGGGTGCAGATGCAGAACGGTACGCATTTCCCCCTCTACCATTTCTTCATCATAGGAAGCACAGAGGAAGGCCATGAACGACCGGCTGGCACCGACCGATGTTTCAATGACGAACGGAACGAATTTTTCTTTCGATTGTTCATCGTAATATTTTAACGCTTTCCCGGAATGCTGTTCGTGCTGCGAGAGATCGAAATTCGTACGGCTATGGATCCCTTCCACTTCACCCCATCCAAAAGGAAATTTGAATTCGATATCGAAGGCCGCCTTGGCATAGTGTGCAAGTTTCTCATGTTTGTGCCATTGCAGGTTCTCCGGTTTCATTCCGAGTTCAATGAACCATCGCATCCGTTCTTCACGCCAATATTCAAAGAACTTATCCTCTTCTCCCGGTTTCACAAAGTACTGCATTTCCATCTGTTCGAATTCCCGTGTACGGAAAAGAAAGTTTTTCGTATTGATCTCATTTCGAAACGCCTTACCGATCTGTGCGATTCCGAACGGAAGTTTCTGCCGAGACGCGCTTTGCACATTCAGGAAATTCACGAAGATCCCCTGCGCCGTTTCCGGACGTAGAAAGACAACGTTGTTCGTATCTTCCACTGGACCGACGAATGTCTTGAACATCAGATTGAACTGACGGGCTTCCGTGAACGTCCCTTTATTGCCGCAATTCGGACACGCAATAGATGATAACGATTTTGCGATGGATGCATCGTCCGATATTCTCTTACCGAATTCAATGGAGATCTTATCGTCCGACTGCTGGCCTTCAAATTCTCCGGGGAACATTTCCCGCAGAACGTCTTTCTTCTTCTTCGGTGTCAGTTCATCCATCAGCACGTCAACACGGTATCTCGATTTGCACTGTTTGCAATCCACCATCGGATCGGTAAAATTAGCGACGTGACCGGAAGCTTCCCATACCTTTGGATGCATCAGAATCGAGGCATCTATCCCTTCTACATCGTCTCGGAAGGTCATCGACCTCCACCATGACTGCTTGATATTGTTCAGGAGTTCAACGCCCAATGGCCCGTAATCCCAGCATCCGTTCAGCCCGCCGTAAATTTCGCTTGATTGAAAGACAAATCCGCGCCGTTTTGAAAGCGACACGATCTTTTCCATTACCGAGTTTGCTTCTTTGGTACCGATGATGAAACTCCTTTCTTTGCCGTTATTGCAGGTTCTTTACTAAAGATAAAACTTTTTAGGATCACTTCTTCGTTCTTTATTTGAACAATCGAAGTCTTTTCTTTTGCATTCTCAATGGAAATGATCTCCGCCTGATAATACTCCAGTGAATCCTTCATCGCCCTGACAAAGAAAATAGGGTCGAACGATAGTGGCATCAAAACACGGATATCATTTCTATTTCTGACCGGCCGGATATTCTCTTTTTTTATTCCTAATGCACGCAAGGTCGTATCGGCCATACGAAACACACGGTCGCCGGATACCTGTTGTTTTGAAGAAGAGAGCAACGAAAATGAATCTCCCGAATAGTTGCTGCTTTCCCGCACGATCGTAAGGATAACGGCAAGAACTGCAAGAGCGACGATAATGTATATTCTTTTGTCCATCAGATTTTCACTTCACTTCGCTGCCTTTTCGTAAATACCGATATCTTCCCTCTGCCGTATTTTTCCACATACTGTTTAGCAATATCAAAATCACGGCCAACATCGGTCGGCGTATGTGCATCGGAACCAAGCGTTAATGGAATGCCGTATTCCGACAATATGCCGAGAATATGTTCGCTCGGATACATCTCCTTCACCGGTTTACGCAGTCCGGAAGTATTAATCTCTACGGCCATCCCCGAATTTTTCACCACGGCGAATGTCTCTCTCAGGATCTCTTCCATATTCTTCGATGGCCGATGCCCGAACTTTTTTACAAGATCGCAATGACCGATAATATCAAATAGTCCGCATTCTGCAGACCCTTTGATATGATGATAATAGTCCGTATAGATTTCATTCACATCTTTTACGTCGTAATTCGCTACAAAGTGCGGATCATCAAATCCCCACTTATCCAGGTAATGTACGGAACCAATGATATAATCAAAATCACTTTTTGCATTGAATTCTTTCACCCATTGTTCGGTTCCCGGAAGGAAATCCCCTTCAAGAGCAAATTTGATCGTGATCTGATTCTTATATTTTTCCTGAAGCGCAAAAACGACCGGTGCATAGTCGTTCCAGAATTGAACTTCCGTCATCCTGACTGGGAGATCCCAATTATCCGGCATCGGAGTATGATCAGCAAGACCTATTTCGTTGAGACCGATCTTTATTGCATGCTGAATATATTCTTCAAGGGTGCCGTCGGCATGTTTGCAGAGGTAATTGTGTGTGTGATAATCTATGAGCATTATTTCTTTCGTTTTGCAAGTTTAGCTGTTTCAATTCCCAGCGTCGAATAGAGCGGAATCAGATGTTCCATTGTTCGTGAAGTTTCCAACTCTTTGAGATGTTTCGTTATCGTCCGATAATCGCCCCGGGCGATCGGTCCCGTCAGAGCCTCTGCAGCAGATGAGGTGATGACATTCTGTAATGTTTGAGTGACTAACGGGCGGAATATCTTCCACACCTGATGTTTCGGTATCCCGATCTCCAATGCCAGCTGCTCAACGACAGAAAAGAGCGTTACTTGATAGTTTGAAGCAAACACTGCTGCGATGTGATACATCGATTTATTTTTTTTTGCAACAGGGAAGTACTTTGCTCCCATCGTTCGTGCCAACGATTTCGCTACATTGACCGCCGTCAGATCCCCCTCTACCGCGCACCAGACATTCTTCAACGAAGTGCGGTTCCCTTTTTTTGCGAATGTCTGCAAAGGATGCATTGATCCTATCGAAGCTCCTCTTTTTGCCAATGCTGATAGTTCATCACTCGTTAATGCGCCCGAGGTATGAATGAACGTCTTTCCCCGAAGGGAACCCGGAATATTTGAAATGTTCTCCACCACATCGGATATTCTGTCGTCCGGCACAGAAATGAAGATGATATCCGACAATAATGCAATCTGGTTCGCAGAACCAAATTGTTTTGCTTTAATTTTTTTTGCTAATAATGCGGAACTTTTTCCATTTTCAGAAAAAATGGCAACAGGTTTTATTCCGCTTTTAAATAAAGCAAGGGCTATTGAACTTCCAACAGCCCCTGCACCAATGATGGAAATGCTTCTCACGGAAAATCTATTTTATTAAAGTAAGTTTCTTCGTTAAGATATTGTTTGACGATTGCAGCCTGTAGAAATACACTCCGCTCGCCAGATTCAATGCGGAGAGATGATAGGAATACATTCCTGCTTCCATATTCTGGTCAACCAGCAGCATAATCTCTTTTCCTACTGCATCATGTAACGACAATTTCACCGGACCGGAAACAGGAACCGAAAATTGAATTTTTGTCGTTGGATTGAAAGGATTCGGATAATTTTGTCTTAATTCAAATGTCTTGATTTCAGCATTATTTGTAGTACTAAAAACGCTTGTTGGATTTTCCAACGCACCATCTTTTACCCACTGAATGATCTTATTGAGATCTGCTGCGGCCATTACCGGAGCTCCCTGCGGCATCTGATCACCAAATCCAGCTGTTCCTTTAATCTTTAAGATCAAAACACTGTTTGTGTCGTTCGCTTTGATAACCGGTTTATGATTGCCTGTGGAGAACACCTGAGCATATGTACCCAAAAAAAGGTTGTTGGAACCGCCATGACAACCTAAACAACCATAAGTTAAAAATATCGGCCGAACATCCACCGAGTAACTTTTTTTCTGTGCGACAGAAAAAGTTACCGCCATACACACAATAGCTACAAACAGTTGATTTTTATTCATACACTCCCTGGATAAAAGTTATGGAAATCGTTCGTATAAATGTAACTATTTTTTTTCCATTCGGAAAGGCCTTTTGCATTACCGTTTCTTCGACGCGTTATAGTTATTATGCCCTTGTTTTACCGATTCCAGTGCTACGACAACATTATCCCAGCCGAAGCTTTCCACATGCTTCCCTTCAAGAAGCTTGTAACTAGTAAAGAAATGCTCGATTTCTACTAAAAGGTGTTTTGGAACCTCGGTAACATCGTTGATATTCCTGTATGTTGGGTCATTCAATGCAACCGATAACAATTTATCATCCGGGCCTTTTTCGTCCTTCATTCTCAGGATTCCAATAGGTTTCACTTCAACCAATACTCCGGTAAACAACGGCTGATCGATGAAAATAAGGATATCGAGCGGATCACCATCATCCCATAAGGTATTGGGAACAAAACCATACGCTTCGGGATAGTGCATTGACGAATACAATACACGGTCAAGTTTGAATACACCAAGATCGACATCATATTCATATTTGTTTCTGCTCCCTTTCGGGATCTCAACAACAGCGTTGATGACCCGGGGAAAATCCTTTCCGATAGGAAGATCTTTGAAATTCATTTTCGCCTTTCAAAAAAAAGAATGCCGAAATGAAGAACATTTCGGCATTCAGTGTGTCGATAATAAAGAATTATTTGAGTTTTAGCGATGCAACAACTTTATCGAATGCCGGTTTGAAATCATTGGTCAACGGTTTATACCATGTTACGACCACCTGATAGATCTTGTCCCCCTTAGTAGCAAAATACACGCTTCGTTCAATATCCTTAGCCGGAGGTGCGGCTGCAATCACCACGGCATTGACTCCGCCGATCTTATCGGAAATGGTCGATCTCGGTTTGAACTTTACCTTGTTATCTTCGACAAATTTTTCGAATTTCACATCACCCTTGTCCGTTTTTGTCGGGAAGATGTCAAGATCGAATGTACAGTCCTTACGCAGTCCTTCAAGATGGAGCGTATGCAGCGATCCGCCTTTCTTTTCTTTCGGCATTGTCACTTCAAAATTATACGGATGTGCAAACTCAACAAAATCATTGCTGAATGTTGACACTTCGGCAGACGGGAGAGCCGCCGCGTTTGGATCTTTATAGGATATTTTTGGTTTGGGAAGTTTGATCGATTCCAAAATCTTGTCAAACAACGGTTTATAAACATCAAAGTAGTCATTGAATCCGGAAATACTGACCGTATAGAATGCACTGTCATGGGCAACAATAATTTTTTCACCCTGCAGTGTCGTTTCTTTGCCAACCTTCACTTTGTATGTAAATTTCAAACCATTCTCTTTTCCGAACGACGCCGGCTGTTCTCCGGTCAGGTTCAAAGCAGAATAATTTTTCAGTATTACGGCTTTGTACGCTTCCAGTGCGCCAGCATTCACATCTTTGAACTTTTCGGAGCTGATTTCTATCTCAACACCCCCTTGTTCCTCATTCACCGTGCAACTCCCTTGCGAATACACTTCATAGAATTTATCGGCAACAATTTGGGACGAATATACTTTGGTGCGTTTGGGATCGGTGTTCAATAGCCATCCTTTCGGATATTGTACTTCCAATCCATTGATAGGATCCTGGAAAGTATCCCATTCCGCAACATTCGGCAGTTCCGCTTTTTTCTTGCAGGAAGAAAGAGATCCGGCAATCACAACAGCAAGTAGTACCGCCAGAATAAATGAAATATGTGAAAATGGTTTTTTCATAGATCACCTTTATAGATTGAGTGATAGTATAGGGAGATTTACTTTCCGCAATTCATTTGTCCGGATTCTTTCTTTGCCGCTGCATTCTTAGGATTTATCTTTAAGACCAAAGCATACTCCTGACATGCCCTCTCTTTCAATTTTCTAGCTTCATCAAGAAGCAATTCCTTGTCGCCGCTAGCAACAGCATACATCTGCGCAAGGAATAGATGCAACCCTTCATCCTTCTTCTCTTTTTCATACGCAATAGCCTTTTCCAGTTTTTCGATTGCCGCTTTAATGTTCTTATCCCTGTATTCGAACAACGCTAATGAACGGTATCCGCTGATGATCATCTGTACCTGCTGGGAGGCTTTGCTGGGATCCGCTTTCATAATGCTGTCCGCGAGCCCTATCATGATCGTGGCATGATATCGGCCTTGTTCAACGGAATCCTGCTCACTGTAGATCTGCACCAGAGCCTGATGGAATTGAGGATTGTTCGGACGCACAGCAATAATTTTTTTATAATATGATTTTGATAGTTCGGGCTTGTCGAGGACGTTGTAGCAATATCCGGCCCAATACAGCGCCGTGATGTTCTTCGGATCCTTGATCAAAAGTTTTTCATATTCACCGACCGCCTTATCAAATTTTTTCTGAGCCAGAAAGATCGCTGCCAGCGTTCCGGCGGCATCCATATTTTCCTTGTCGAGACTCAGCGTCTTTTCAAGATACGTGATAGCGTTCACCGTGTCCTTCAGTTGATAGGCCGAAAAACCCATCCGATAGGTCTCATCACTCGAAAGGGAATCTGTCGGGAATGTTTTATACAATGCCAGTGTCTTCTGGTAATCCTTCGACAAATAATATGAATGGGCAAGCATCCGTTTAAGTTCGTTATTCTTTGGATTAACTTTGATCGCTTGATCGAGGATGACCAATGCATCGGTGTACGCTTTGGCGTTGTACGCTGCCGTCCCGTATTTTTCCCATGCTTCAGCGTTGTCTTTCTTGGTCTCTGTATATTTCTTAAAGAATTCTGCTGCTTCGCGCCAATATTTGATCCGATAGAAGATATTAGCGGCATCATAGATCGCTTGAACATTGTTCGGGTCCAGTTCGATCGATTTCTGAAGGGCCGCAACGATCTCCTGGATCTGAGCCGAATTCAGTCCTCTATTCTTCATGATTGTTGTTGCAAGTTTATACCATAAAGCCGGATTGTTCGGATCGTATTGAGTAGCCGTACGAAGGTTATCCACGGCAAGAACGATAACATTTTGGCGTGCATAAACCTCAGATAATCCAATATAAGCTTCAACGGTCTTAACATCGATCTCTTTTGCCTTTGAAAAATAGATCGAAGCCTTGTCCAGCGAATCACAGTCGAGGTATGTCTGGCCATAAGCAATCGGCGCAAGTGTACTGTTCTTGTGATATTTTTCAATCACTTTATACCGCTTCGCCGCTTTTTCCCACAGACCCAGTTTGCCATAAACGCGGATGATGGAAACCAATGCCGGTTCAAATTCATCGTCAAAATCCAGTGACCGCTCCAATGATATTTGTGCATTCTGAAGATCGCCCTTCAGCCGGTAGGTCTCACCTATATAATAGTTTGCTTCTGCACTGCGGGAATTCGCCGACAGATATTTTTGGAATAATTGTAATGCTTCATCGTATGATTTCTTTGTGAATGCATCCTTCCCTTTGGCAAGATCATCCTGAGCAATGCTGAACGAAACAATCAACAACAGTGAAACGAGAAATTTCATTATTCTTCCTTTTCGATTATGGTGTATTCAGTTGAACCAAACGAACGGGCATCGTTGCCGGTACCAATCCGTTGCTGACAATGATCTTTTGCCCGTCGGAACTTGCGGCAAACGCCGTATATCCCATACCGACACCTTTTCCCACATTGTGGGAATAGATGTAGACCGTTCGCGAAAACGGATAATACTTACGGTAGATGTTTGCCTGGTGCGGTGTAAAATATTCCATTTCCGTTATTGTACTGTCGCGGCGGAAACGGGGATCGCCTAATTCAATAACGCGGAGGTTTTCCGGCATCTTTGAAAGCCATGAGACACCAACGAATCCGATCGCATTCGGTCGTTCGCTGACAACGGAGAATACTTCTGTCGTGGTTGAACACGGGAACGCATTCGCCGTAAACTTTACGCCGGGCACCATGCGAGAACGCATGAATTTATAGACCCCGCTATTCTGATCCCCCATCGCCACGATCACTGCGCTTGAAAGATCCGATCCTTTCACTTGCGACCATCGGGCTGTAGCGCCGGAAAGAAGCGCATTGATCTCATCGGTGGTCAATCTGTCAAGGGAATTTTTTTTGTTGACGATGACCGCAATACCGTCATAGGCGATCTTGGTAGAATCTATTTCGAGATCATTCTTCGCAATCACGCTCTTTTCCTCATCATTCAACTCTCCGGCACAGACGATCAACTTGATGCTGTCATTCAACATATGCACTACCGCTTCGCGCGTGGAAACGGAGATGTTTTTGATCTTTACTTCTTCATACATTCGCTGGAAATCGCCGACTTGGATATTGATAACGGGATAGACATCTTCCGATGTCATCATGGTGATACTGCCGCTAGTGAGTGTTTCACGTTTTTCGCCGGAACATGAAAATAGCAGTACGGAGGACAGGATAATGGGGAATGCACGCCAATATTTACTCTTCTTCATCAGCTTGCCGTTGTTTGATTCGGAGTGAAATAAATCGATAAAATCCATACAGAAGAAGTACAACGCCAAACATCACCCGAAAATTTTCCGGCACATGAAGTTCGGCCGGAAAGAGGAAAAGCACATACACACCCAACACAAAGAACAAGCCCGACATTGCATACCCGAAGTACACAAAAATTTTTGAAGGATCCATTGTTTCTGCTACCGCCCCGCGTTCAATCTGAATTTAAATGGTATGGATACCCATACAGAAACGGGACCGTTGTTCATGATCGCCGGTGTGAATTTCCATCGCATGGCTGCATCGATTGCAGGCTGGTTGAACAGTTCTGCATCGGATTTCAATACTTGTGCTTTTTTTGGATTTCCTTCTTTGTCCACCCAGATCTTAACCCAAACTGTCCCTTCAACACCTGCACGACGGGCAATTTCAGGATACACAGGAGCCGGATTGTTCCCGGGAAGCGGTTGCGGCTGTTTTTCTACCGGAACGAAATCCGGCGGAGGACCATCTTCTTCGATTTTTATGTCCGATTGAATCTCAACGGGACCGCCGCCGTCACCTTCGCCGATCGGACCGGTCTGCGCCATTTCCGCCTGTGTTGCAATTGTCTGTTCAGGATTGATCTCCGCATCGGGAACCGGAACCGGGGTTCCAACCGTTGGCCTTGCCGTAGGCGCTTCCACGGATACAGCAGGAGCAGTTTGCGAATTTGTGATTGACGGCGGAGGGCCAAGGTCGCTGTATTTCATGATGCGAACAGAATAGACAGGTTCATCCTCTTCAAGCAATGCCTGCACTCCGTAGTATGCACCCATTCCAATAAAATGAAAACTTCCGGCCATGATGAGTGCGGTAACAGAATACTTCCTCGAGAGAGTCCGCATCTCCTGATAACCATAGTTCATTTTTTCGGCTACTAATGTTGCCATAATACTTTCTCCATTACACGGTTACTTATAATGTACCAATCTCTTTTTTGTCCTGGTCCAGCATTGGTGCTAAACTGAACCGCGTGATATCATTGATATTCAGTTCGTCCATGATGTCGACCATATCAATATATTTTGCCTTACCATCCACTTTAATGAGTGTGATGAGCTTCGGATTTGCTCTGTTCCTGTCTTTCAGCAGTTTCCCAAGATTGATCAATCGGTCCTTCTTTGCGCTGCCATCAACCGTTGTCGGTTTTTCCGTGCCGATGTTCCAGAATATCCTGAAATCATCGGTGATACGAAGAGTGAGAAGATTTGATTCTGCTACATCCGCCTTCGTCTCAGACGGCGGCAAATTGATCTCCATTGTTTGAGGCTTGCTCATAGATGTCGTGAGCATGAAAAAGGTCAACAGCAAAAATGCGACGTCCACCATCGGGGTCATATCAATACGAACGGAAATGCGCTTGCGCTTCTTTTTCCCTTTGTGTTTCTGTTTACCTTTCGATTGCGATAAATCTACATCGGCCATAGGTTGTTACTCCTGAAAATTTATTTTTCCATATCCGTAACCAAATTGAATCGCGTGATGCCTTCTTTTTGAAGTGTCTCCATCACGCCCTGGATTACTTTATATTCTGATTCGCGATCCGCTTTGATCACCGTGCGAAGTTTAGGATTCCTGATACGCGCATTTCTGAGCAATTCGGGAAGTTCAGCCAATGTCACACCGACACCGGCCTTAAGGACATACGCAGGACCGAACAATGCTCCGCGAAGGTTCTGGTTATCAACACCAAGAAACACTGAACCCTCCTTGTCCACTGTTACCGTCATCACGTCGATATCGGGAAGTTTAAATGCGGAATGGGATACCGGAATAGATACCTCGGCAACATCCTGAGGTTTAAATGTTGTTGATAACATGAAGAACGTCAACAAAAGAAAGCCGACATCCACCATCGGAGTCATATCTAATTTGAATCCGACCCGTTTTGTTTTTGACATAGCAGCTCCGCTCTCTAAAGTTTATTCGTGTTTGGACTGCAGGTTCATCAGGATATCTTTGCTTGCTTCGTCGATCATATATGTCATACCGTCGATCTTCGTTGTGAAGAAGTTGTATGCAATGATAGCAAGAATAGCGATCGCGATTCCGCCTGCGGTATTGATCAGTGCTTCTGAAATACCGAGTGAAAGTGCAGCAGCATCCGTTGCGCCGGCTTTAGCAAGAGCGGCAAAAGAACGGATCATACCAAGCACTGTACCCAGCAGTCCGACCATCGTCGAGATCGATGCGATCGTTGATAGCGAAATAAGGTTCTTTTCGAGAATAGGCATTTCCAACATGGTTGCTTCCTCGATTACTCTCTTCACTTCTTCCATTTTTTCTTTTTTGTTCAAATCTTTCTTTGTCTGCAATTCCTGATACCGTTCTAAACCGGTTTTCACGATATTCGCCAGTGAACCGCGCTGAGCATCGCATGCGCCGATAGCCGCCGCGATATCATTGGAGTTCAGATTGGTTACAAGGGTCTTCAAGAATTTCGGAAGGGGGCCTTTCCCGCCTGCTTTTTTCAATGACAACAGCCGTTCGAAAATGTATGTGACCACCATAATTGATAATCCAACGAGACCTGCCACGAGATATCCGCCGTCCTTGATGAATTGCGGAAGCATAAATTCATAAATCAAAAAACCCAGAATAAGCGCACCGAAGGTGATAATGAAGTTGAGTGAACCTTGTTTCATAGAACGACTCCTTGTAATTGAAAGTTATTAGTTAAAGTTATTTACTTTGCTATTGCGTAAATCGCTTCTTCGCGTTTTTCCGCTGTGGTAAAAATTGTCGAGAGTTTTGTTACTACAAAAACATTGGTGATACTTTTATTGACATTGCAGAGGATAAATTTCCCTTGACGGTTCATGTAAGATGTGTGCGCAGAAACTAATGCGCCGATAGCGGAAGAGTTCAAATATTCTACTTCCCCAAGGTCGATGATCAACTTCCGGTTTCCCTGGTCCAATAATGAAGCGACGGTTTTTTTCAGTTCATCCGTTTCGTCTCCACCAACCAACGAACCCTTCGGTTCAAGAACGACGACCTTGCCATCATCGAGAGTAAAAGATTTAATTTTCATTGAGTTGGCCCCTAACTATCAAAAAAAACACGGTGCTATGACCGCCGTCAAACTATAATATATAATGAAGATAAAGAGAGAGAAGTCAAGTTGCAATAAGAAATTTTCAAGATTTTCTTAGTATTCTCCCCTCGCTTTCTCTGGAACTTTCCGTCACCGAAACGGCGCAGGATCCGATTTTTCATCAAGCCGATAATTGTTTCCGGAATTCCACAGGAACGCTCGTCGGCAACAGACACGCATAGTTTTTGCATCGATACGCCATAGTTTTACCTTCTCTCGTTTCCATCCCATTCAGAAAGGGGAATTTCGCGAACAAGTGTTCTTTGCTGTCCTTCTCCACTACAATGCAGTTTGCATTCGGAAGATATTTCCCGGCTACCTCGTTTAGGAATCGCCAGGCATCGGTCAACGATTCTGCCGCAATGACAAGATGTTCAGGCGGCGCACAATAAAATTCAACGGCAGCCATCAACTGCGGCATGATTTGAGGAGATTGTTCGAGAAGCGAACAAAAATATCTCAATGTCTTTTCTGCATACTCCTTTAACGATCGGTCATTGGTATAGTGATACAACCGGAGAAGATCCATTGCGGCCATGGAATTCGCGGTCGGCTCTGCGCCGTCATAGGCCTCCTTCGATCGGACAAGAATCGAAGAATCCTTGCCGGAGGTATCATAAAAACCCCCTTCTGCCGAATCCCAAAACAGAGCGATCGTCATCCCCATTAATTCTTCAGCCCAATTCAGCCAGCGAAGATCGAATGTTGACTGATAAAGATCGATCAGACCGGCGGTCAGAAACGAATAGTCATCCGCGTGCGCTTCGAATTTCACCTCGCCGTCTCGAAACCGACGACGTAATATTTTTTTCTCGCCGTCATACAAGTTGGTGTAAAGGAATGATGCCGCGTTTGATGCGGCTCTCAAATATCTTTCTTCGTTCAAAATCCGCGATGCGCGGGCAAACGCCCCGATCATTAATCCATTCCAAGACGTGATCACCTTATCATCGCGTTGCGGACGGACACGGCGTTCGCGCCGTTCGAACATTTTTTTTCTTGCGGAAGCAAGTAACTGTCTTGCATCGTCTGCATTCACAGAGAGAAGTTCTGCTGTTTGTTCAATAGTCAACGGATTGAATAAAATATTTTTGCCGACAAACTCCTGATGCGGATCTGCGAGGGCATTGCCTGTTTCTTCGACGGAATAATAACGGCAAAAAACCTTTGCTTCATCCGATGTCAACACATCATCGATCTCAGATTTTTTCCACACATAGAACGCACCCTCAATTTTATTTCCCTGTTGTTCGGGGTCAACACTGTCGGCGTCTTCCGCCGAATAGAATCCTCCCTGCGGCGAGGTCATATCCCGCAAAACGTATTCCAGTGTTTCGCGCGCAATGGTTGCAAAAAATTCATCGTGAGTGAGCTGATATGCATCGAGGTACGAATTGACCAGCTGTGCCTGGTCATACAGCATCTTTTCAAAATGTGGAATGCGCCATTGAGCATCAACGGAATAGCGGTGGAATCCGCCGCCGAGATGGTCATACATTCCGCCGCTTGCCATCGCCATCAGCGTTGTCAGGGACATCTTCAGCGCGTCCTGATCCTTTGTGCGGTAGTAGTACCGAAACAGGAAATTGAAAACGACAGGACGGGGAAACTTTGTTCCGCTTCCGAATCCGGAATATTTTGGATCATATCCTGCCGCCAACTGATGGTACGTGCGTTTCAGAATTGTTTCATTTATTTCCGTATTGCGGCTGTCAACACTATGGCGATGCTGCAGTTGTTTAATCAGTTCTTCGCCGGAGCGGATTATATTTTCGCGTTCTTTCTGCCATACGTCATTGATCCGCTCCAGCAATGACGGAAATCCGGGACGGCCGTGACCATCTTCCGGCGGAAAATACGTGCCGCCGTAAAAAGGCTTCAAATCTGGGGTAAGAAAAACGGATAGCGGCCATCCCCCTTGTCCTATCATCGTTTGAACTGCCGACATATATACTTTATCGACATCAGGACGTTCTTCCCTGTCCACTTTAATGTTCACGAAATAGGTATTCATCAATGACGCTATTGACTCATTCTCGAATGATTCACGTTCCATCACATGACACCAATGACAGGTAGAATAACCGATGGAAAGGAAAATCGGTTTGTTCTCCTTGTTTGCTTTTTCGAATGCTTCGTCGCCCCAAGGATACCAATCGACAGGGTTTGAGGCATGTTGCAGTAAGTATGGTGATTTTTCCAAAGATAAGTGGTTCATTATTATTTTCAAGATTACTTTATTCTCAACATTGTCAAAATTGTCGCTCTAACGCGTTGACTTCCGCAAGTATTTTTCGAAATTAGACAGTTGTTGCGATATGAAAACACACTGTTCAAATAATTCATTAAATTCCAATTCTGTAATGTACTCATTGTCCAAGGCTACATATAACAAACTTCTGACTTCTCCAACCGAACCTTTCGAATAACCTAAATATTTAATGAACTCCTTGTTGTTGTCACGCTCATACCCTTCAGCAATATTCGACATTACTGAGACACTTGCCCTTTGAATCTGGTCTCTCAATCCGTAATCTTTGGAAAATTTCCCGACGGATGATACATGATACACATGCTTCGTTAAGGTCCTTGCATCCTGCCACATTTGCATTTCCTCAAATCTTTTGATCAGCATACAGGCATCCTACCTATTGTTCAAAAATGTTGCAATTTTGATAATTTTGACAATCGTGAAAATCTCTATGAATTATAACCGTTCGTTATTCTGCTTGGTGATCTTGATGTCCTGCAGCTGCGGCGCTTTCACTTTGATCTCAAACCGGTAGCCTGCATATGGGCCGAGCGGGCTCCAGGTGAAATTCATCAGCCAACAGTGCAGATCACGTGAGATGTTGATCTGTGGAGCGGCAAATTGCTTTGAAACAAGGTCATAGCTTGATGAAGCGGTGAATTTCCAGTTCTCAGTAAGATTGAAGTCCAAATTGCTGCTGACATTCGCCGAGCGGGATTTAATACTGGGATTTTCCTGACTCTGAGTAAAATTAAAATTGAGCGACAGACTCCAGGGAATACTGAAATCCGGTTCGGTATTATCATAGATCCCTTTATAACCGCTGACACTTTGATTTTTTTCATTGTCTGCCACGCGGGCGCTATCGTTCACCTCCTGCTGGGTTTGCGCCGTCTTCTTTTCGCCGCGAAGCGAGGTTGAAAGGCTCACGGAAAAATTCGTCAGTTCAGCAATTCCTTTCCCTTTTTCAATGAGGTATTTGCTGGTTCGTCTGTTGTTGACCTTATCATAATCATAAAAACGGTATGTGCTGCTGCCGCTGATCCCGAGATATTGTCCGATATCGGTCCGATAACTCACCGAAAGATCGGCGAGGTTAAAACTATCCGCTGCAAAGTTATAGCTTGTTCCCAAATTCAAATTCAATAGTTGATATTTCTGCTCTTTTTGCGTCGTGTCTTTTGCCGTCGTTTTCATTTCAAAAATATTGCCGACCGAAAGACTGACCGATTGTTGTTCACCGGCCGACGCTCCGCCGTAAATTTCCTTTTGGAACCGGTTAAACATTTGTTCTCTTCCCAATCCATCCTTATAGCGTGTGAAATATCCGTATTTCTCGGCGGAAAAATCCGGCTGATAATTGTAACTGATCGCCGGAAGAACGGTATGACGGAATCCTGCAACACCGGGAATCGGGGGCTGCAGCATACCGTACAATTTTGTGGATGCTCCCACACCCATGCTGAATGTGCGGACAGCTTCAAAATGATTCTTATCCTCAACAACCGGATTGCCCAACGTATCATACCCAACGATCGCCGAACTTTTATCGTACCATTTTTCGTTATAATTGAAAAACGGGGATATCGTAAAATAACCTGCCTTCGGTGCGGCGTTAAAGGAAAGATTGTGTGATACTCCCTGACGGTTATAGGAGGTGAACGGTATCGTATCCACGGATCGCGTCTTATTATCGACCCGCTGGTAATTTCCGCCGTAACTCATTCCGATCATTTCATACCACGAGTAGTCCGATTGGGTTGAGGCTTTAGCACTGCCGAAACGGAACGGATACGATTGCGAGTGTGAGAATGAAATCGACGGCAGAGTGTTCGTGATGGATCCATTAATAAGATTCTGACGGCGGTTAATGTTCATGCTCATACTGTTGCTTGTCCCTTCCCAGCTTTTGCTCAGCGTAGCATTGGAAATGATCTCCTGATTGAGATACTCGGTCCGCGTCAACGCGCGTTTGAAATTCTCGGAACTGGCGAAGGAAAAATTCACGCTCATCTGCGTTGTGGGATTGAACGTCTGGTTGTGAACAAGGTTGGCGTAATAGTCAGCCCGGTCCAAATAATCATAATCTCGCGGTTCGTTCTCGATTGAATGCTGATAGTATCCGGAGAGCGAACCGGAAAAGTCATAGCGCTTTGTATAGCGGATGTTCGGACTTGCACGCCATGTACCGCTCGTAAGCCAATCTCCAACGACGGCTGCATCCATATAATCGTTCAGTGCAAAATAATAACCAAAATGTTCGAGCCCGGTTCCGCGTGAACCTTTGTCGACAAATGCCGGTGCGATAATCCCCGAACGCCTTCCGCCCTGACTCGGGAACACGCCGAACGGAAGCGCAAAGATCGGCACATCGGCAATATAAAGATAGATAGGCCGGGCAACGATCTTGTCGCGAACTGTCACACGCATTTCCGGGCTGAAAAAATAAAAATGAGGGTGACCGTTTTCGCACGTTGAATAATATCCATCGGAAATAAAGAGCATGTCCTTGTCAACTTTTTTAATCTGCTGACCCTGATAATAGCCTTGATCCTCCGCTGTTTCACCCAGCGTCACTCTTCCCTGCTGCGATTTAAAATTGTACGAGATCTTCCACCCTTCGTATTTGTCTGCCCCTTCGATCATTACCGGGGTTCCGGAATAGCGTTCTTTTAATGAGTCCGTCCTCTGTGCTTTGGCTGAATCCAGTACGCCGAACGACTCCAATTCATTCGTATTCCAGTTTACATTAATACGTTCGGATTTTAAGCTGAGGTCTTTGAAACGGACATCCCCTTTTCCAAAGATCTTCATCTGTTTGGTTTCGAACGTGAAGACGATGGAATCGTTGGCATTGTACGTCACAACGGAATCTATACCGCCGGATGTTGCTTTAAGTGTATCGGCTGAAGCAAGAGTGGAATCGGCAGGAACAGCGAGAGAGTCTTTAGACTGAGCTTGTGCGAAAACAACAGCAATCACCGCTAAAATAATAAATAATGCAAAATTGTGCGTTCCATACTTCCATTTTGCATTAAAGAAAAATTGTCTCATCTAATAATTTTGTATTCTTGTAATAAAAACATCTGTATTATCGTTGATCAATGCCGTGCGGCAGAGCGCCATTTTCCCTAGTGCATTCTTCGGAATCGTTACGAAGTAACGCTGCAGAGTCCCGTGAACCTATTGGAGATTGACAATCGACGGTTGATAGTTCAGACGTCTTTTGATAATATTTTTAAAGGACCATACCGGCTGCGCCGAAGATCCCCGCATCATTCCCGAGTTGGGCGCGGACAATCTTAATACCGTCACGCAGCGGTTTCTGAACGTTCTTCAGCACCGATTGATGAATTGCCTGATAGACAAAATCTCCGACTGCAGAAACACCGCCGCCGATCACCGTTACACGATAATCAAGCGTGTTCATCACACCGCCGATCATCACACCAAGCAATGTTCCGGCTTCAATAAGAATTTCGTTCGCCAATGCATCGCCTGCTTCCGCAGCTTTGGAAATATATACGGGAGAAATTTTTTCCAGATCACCGCCGACCAATTCAAGGATCTTTGAGTTCGGATTAGATTTGAGTTTTTCAGCCGTGCGTTTGGAAAGATGTTTCTGACCAACATACGCCTCAACGCAGCCCTTCGTTCCGCAATTGCAGAGCAGACCGTCAAAGTTGATGGAAATATGACCTACTTCACCTGCACCGCCGTTGAGTCCACGATAAATCTGATTGTTCATGATGATACCGCCGCCGATTCCTGTTCCCCAAATAATGAATAGGAAATTTGGATATTCTTTTCCGGCACCAAATCTGGCTTCCGCTATGGCGGCGACATTGGCATCGTTGTCCACTTCAACGCGCATCTTAAACACTTTCGATATTTCATCCGCCAGCGGTACAACATCCCACTTGCTTATATTCGGAGGACTCTTCACGATGCCTCCGGGATTTTGGATGAGTCCGGGAGAACCGATACCAATACCCGCAACTGTTCTGCCATTGACGTGCGGAAGAACTTCCTGAATGCTCTTTACAATTTGTCCAATCACAGCCTGCGGATTCTGTTCGGCCAGCGTGGGAAGTTTTGATTGAGCGAGGATCTTACCGTCACTGTCGATCAATCCTGTTTTTACGGTGGTGCCTCCAAGATCAACACCGATTGCAAGTTGTTGTGTCATAATTTCTCTGTCAAAGCGCAGATGAATGCGGTTGTGAGTTAAGTAGTTCCTGCTGAAAAAGTAGGTTATTAAAAGTTCAAAATCATTGTAACCGATTTTTTTGGAAAAAAGATTACCCTTGTTCTTTGAAAACTGAAACGAGATCGCCTTTTTCGCCAAAGGCGGACAAGATCATGTCCTTTG
>CAJBTU010000326.1 GCA_903958625.1 uncultured Ignavibacteriota bacterium | reverse complement strand
CGCATTGTCATGGCTGCGTGAGAAGATCAAAACACAATGGATCGGAATAATCATCTCTTCGCTGTTGTGGTCATTCACTGCATCAACGTTGTGGGATATACCGTTCGGCGTTCTTAACAGCAGTTGGCAGTTCCCATTGTATTTCATTATCGGAATCATACTTTCGATTATTTTTCTACGATACGGAATATTATCGGCCATCATCGCCAGTTCGCTTGTCAATGCGATCGGCACATTTGAACCGGTCCTTTTTTCGTCCGGACCGGCATTTCGCATAGAGATTATTCTTTTTGGGATTTTTCTGGCTATACCCGTTATTGTAGCACTTATTGGAATTGTTCGCCGGGAAGAATTTCAATTCACTCCCGATACCACACCATCGCATATCAAGCGTATCAGTGAACGGGAACGGATGGCAAAGGAACTGGAAATTGCCCGTGCAGTGCAGATGAAACTGCTGCCGAAGGAAAACCCGCATGTCGCTGGTTTTGATATAGCCGGAGTATGTATTCCGGCATACGAGGTCGGCGGCGACTATTACGACTTTGTTGATCTTGGAGAAACGAAGATCGGGATAGCGATTGGTGACGTTTCCGGGAAGGGGGTTCCCGCAGCGATCTATATGACATTAACGAAAGGGATACTACAGTCGCACGCCGAGGAGAATATCTCCCCGAAGAATGTTCTGAGCAAGGTGAATAGGCTGATGTACAAGACCATTGAAAAGAATTCGTTTGTCAGCATGTTCTATGCGATCATCGATCTGCAGACCAAAAAGATCCGGTACTCCCGAGCAGGACATAATCCGGTGATCCTGGCTGGTTTGCGGGACGATAAACAGGAATTCCTTACGCCAAAAGGAGTTGCGCTTGGTCTGGATGACGGAGGCGTATTCGATTCGGTGCTGGAGGAAAGGGAATTCGATCTGCGGAGCGGAGATATTTTAGTTTTCTATACCGATGGTTTTACTGAAGCGCGGAATACTGCCGGTGAAGAATTTACCGAGACACGGCTGCTGAAGTCCGTTGCAGAGGCGAAAGGAAGGTCGGCCGAAGAGATCATCGGCATCGTTGTAAACGATGCAAGGAAATTTTCCGGTGAAGCAGATCAGCACGACGACATGACGATGGTCGTGGTGAAGGTCCGATAATATTTTTCAGTTGATGTATATCCCGTCCGAATATTTCCGGACGGGATAATTTATTTTAAAAAGATTGTGCTTATTTTGTCCGGTCATCTTGAAACTCATCTCAAATTAAAAATCTCTCATCCTCCTGAAAAAGTGTCGCAACCTCTTGACAACTCTGTATAATTCCGTATATTAGTAGAGAAATCAAGGTGTCAAAACGACTGTTCGACCGTTCTTTGACACAAAATCGCTCGTCATCATCACTGAAGAGAAAAATATGAAGCGGTTGCTCGATGATGAAAAACATTTCAAACAAACTGTGAAAGGTAACCAAAATATTTTTTTGGTACTCTTCTGAATGGATGTAGCATTAGTCTACAACGTGAAGAAGGAAGAGAACGAAACATCAGCAAGTGTTCCTCAACCTTCGAGTCAAACGCAACAAACGACTCACACACAAATACAAGTCACATCAAACGCAGACGCTTTTGCGGAGTGGGATACTATCGAAACTATCCACGCCGTACGAGATGCCCTCTCCCTTCGTCATTCCGTTACTCTCATTGAAGCCGATGAAAATGCATTTGCATCGCTCAAATCATCGAAGCCGGACATTGTATTCAATATCGCTGAAGGCCGTTTCGGTGCATCACGTGAAGCGCAAATACCGGCGATGCTCGAGATGCTGAACATACCGTACACCGGCTCCGATCCGCTGACGCTCGGCATCTGTCTTGATAAATCCCGCGCGAAAGAGATACTGTCGTACTACAAAATTGCCAATCCCAAGTTTGCCGTCATATCATCGTTATCAGAACTTCGTTCGCTGGAGTTTCCTGTTCCCGCAATGGTCAAGCCGCTCTTCGAAGGTTCCAGCAAAGGGATCTTCGACAAGTCGCTCGTCAATTCCGTGAAGGAACTGACGGAGCAAGTGACGAAAGTGATCGAAGAGTACGGTCAGCCGGCACTTGTGGAAGAGTTTCTGCCGGGACGGGAGTTCACGGTAGCGATGCTCGGTAACGGGAATGACCTGAAGGTTCTTCCGATCGTTGAAATCAAATTCGATTCACTTCCGAGCGGAGTGAATCCTATTTATTCATATGAGGCGAAATGGATTTGGGACCAGTCTTCAAATCCTTTAGAAATCTTTGAATGTCCAGCTAAGGTTGACGCCAGTCTTAAAACGGCTATAGAAGAACTGTGCCGGAATACCTATAACGCACTTCGGTGCCGTGACTGGTCTCGGATTGATGTGCGTCTGGACAAAAATGGCAGACCGAATATCATCGAGATCAATCCTTTGCCAGGAATACTGCCTAAAATCGAGGATAATTCCTGTTTCCCGAAAGCGGCAAGAATGGCAGGAATGAATTATTCTGAAATGTTGAATACGGTAATGAATGCAGGTATGAAACGGTACAACTTATCATAATGTCACAGCCAATTCATATATCAATTATCTATAACGAACCGACGATTGAAACGAACAAGGGTCGTGAATTTGCGATCGATGCCGGTGTAGATCACGGACCAAGCGGTGTTTGGGTCTCTGCCGCAAAAGCCGATGGGAAAATAGACTTATCGGAAGTGGGTGTTATTGAAGAGAAGGAAGACATCCAGACGGCGTTACGTACTCTTGGCTATGAAACATCTATCTTTAACATGTCCGACGATCTGGACCGTTTTCTCGGCTACATCAAAGCTATCCAGCCCGAAGTGATCTTCAATATGGTGGAAAGCCTTGGTGATAACGCGATCCATGAAATGCATGTTGCAGGAATTTATGAACTGCTGGGGATCGCCTATACCGGTTCCGGTCCATGGACGCTGGGAACTTGTCTCAACAAAGCACGGACGAAAGAGATCATGCTGCATAATGGAATACCGACAGCGGAGTTTATGCTGGTGGAAGATCCGTCCCATTTGACAGCAGAAAATTTCCGGCTTTCATTCCCCATTATCGTAAAGCCGAGCGCGGAAGATGCCAGCGTCGGAATCGATAATAAATCAATTGTCAACACGTTTTCGGAACTGAAAGAGCGTGTAGAGTTCATTATCAGTAAGTTTCAAGAAGCAGCACTGGTGGAAGAGTATATTGAAGGGCGGGAATTGAACGTTGCGGTGATTGGAAATGATCCCCCATTGGTTATGCCGATCTCGGAGATCGATTTTTCCGGACTGCCGGCTGATTATCCGAAAATCGTTACGTACGATGCGAAATGGATGGACGGGACAAAAGAATTTGAAGGAACAAAAGGGATTTGTCCGGCCCCTTTGCCGGCCGATGTTGAACATGAAGTGAAAGCTGTTGCTCTTCGTGCCTATAAACTGATGGGATGCAGGGATTATGCCCGTGTGGACATTCGCCTTTCAAAGACAATGAAGCCGTACGTTCTTGAAGTGAATCCGAATCCCGATCTTTCCAATGATGCCGGGTATTTCCGTTCCGCCCGGACATACGGGATGACCTATGCCGATGCGATCGGAAGGATCGTCGGGTATGCCGTAGAGCGACGCAGAGAAAAGAAAAAATAATGGAAGTACGTAAAACTGAACGGCAGGATTTTGAAACCTTACGTTCGATCGTTATTGCAACAGAGGTGTTCAGCCAGGAAGAGATCGACATCGCAGTGGAATTGATGGAAATCTACCTGAATGATCCGGACCAAAAGGATTACGAGTTGTTCTCGTATGTTGATGGCGAAGGGAAAGCACTGGGGTATATTTGCATCGGTCCGACACCGGCAACGGTTGCAACATATGACCTTTATTGGATTGCGGTGGATCCGGCGGCGCAGAGTAAAGGAATTGGGACTGTACTTTTGAATTATACCGAAGATGTGTTAAAGGGGCGTGGCGGACGGTTGCTGATTGCGGAGACCTCATCAACATCAAAGTATGACAACACGCGTCAGTTCTACGAGCGAAAGAAGTTCCAAAAGCTGGCGCATATAAAAGAGTATTATAAACCGAATGATGACCTGGTCATCTACGGTAAGTATCTTTAGGATACTAAAGGAAACAAGAAAAAGATTGGTTCTACGAATTCATTTTTATTCACAACAGAAGGCACTATTTTATGGAACTCTGGCAGGAAATGCTAAGAGCAAGCGTTGACAGCGGTAAAGATCTTGTGGACAGATTCGGTTTTGATAAAGAACTTGCCGAAAAACTAAATACGCTGTTTCATATTCGTATCAATCCGTATTACTTAAGTTTGATACGCTATCCCGGCGATCCGATCTGGCTTCAATGCGTTCCCGATGCGAAAGAACTGGAAGAAGATGGGTTTTCGGAAGATCCTCTCAATGAAGAGGCGCACAGCCCCGTACCAAGCATTACACATCGCTACCCGGATAGAGTGCTTTTCTTAACAACAAGTCAATGCTCCATGTATTGCCGGTTCTGCACCCGTAAACGTAAGGTGGGAGATTCGGGCAAGATCAGTATGAAATATATCCAGACCGGATTGGATTATATCGCTGCACATCCCGAGATCCGCGACGTTATTCTTTCGGGTGGCGATCCGTTGATGCTGACCGATGTGATGCTGGAAAAGATCATTTCCGGTCTTCGTGCGATACCGCATGTGGAGATCATTCGTCTCGGCACAAAGATGCCGTGCGTACTTCCGCAGCGCATTACGCCGGCACTGGTGAATATGCTGAAAAAATATCACCCGGTCTATATCAATACGCATTTCAATCATCCGTGGGAAATAACAACTGAAGCAAAACGCGCCTGCGAAATGCTGGCCGATGCCGGTATTCCCGTAGGGAATCAAGCCGTGTTGATGAAAGGGGTGAACGACGATCCCGATGTGATGCTGGAATTGATGCGCAAATTGCTCGCGATCCGTGTCCGTCCGTACTATCTCTATCAGGCGGATATCACCAAAGGTGCGAACCATTTCAGAACACCGGTCAGTGTTGGCCTTGAGATCATGGACAAACTGCGCGGCCATACCTCCGGACTGGCTATACCTGCTTATGTGATCGATGCTCCCGGCGGCGGCGGCAAAATACCTATTCTTCCGCAATATGTGCTCGGCCGTAACGGCAACAAGATCATCATGCGAAATTACAAGTATGAGATCTATGAATATCCTGACGTTGAGGAAGAGGAAAAGAAAGTCTCCGCCGATCAGCAGCAGATCGAGAAGAAATATCTGCGGAAACGGAAGAGCGTTCAGCGGAAAAAGACCTACAAGAAAGAAAAAGTGGAAGTTCCAGCAGAATAACAAACGAAGTCCCGCCGCGAGCGGGACTTTTATTTTTCCGGCGATACCCGGTGACAAAATTCAATCTTTACATATCGCTTATTGGATACGGCATTTTGCTGTACATCCTCATCTTGCTTCCGCTGCATCTTTACACTCCTACGCGTTCGTTCGATCTCCCCAATTTACTGTGGCTGACACATCTCATTCTGTTATATATCCATGAAGCTGGACATTTAATCTTTTCCCTCTTTGGCAGAACGATATCCATTGTAGGAGGATCACTCAATCAAATACTTGCGCCGGCAGTATGGTTCGTTGTCGCAAAAAGAGAACAGTCATCGCTATCCCATGTAGCGGTCTTCTTCACCGGTGTCAGTATCGTTGATGTCAGCATTTATGTGAAAGATGCGGGAATGCTGCAGCTTCCTCTTATCGGCGGTTTGAGCAAATCGCATCATGACTGGGCAAATCTTCTGAATGATTGGGGTATGATCGAATATGGTTATACATTAGGGGAGGTACTATTTTGGGCAGGTATGATGCTTGCGCTGTTCGGGATCTATTCTGGCACTAAAACCATTGTTGATCGTTTTCGAATTACATCAAAGGAACAATAGATACGGCAGTTCAAATTTCTTATTTTTTTCTGATTTTTCTGTCTTTCAATTCCTTCAGTCAACAACTTCACTTCCAGCCGCTTCTTTACCTAGGAAATTCCATTCTGTTGAAACACACCGATAAAAATTTCCAAGAATAATACTGAATACAACAGTTACTAAAATACAATCTGTATGCGATTCTTTTGTTACTCAATTAATGCAGAAATGTTTGCCGAGGAATTCAATTGGGAAACATTGATCTGTTCAAATTCTAATGAGGAACTGTTAAAATATGCATTCAAAGGATCAGTATTGGAATACGTGCTGGAAATGCAAATATCATCATTCTGAAGGCTTAATGTAATTTTTTCAATAGAATTTGTAGAAATTCCAGTGTCGATTATGAGTGTCTGTAGGTGGGCGACGTCATTTTCGACCTTTGCCAGCATGAGGTTATCATTCTCTATGTAGCAAATGTATGAAACTGATCCATTTTTTTCGGTTTCCAAATATGCTGATGGT
>CAJBTU010000325.1 GCA_903958625.1 uncultured Ignavibacteriota bacterium | reverse complement strand
GGGAAATAATTTCAGGGATATCCCATCGAGCGAAGAAATAGAGAAAGAAGAACGGATGAAAAATGGTCCCGGCGCATTCTTTGTGCAACGGCGGTGCTTTGTGTGTCATTCCGTCTCATCGCTCGGCGTAGAAGCGGCGGCGCAGATCGGACCCGATCTTGCATTAGCGGTTGAAGATGTGCAGTCACGGTTCGGCAGAACGCTTGATGATTTTTTGATGAAACCGACCGGGACAATGGATGTCGTATTATCCACCATGATCCCGTTGACGAAAGAAGAACGGCTGGAAGCGATCGGGAAACTGCGTCAAGCGTATGAATTGAAAAAGAAAGAGAAACAATCTGTGGTAAAAAACAAATAACAGAAACGCTACCTCATAACCAAAGGAGACACACTCATGAAGAACACAGTAACCGTATTACTGATTGCCCTATTCATAACGGCAATGGCTGCCGGATGCGGCGGCGATAAGAAAGGACGCGGGGCAGCCCGTTCCGATGTTCAGGAAGCAGCGCAAAAAACATATGTGGCGCCGGGTGATCTGGATGAATATTATTTCTTTGCCTCCGGCGGACATTCGGGCCAGGTGTATATCTACGGCGTTCCTTCTATGCGCCATCTTTCCACCATTCCGGTCTTTGCGCCGTATGCCGCAACCGGGTATGGATTTGATAAGGAATCAAAAGCGATGCTGGGGGGATTTACCTGGGGAGATGTTCATCATCCGGCGCTCAGCGAAACAGACGGTGATTATGACGGCCGCTGGCTGTTCGTCAACGACAATGCGAACAACAGGCTTGCCCGCATCGACCTGCGCGACTTTAAGACGAAGCAGATTCTCGGACCCATTCCCAATATTTCCGGTAATCACGGCTCAACATTCGTGACCGAAAACAGCGAGTACATTCTTTCCGCTTCGCGATTCTCCATACCGCTGCCTAAGGGACGGGTTGAAAAGATTGAAGATTATTCAACCAAATACAATGGCGTTGTTTGCGCTGTTAAAGTCGATTCGAAATCGGGAGCCATGTCGGTCGGCTGGCAGATCCTGATGCCGCCGTTCAACTACGATCTTGGTGATGCCGGAAAAGGTCCGAGCAACGGCTGGGCATTCTGGACATGTTATAACAGCGAACGGGCGATCGGTAAACTGGAAGTAACATCAACGCAAAAAGACCGCGATTATATTGCCGCTGTCAACTGGAAAAAAGTTGAAGAGGCGCTCGCCGCCGGCAAAGCAAAAATGGTGGACGGAGTAAAAATGCTCGATCCGAAAACCGCCGAAGGAATTGTCTATCTTCTTCCCATCGCAAAATCTCCGCACGGTGTCGATGTGACCCCCGACGGAAAATATATTGTCGGCAGCGGAAAACTTCAGAGCATCACGACCGTGTTCAGTATCGAAAAAATACTGACCGCCGTTGAGAAAAAAGATTTCACCGGCAACGAAGACGGAATTCCCGTGTTGAATTACAATTCCGTAAAAGAAGCCGAAATCAATGTTGGCCTTGGTCCTCTGCATACACAGTTTGATGATAAAGGATTTGCCTACACCTCGCTCTTCGTTGAAAGCGCCGTGGCAAAGTGGAAACTCGGCACATGGGAAGTTGTCGACAAGGTTCCCGTTGCATACAATATCGGTCATCTTTGCGCAGCAGAAGGGGACACGAAAAGTCCAGACGGTAAATATCTTGTTGCTTTGAATAAACTCTCCCACGGCCGCCATCTCAGCGTCGGACCGTCGCAGCCGGAAGCATCGCAACTGATCGACATCGGCGGCGAAAAGATGTCCGTGCTTTATGATGCATTCACCGAACCGGAACCGCACAATGCGCAAATGATTAAAGCGGACAAGCTGCATCCGATCGAAGTCTATCCGAAAGAAGAGAATAAGGATCCGAAGGCGATCTGGGATGTAAAGGATGCCAAAGTGGTCCGCAGCGGAAAGAATGTTGAAGTGTTCATGGTGCTGGTCCGCTCAAGTTTCGAACCGAGCAACATCGAGGTGAACAAAGGGGACAAGGTCACCATTCATATGACGAACATCGAACAAACAACCGACGAACTGCACGGTCTTGGAATTCTAGAATACAACATCAACGTTGTTGTCGATCCGGGCGAGACGAAGACCATTGAATTC
>CAJBTU010000324.1 GCA_903958625.1 uncultured Ignavibacteriota bacterium | reverse complement strand
TCATCTTTCTGTCGCGCTATAGGCATTATGAAATCAACATTTGGTATGGAGATAGTATGAATCAAAAAAAAATCGTCAAGAACGATAGCATTGTAAAAGATCTTGTTGTCATATATTTCATTATTTCATCATCGCTGGCTTTTGCCCAATCAAACTTTCCCTCCAGTGCTTTTGGAGTGTGGGATCGGGGCGATACTTTTGATCCCCAAGAGTACACATATTTAAAGGGATTCTCATACAATGCACCATGGGCTGACGTGGAAAAGAAACAAGGCGTTTTTGACTGGAGTCAATTAGACAAAGCGATTGAACAAGCCTATCAGCGAAAAATGTATATATATCTTTCCCTGGGAGTGGGGCCCGAAGCACCGGATTGGATCTATTCGCATGGTGTTCCTGCAGTGAAGACCGATGATACAATGGAAAAACATTTAAAATGGAAATACTATCCCTATTATTTGTCCGCAGAATATAAAGCGTATTTTCAAAGACTCATTGTAGAATTCGGGAAGCATATTCGCAGTTATTCTAAAGAGAGACAAGAAAAAATTGCTTTTATTCAAGTGAAGACAGGTGCCACGGGTGATGAAACACCATACAAAGGAAAAGCTCTCGAACGTAAATATGATCTCACGAGAAGTTCGGCAGCATGGCGTGAGTTTCGCCTTTGGACTTTTGACTTGTTCAATAAAACTTTTCAGAGTAGCACAACTCATCCTCGAATCAATTTACTTTTTAATGCAATCGGTCCGGAAGTAGGAGTCAGTGAAGATTCCATTGAAGAAGAAGAAGGTTTTACGACGGAGTGGGAGTGGGTTGTGAGCAATGTCAAAGGAAGCTTCGGTATCAAGAACGGGGCGCTGTCTCGAGGGCACCATTTGGATGGCGAACGGTCCTTGTTCTATCAATGGACACCATATCTCATAAATCCCAAAGGACTGACTCTCTTTCGACGGTCTGAAATGGACCAAACATGGACCAAACCGTGGTATCAGCGAAATGTTCCCCTCAATTTCTATTGGGGTGTTTTAAATGCACTCCATGGAGGACAAAGTGTATTTGACATCAGTAAGGGTGCTATCGAAGCTTCAAAAGAACAGGGCTTTGATTATTCATTTCATTTTTTTAATAAATATGCTGGTCAAATATATCCTGATAGAGCAACGGACGCATTCTGTTCATTGCATAAAGGCTTGGATGCTGCAGATACCATTGCCTATCCTACGGCAGTATACGGGCCGGCAAAAAGAAAAAACACTGTCCGAATGCAAAAGATCTGTTCCAGTTTTTCAAAATATGGAGCGGCTATTGAAGATCTGAATGCTCTTACACTCAATCAGGTTAGACAGCGCGACACACAAACTGGTTTCAATGATGTGGGATGGAATATTTGGCCGGATAATTATTCCCGCTTTCTTTATCAAATTGATGCAGACGAAACATCGATACCTCTGTGGCGAATTGGGGGCCCTATTACAAAGAGTTCATCAATTTACTCAAGATTTGCGCGAAGCTTTGAGAACGCCTCTGGAAAAGATGCTATGTATTTCAAGCTTGATGACAGCTTTTTTGTGAGCGATAAGCTCGAACCGAAAACAATTACCCTCCACGTGATCTATTACGACAGCATAAAGAATTCGTCTTGGAAGATTGATTACGACGCTGGAAACGAGGTTATGAAGACAGCATTCATTGTAAAAGGAATTGGAGATAAGAAATGGAAGGATACAACCATCGTCATTAACGATGCGGTATTAAATCATGGTGGAACTCGGGGGTGCGATATCGCTTTAGTTAACACGGATAAGAAAGACGATATCTTCAGCCTGATTGAAGTTCATCGAGGAGTATCTCAAAACGATATGATGTATAGTAATGCGCAAAACCAATCGACAAATCCAAATGATTCATCGAATGCAGAAAAGGTGAAAACGAAAAAAAAGAAGAACAGGGAAAGAAAGAACGAAGAGTAAGTGAAAAAATATAAAATGTTTTTTATCCCAAGCAAAAACAGAAGAAATAGATAAAACATTCACCCTCTTTATAAGAGGTAATATAAATCTTCAAAAACAAACATTGTGGAATTGTAAAAAGTTATCCACTGATTTGAGGATGAGAAGCGCGGAAAAAGTTCAGAGTGTGTGCCCGGGTTTAAAATAAAAGTGCCCCAATGCTTTTGAAAGTGGCGATCCAGTGTCTGACCTGCCCCCAAAAGATGATCATATTTAAAACATTGGAAGTCGTCAAGATTGAGTGCTCCCAATTTTTGATCCAAATCGAACAAGAAATTTGATGTTGTCAGAATTGTAGTTTATCAGACATTAGATCTGACCCCGTAACTCCATCAAACAAAATACGTTACTGGTTGCACTCCAATATTGTAACGACCGTTACAATAAAAATGTCCAATATATGGTTCAATACAATGTCGAAGGCAACTCGACAATTTGACTCTGTAATATATATATAGTAATATAAGGAGTGTTAATCCATAAATTACTAGTAGAAGAATATCATGATTAATCGTGCAGTCGATCTCCATAAAGTTATTAAACCCGGGAAAGTTCAAATTCTTTATGGAGCGCGGAGAGTCGGTAAAACTACACTCCTCAATGAATACCTCTCCGAGACGAAATTCAAGTATCGGCTTGATTCAGGAGATAATATCAGAATTCATCATCTTTTCGATTCCCAGGATTTCCAGGAACTTCAGGACTATGTAGAAGGGTACGAGTTAATAGCAATTGATGAAGCCCAACAGATAAAGAATATCGGCATGGGGTTAAAGAT
>CAJBTU010000323.1 GCA_903958625.1 uncultured Ignavibacteriota bacterium | reverse complement strand
GTGATGAACGGAAAAATAATGTCGAATGTTGTTCCTTTCCCTACTTCGCTTTCAATTCGCAGGCCCCCCTGATGCCCTTTGATAATGCCGAGTACTGCGGCAAGTCCGAGACCGCGGCCTGTGAACTTCGTCGTAAAGAACGGATCGAAGATGCGTGTAAGCGTTTCGTGGCTGATGCCGCAGCCGGTATCCTGTACATGAAGCAGCGCATAGCTGCCCGGGACAAGAGGCACGGCCGTATATTTTGAATATTCGGTGTTGCCCTCCCCGATCTCGATCCTGCCGGTGCGGAGACTGATGACCCCCGGATTCAAACCCATCGCCTCCCCCGCATTGATGATAAGATTCATGATCACCTGTTGTATCTGACCGACATCACCCATAATGCAGGGCGAAGGGGAACACAATTCATACTGCAGCTGGCATGACTTGGGTATCGACACTTCGAGCATTTGAACATTTTCTTTCACAAGCATGTTCAGATCGATCTCATCAATGAAGAATTTTCCTCTTCCCGAATAGGCGAGAAGCTGTTTTGTAAGTTCGGCAACACGCTCCGACGCCTTAATGGCTTTCGTGATATGGACCGCCGCAGGACTTTCTTTAGGGAGTTTGCCGAGGGCAAGCGATGACTGCCCTAATACGGCGTTCATCAGATTATTGAAATCGTGCGCGATGCCGCCGGCAAGTGTACCGATGCTTTCAAGTTTTTGCGCCTGACGAAGCGCCTGCTCGGATGACTTCCGCTCTGTAATATCTTGGGCTATTCCCATGATGACATCCGGTTTACCGTCGCCATCAAATATAACCTCTCCCGCTTTTGCAGAAATATGATGGATCGATGCATCGGGAAGAATAATACGATACTCGAATGTCCGTTTTTCGACAATGGACGAAACATTCGACGCAAGAAAAATATGCAGATCGTCCGGATGAATGACATTTTTTATCGCATCCCCCAGCCGTCCGGTGTATGTACTCTTATCAATTCCAAAGAGGCGGAACATTTCATCCGACCATGCCACTTCACCATTCTTTATATCCCATTTCCAGCTTCCCACTTTCGCAATAGATTGGGAATTATTGAGGTCTATTTCCGACAAACGGTATTGAGCCTCACTCTTCTTCAGCGCTTCTTCCGCCAGTTTCCGCCCGGTGATATCCACGTGTGTTCCGACCAGCCGAACGGCCCGACGATGCTCATCGCGTGCAACACATTTGCCGCGCCCCAGGATCCATTTCCACTCTTCATTGGCGGTTTTTATGCGGTATTCAATTTCAAATTTCTCACAGAGTCCTTCAAGACATTCCCCTATCGTTTTCAGCACATACTCCTTGTCGCCGGGGTGTAAAAGGTCTTTCCACACTTTGCCTTCCGCCGGAAAGGAACCGGGAGTATAACCAAGCATAAGATAATACGACGGACTGAAATAACAAGCATCACTCTTTATGTCCCAATCCCACAGACCGTCGTTCGTTGCTTCCATGCTTAGTTTGAACCGTTCTTCACTGAGCACCAGTACATTCTGCAGTGCTATTTTATCGGCGATCTCTTTCTGCAGCCTCACATTTGTTTCAATAATATCCGCCGTTCTCTTCTGCACTTCATTTTCCAGCTTTGTCTGCATCTTCCGCAACGTCAGATGTGTTTTCACCCGTGCAAGCACTTCGTCCGAGTTAAACGGCTTGCCGATATAATCAACACCGCCGGCCTGAAATCCCTTAATCTTGTCCGACTCATCTCTGAGAGAACTGATGAAGATCACCGGAATCGACCGGGTTTTCTCGTCGGCTTTCAGACGTTGACACACTTCAAGTCCGGTCATACCGGGCATTTTTACATCGAGCAGGATCAGCGATGGCAACTTTGCTTCAATACTTTTCAATGCCAATGCCCCATCGGTTGAAGCACGGATCGTATATCCCTCGTTCCGCAGCATATCGGCAAGGAGTTTCAGAGAAGCAGGCGTATCATCCACAAGAAGGATATCATCAATTTCATCAGTCAATACATTCATAATTTCCCGTTTGAACGCAAGCTAGTGATTGCATCAAAAATTTGTTTGAACTGGTAATCTGAAATCAATTGGTTTAATTGTCCGGCAACATCGGCATTGATAAGGTGTATTCGTTCAGTAACGGCCGCGCAAGCGTTCGAATCCAGCAGCATGGCGGCATTGTATAAATCTGCGATCAGATCGGACGGCAACAGTTCGAGCGTTTGACCGTTGAAGGTATTTTCTTTCGTTGCTGCTTCGGAATGTTCGTAAATAAATTGGGCATTAAGATATTTTGCCAGTATCTCATAGATATTATTTTCATGGTACGGTTTGCTGATCACATCGTTGCAGCCGGCGGTAAGGATCTCCTGCCGTTCTTCCTCAAGCGCGTGAGCCGTCAGTGCAACAATGGTGATGTTTTTTGTCTTCTCATCGGACTTCAGTGCTTTTGCAGCATCCTTACCATTCATCACCGGCATCCGTATATCCATAAAAATAAGATCCGGCCCCCAGTTACCCGCAATGTCGACTCCTTCTTTTCCATTGGAAGCCTCGCGAATATCATAATTCATCGGCGCAAGAATGTTCCGCAACAGCAGCCTGTTTACCGGTTCATCCTCCACGATAAGAATCTTCTGATTGTCTTTTTCGTGGACCACTCTCGTCATCCGGCCTTGTATCGCCAGAAGTAATTCAGATGATTCGGACGATGCTGTCACCGGTATCTCAAAATAAAAAAGGGACCCTTTCCCTTCATCGCTATGCACATGAATTTTTCCCCCCATCAGTTCGGCATATTGCCTGCCAATAGCAAGACCAAGACCGGTTCCCGTCTCTTTGATCTCCTGCTGCGAAATCTGAAAAAATGGTTCGAATATTTTCCTTTGATCCTTCGGCGGAATGCCGACTCCCGTATCTTCCACTTCAAAACGTAATCGAAGAGAGTCAGGCGTGCCGTTTCGCACGGCATTCACACGGATCTTCACCGTTCCGGTAATCGTAAATTTTATTGCGTTCCCGACCAGGTTCAGAAGTATTTGATGCAGTTTTCCCTGATCCACAATCACAAAACGGGGGACATCGGGATGGATGGATAATGAACAGACGATCCCTTTTTCTACCGCGCGAATTGAGAGAAGTGAATGTACCTCATGCAGAAGAAAGTTGATGTCCGCCGTCTTTTCCTCAAGTTTCAGAGTGCCCGACTCAATTTTTGAGATATCCAGAACATTATTGATCAAATTAAGAAGGTGTTCGCCGCTGCGGATAACGATATCCATATTTGCCTGGATATTCTCCGATGCCCCATCCATTTTTTTTGTCAGCCGCGTGAAGCCGAGAATGGCATTCAACGGAGTCCGTAATTCATGGCTCATGTTCGCCAGAAATATACTCTTAGATCTATTGGCTTTATCCGCTTCCTCTATTGCGATGAATGCACGAAGACGCGCGCGCAGCATTGCTTCGGCTATGGCTGAGATCATCAGGCAGTTCAGAAAAAAAACGATCATCCCGATCCAGTCGGCACCTTCGACAATAATGGGGTTCGGTCCGAAGAACGGCCAGAGAAAATATATAGCAAGGCAGGAGAGCAGCGATGCAAATAATCCGGAATACAGACCGCCATAGAGTGCGGTAATCATAACGGCGGGATAGAAGGTAACCCAAGGAATTTTCATACCAAGGATTTGTAACGGCCATATTCGCAGAAGTGAGGCAAGCATAACCAATGCATAGGCCAGGGCGAACCCGTTCCACCAATGTTTCGTGTAAAGATATTTATTTTTGCTTTGTGCCATAGATATTTGCGCTTTGAACGTGCAGGCTTTGACGGACCAATGGAACACCTTCCGCATTGTTGCGGATATTCAATGTTCAGTGTAGAGAAAAAGAAAGAATGAGGCAATACGTTGAATCACGTAGTTTTTGGGGCGTTTATTCCATAAAATGCCGCAGCGATGATTAACGGCCATCGGCAAGAATCTCGGCCACCCGCTTCACAAGCTTCTCCGTGGTAAATGGTTTCTGGAAAAATCCTGTCGGCCGGTCTATTCCAAAAGAGGAGAGCGTTTCTTCTTCGGAGTACCCGGAACAAAGTATAACTTTTACGTCGTTATTGATTTTCCGTAGTTCTTCAAAAGCCAGTTTACCGTCCATGTGCGGCATGGAATAATCCAAAACGACCAGCACGATGCTTTGAAACTCGCGGCGGTAGATATTAATTCCTTCCAGCGGCTCCGATGCACCGATCACGTTAAAATTAGCCTCGGTAAAAACATCTTTCAGCAGTTCGATCACCGATGACTCGTCATCGATGACCAGGATAGTCTTCCCTTCTCCGTTCACCGCTGGTAATTCCTTTTCCTTCGAAACACCGGTTTTCCTGGAAGAAGTCACCAGCGGAAAAACTATTTCGAACATCGTTCCTTTTCCCTCTTCACTCTCAATACGCAAGCCACCCTTATGCCCTTTAATGATGCCAAGAACAGCGGCAAGACCAAGCCCGCGGCCGGTGAATTTTGTGGTGAAGAACGGATCGAAGATACGGGAAAGTGTTGCCGGACTGATCCCACTGCCGGTATCCCGCACCTGTACCATGGCATAACTGCCGGCCGGCAGTGCGGCCGCAGTATATTTGGAATATTCCTTCGTCTCTTTTTGGATCTCAATTCTGCCCGTGCGAAGAATGATGCTTCCCGGATTCTGTCCCATCGCTTCTCCTGCATTGATGATGAGGTTCATGATCACTTGCTGAACCTGACTGACATCACCCATAATATGCGGCGGCGGAAAACCCGGTTCGATCTTCAATTTGATCGTCTTTGGAATTGATAGCTCAAGCATTTGAATATTCTCTTTCAACAGCACGTTGAGATCGATCTCATTGATAAAGAACTTTCCCCTTCCGGAATAGGCAAGAAGCTGCTTCGTAAGATCGGCAACGCGCTCCGAGGCTTTAATGGCTTTCTCAATATGGTCCACCGCAGGACTTTCTTTGGGGAGTTTATGAAGGGCCAACCCTGATTGCCCCAAAACGGCGTTCATCAGATTATTGAAATCGTGAGCGATGCCGCCGGCCAATGTTCCGATACTTTCCAGCTTTTGGGCCTGACGCAGTGCCTGTTCGGAATTTCTCTGTTCCGTGATGTCGCGTAAAACTCCTTCGTGGTACAAAATGTTTTTATCGTCATCAACCACAAGGCGTCCCTGATCTTCAACCCAGACTTCCGATCCGTCTTTTTTTCTCAAACGATATACAGATCTTTCGTTCAGTTCCTCGTCCAGCGTAACGCTTTCACGGTCACCTTCATCAAAATACAACTGGGTTTTAATATCCAGGGCCATTAACTCTTCCTTGGAATCGTAACCAAGGATCTTCACCATGGCGGGATTGATCTCGATGAATCGCCCTTCATGGGTGCTTTTATAAACGCCGTCAGGCATTGTTTCAATAAGGTGACGATACTGATACTCGCTAATGCGCAGCGCTTCCTCTGCGCGTTTGCGTTCGGTGATGTCGTAACAATGACCGATGTAACCGATGAATTCGCCGCTGCTGTTGTATCGTGCGGTGCCGTTATCTACGATCCACCGGTATTCACCGTCGTGCCGCCTTAAACGATACTCCATGCTGAAGTCTTCCAGTGTGTCAAACGCAGCGGAATAAATTTTCATACATCGTTCCACGTCATCCTGGTGAACGCCTTCCATCCAACCGTTTCCCGTTTCCTGTTCAAGGGTGCGTCCGGTAAATTCCAGCCATACGCGATTGAAATAATTGCAGAGTTTATCTCTTCCTGATGTCCAAACCAACGTATGTCCGGAATCTGCCAATGTTTTATAGATCTGCACGCTCTCTCGTTGAATCTCTTCCGAACGGATATTCTCGGTGATGTCCCGCAGAAAAGAGATCATTCTTCCATCTTCAATTTGCTTGTACTGGACGCTGACCTCTACATGAAAAACAGTTCCGTCTTTGCGGCGGTGACGGGATTTGAACCGGTCCTCCCCTTTCATCATAACCGTCCGAATGTGCATAGCCGTATCGTCGGACGATTCGGCTGCTTCAATATCTGCAACGGACATGCTCAACAGTTCCTCCTTGCTGTATCCGCTCATCCGGCAATAAGTCTCATTCACTTCCCGTAACCGTCCCTGCATATCCGACAGCCAGAAGCCGTCCATTGCCGTCTCCAGAATAGCGGAGTGTTTTTTTTCGCTCTCGCGTGCATGCGCTTCCGACCTTCGGCGTTCCGAAATATCGCGAACGATCGCCGTAAAATATTTTCCTGCCGATGTACCCCATTCCGACAACGAGAGTTCTATCGGGAATTCATTTCCATTTTTATGCAGGCCGGACAGTTCCGCTGTTTTACCGATCACGCGGCTTTCGCCTCCCTGCGCCATTCGTGAAAGACCGCGAGTGTGCTGTTCAATGTACCGTTCCGGCAATATCTCTGTTAGCGCTCTTCCGATAATTTCTTTTTCGGTATATCCGAATATTTTCTCTGCGCCCCTGTTCCACTCATGAATAATACCCAGACTATTTGAAACGATAATAGCATCGGTAGCGGATTGCACCACTGTCCGGTAATGTTCTTCGCTTCCCCGCAATGCCTCTAACGACTGTTTTTGTTCGGTAATGTCGGCCGCCGTTAAAAAACAATATTCTCCGTTTTGGGAAACAATGCCCGCAAGACGGACAAATGTTGGTGCGTCTTCACCGGCAGAGAATGTAACTTCGCACTGTTCTTTTTTCTTACCAGTAAATACTCTGTCGATAAAGGAATGAAAGATCGGCCTTGTATCGGCGGAGACGAAAAATCCCAATGAGCTTTTTATTAAATGCGAGCGGAATTTGCCGAGCATTTTCGAGCCGACAAGGTTTAATTCTATGATCTTTCCCTCTTTTGAGAGTGTAAAGTAACCGGACGGGGCAAAATCATATAATTCGGTATATCTAAACAGCGCACTCTCTGCCTGCTCTTTTACCATCATCAGTTCTTCATTCTGAATTTCCAGTTCAATCTGGTGGACCTCTAACTCGTGAACGAATTTCAGCAATTCGGCTTCCGATAGATTTTTGCCGGTTTTTGATGTTTTCTTATTCAGCGCTTCTTCCGCCCTGGCCCGAAGAAGTGCAGCGTTCGTTCGTTGATCATTTTTATTCATTACGGCATCCCTATAATTTTTTTAACTATCCTTACGCTCTACTCAGCAAGCCGCAGCCGAGTCGTAGATACACCGGGTAACAATACAATTATTAAACTTCTGTTTAACACATTGAATTGGAACTTTGTCTCTCAAGTCTTATAAAGCAAATGGGTGGTACGTTATACCTTTGTTATCGTTTGTACGATGTTAATGTTGGGCGAATGCGTTAATGTTTGATATATAACGCAATAACGCTCCGTAAGGCGGATCAGCGTGGATAATTGTTCGTCGGTTGCGTTTGATTTCAGATCGAAAAAAAGTCGAATATGTTGAAACCCTACCGGCACCTCTTTTGAAACCCCTAATGTTCCTCTGAAATCCAGATCCCCTTCTGCCCGAAGAATGCCTTCATCGATCTGAACACCGATCGCCGTGGCGACGGCATTCAACGTGACACCGGCGCACGCCACCAGCGCTTCAAGAAGCATGTCTCCGGAACAAGCCATCAATCCATTTCCGCCTGTTGCTTTATGCAGTCCTGCCTCAATGAATGCTTTTCCTGTTTCCACTTTACAGGAAATTCCCTCACCAATTTTCCCTTGTGCTTTTAATGTAATATATGCTTTCCCGGGATGATCCTGATAATCCTTTTTCAGCGGTGATTGGACAGACCGAAGTTCTTCAGCGTTCATACATGCCTCTTATAGGTTTTTAGCGCTGCCGGAAGGATTATGGTGTTCTATTGAAATGGCGCTAATCAATATGCGAAAAAGTAAGTGTTCGTGTTATGGCTGTGCCGTCAACAGCGGCGGTGGTCAGCTGAATAATGAGTTCTTTCTCTATAATACGGACATCTCGAATGTATGTATTGCCGACATTGGCCGGTGAAATTGAACCTTCAAGATGCACCGTGAGCGTTCCTGCAATTTCGTCCAGACTGTAATCACCGAAATATGCATCATATCCGTTCACGGCATTGCTATTATTCTTGCCGAGGTTCGTTTGCAAGCCATCTTCCGGTCCGGAACGGTCGCGTTTCATAAACTGGGCGGCAAAATATGTTGGCGCAAAACAAAGTATGCCAAGCGGATCCCGGCCGAGAAACGGGTCAAGACGGATCTCCCCCGCAGCGTCAACATCCACCCGCGATCGGAGTTTCCACATGCCGAGAATCCCGGAAGCAAGATTGGAACCTGGTGCTGGAAGCGGAACTTTCATAATTTCCTGAGGGTAAATGTGCAGCAGCAACTCATTACTGATCGTTGAAAATCAATGAAACTGTACCTCTATTATAGAGCACATTGCGTATTGTATTTCTGGACATATGCAGAATCCGGCACACCGGCTGCACAATGTCAGGTTTTGCTGTTCTATTCCATCGTGATGATCACTTTTCCTTTGGCGTGCCCTTCTTCCAGATAACGGATCGCATCAGCGACCTCATGTAACGGGTAACGCTTATCGATGACAGGAACGACTTTTCCCGTTTCAAGAAGTTGAATCATAAAGTTCAAATCGTTTTGATTTGGTTTTACCATAAGATTCCCCATTGTTCGGCCGCCGAACATCGAGAGCCAGGGCCCCAGCAATATTGCCTGAAACATTTGCGCCGTTGAACCCCCCGTCATCACATACACTCCTTGCGAATGTAATGCGCGCTTGTAATCCGAGATGGGATGGAATCCATTCGCCGCAAGAATAATGTCATACTGTTTTCCGTTTTTTGTGAAATCTTCTTTAGCGTAATCAATAACATGGTCTGCCCCAATGGAGCGGACCAATTCTGCTTTTGCCGTGCTGCAGACAGCGGTCACTTCGGCCCCGAAGTATTTGGCGATCTGCACGGCAAATGTTCCAACACCGCCGGAAGCACCGTTGATGAGTACCTTTTGTCCGGATTGTATCTTTCCTTTATCCCGAAGTCCCTGAAGAGCGGTAACGGCCGCCACCGGTAGGGATGCTGCATCGTGGAAAGAAATATTTTCCGGTTTCAATACCAATGCATTTTCACGCACGCAAACATATTCGGCAAAACCACCCCACCCGAACACCGACAGATCACCGAATACCGCATCGCCTTTGCGGAACTGACGAACATTTTTACCGGCCGATTCAACCACTCCCGCAATGTCGCATCCGAGTATGTTGTATTTGGGTTTGAATAGTCCGGTCATGAAACGGATCGGAAACGGATCTGCTCTCAGAAGGTGCCAGTCGGCGGCATTAACAGACGCGGCGTGAATTTTTACTAATACTTCGTCCTCTTTGGGTATCGGTATCGCTACATCTTTTACTTCAAGAACATCGGGAGAACCATATTCTTTATAGATAACTGCTTTCATTTGGTCCTCCTTTATTCCTGTTTCCATTTTTGTTTTTTCATATTACCACTGCTACGAAATTCAACCATAAAGTAGATTAAATAGACTGTTTTGTCAAGAATTCAGTATGAAATTGCCACGGAAGAAAATATAGAATGGACTGAGCGATTACCGATTATTTATGTCGGGGTGAGTCAATCTGCCAGCCATAGGCCATTGGCCGTAGGGAAAGGAGGGTATGAATTATCCTTCGATGGGATAACTATTACGGTTAGTGGTCAGCAATAATTTTTTTCTGATAAACCTTGTCAAGGTTAGCCAATAAATTCATTTGAACCTTAACAAGGTTTGAAAACAATCACTTCATCAGCATCAATTTTCGAATCTGTGTTTCCCTAGCCGAAGTAAGTTTGGCGTCCCGACAAAAGGTTCCGCTTTTTTGGAATCCCGTTGTGCGGAATCCCGAAAAGCGGGACGTCGGGATGTTTTGGTTG
>CAJBTU010000322.1 GCA_903958625.1 uncultured Ignavibacteriota bacterium | reverse complement strand
TGCCGACGCAGCACTTGCGTTTCTCACCGGTTACCTTATCGAAAAATCGCTGAGCGTCGATAACGTATTTGTCTTCCTGATGATCTTCACATACTTTCAGGTGCCGAAATTGTACCAGCATAAGATTCTTTTCTGGGGGATCCTCGGCGCATTGATCATGAGGGCGATCTTTATCTTCGCCGGAGTTTCTCTCATTACAACATTCCATTGGATGATCTATCTCTTCGGTGCACTCCTTATTTTCACCGGCGTGAATATGGCGCTGCAGAAGGACAAGAAACTTGAGCCGGAGAAAAATCCTGTTATCCGCCTGTTCAGAAAATGGTTCTACGTGACGGATGAATATCATGGCGACAAATTCTTTATAAAGATCGACAAGCGGAAATATGCGACACCGATGTTCATCGTATTGCTGGTGATCGAAACGACCGATGTGATCTTCGCCGTCGATTCTATTCCGGCAATTTTAGCGATCACCAGCAATCCTTTCATTGTCTATACATCGAATGTGTTTGCCATTCTCGGTTTGCGGGCACTCTATTTTGCGCTGGCCGGTATCATGGGATTGTTCCATTATCTTCATTATGGCCTTGCTGTTATTCTTGTTTTTGTCGGCGGTAAAATGCTTATCGTGGACATATATAAGATCCCGGTGGAGATCTCATTAATGCTTGTCCTTGGAATTCTTGTTGTATCGGTCATTCTATCGAAGGTATTTCCGCCGAAAGTGAAAGCCGCATAAAATAAAATAAAGTATCGCTGAAAAAGGGAGCATATCGCTCCCTTTTTTTGTTTGGTCATACAATTGACATTTGAGCGACAATTCCGTATAATTGCATAAGTTTCAATGGGTTACACAGATTACTTTCAGAAAAAATATGAGTAAAACAGCTAAATGGCTGATAGGGATATTTGGCACCCTGGCCATTTTCTTTATTTTCATCGTCCTATCATTTGTTTTTCTCTTCAGCGGAGATGATACTGAGGATGTCTCTTCAGGAACTGCCGGAACGGTCGCTCTCATAGAATTGAATGAGCCTATCGTTTCATCGCAGCAAATTGTTCAACAGTTGAAGAAATACCGTGAGAATGCCAACATTCGGGCCATCGTGCTGCGTGTTGATTCTCCCGGCGGCGGAGTTTCGGCGAGTCAGGAGATCTACGAAGAAGTGAAAAAGACCCGTGAGTACGGCAAGCCGATCGTTGTTTCGATGGGATCAGTTGCGGCCAGCGGAGGATATTATGTTTCCATCGGCGCAAGCAGGATCGTCGCAAATCCCGGTTCCATCACCGGAAGTATCGGAGTGATCTCTCAATTCATGCACATCAATGCGCTGCTGGATAAGATCGGTGTAACTTCCACGACGATCAAAAGCGGTAAATTGAAAGATGCCGGTTCGCCGTTGAGGAAACCGAACGAAGAGGATAAGAAGTATTTCCAGGAAATGGTCGATGATATCTACGATCAGTTCGTCTCGGCAGTGGCGAAGGAACGCAAACTTGATAAAGCGCTGGTAAAAAAATATGCCGACGGACGTGTCTTTACCGGCAGAAAAGCCTATGAATTGAAACTGATCGATACGCTTGGAACATATCAGGATGCGATCAAGATCGCGGCACAGCTGGCGCAGGTCTATGGAACGCCGCGCGTGGTTAAAGAACGCAAGCGGGAAAAATTATCGGACATGATCTTCGGTGAAGTTCGGTCAGAACTTACCGGATTGAAAAACGAATTGCTCAACCAGCCGATCGTTCAATATCGGTACAATCTTCCACAATAGAGGAGATCCGACGTGACGAAAGCAGATATCGTAGACGTTATAGCATCCGGAACCGGTCTAACTAAAGTTGAAACCGAGGCAGTTGTTGACGGGTTCATTCAAACCGTTATTGCCTCGCTGCGCGACGGAAAAAATATTGAGATCCGCGGGTTTGGAAGTTTTAAAGTGAAGAAACGCAAGGGAAGAATGGCAAGGAATCCCCGCACCGGCGAAGCAGTTCCCGTGCAGGATCATTATGTGCCGATCTTCAAAGTGTCAAAAGAATTGAAATCAGTGGTCAATGAAAATTTAATGAAGACGTTGGGGTAAGTTCTGACAAAAGATGCTTCTCATACAGTTGTTTGTTCATCGTGCGGCGTGGTTAATCCATCCTCAAGCACGGTCTGTTTTGCCTGCGGCAGCGATCTTGCCATTGTGCAGACTGCAGCTCCGGTTCAGCAGGCAAGATCAAAGCCTTCAAAACTGACATTCGCGAAACTTCCGTTATGGCTCCGTTCGGTGATCGGTCTCTTTGGCATTTATGCACTCGTCGTTATCGTTCTGCAATGGCAGGAGCTTCCTTCAGGTTCGGTCCAGAATAATCAACAGCAGGCAGAACACAATCATACCGATCCATCGGTGATCGATCATATCTCCCAGCTGGAGAAAGAGATCGCTGCGGACCCGAAGAACGCCGAACTGATTCTGCAGCTGGCGAACGCCCTTCAGGATGCGAAATTCTTTCCGAGAGCGATCGAAACATATAAAAATTACATCGCGCTGAATCCGAAGAATCCCGATGCGCAGGTCGATCTCGGTATCTGTTATTTTGAGGTTGGGAATACGGATGCGGCAGTGAAAGAAATTGAATCGGTCGTCCGGCGTCAGCCGGCCCATCAGATGGCAATGTTCAACCTGGGTGTCATCCAGTTAAGCAGCCAGAACATGCCGGAAGCGAAGAAGTGGCTGAAAAAATGCGTCGAAATTGATCCACAATCAACGGCTGGGCTGCGTGCCCAAGAAATCCTTCAACAACATTAACCACGAAAGGAGGTTGGTATGCCAAGCGGGAAGAAACGTAAGCGTCATAAAATGGCAACCCACAAGCGTAAGAAACGTTTGCGTAAAATGCGTCATAAGAAGAGAGTTCGTTAGAACCAGCGCGCAGGGAGAGAAAATCCTCTTCCTGCGTGTTGCTTTTTCTTGAATTATTTTTCACCTTGAATCAACCAGTTCATCAATACCACACTACTGAAAACAACCAATTGAGGTCGTTATGGCAAACAATGAAGAAGACTCCAAGACCGGATTCCTGATCGGCTTTTTGGCCGGTGCCGTCGTTGGAGGTATTGTCGCGTTATTATATGCTCCGAAACCGGGAAAAGAACTCCGTGCCGATATCAAAAATAAGGCCGGCGAAGCGATCGATAATGCGGAAGAATATGTGAGTGCTGCAAAAAACAAAGCGGTGGACATCATCAATGAAGGAAAGAAAAAATCCGAAGTATTGATCACCGAAGCGAAGAAGCGTGCCGAATCACTCCTTGGCGATGCGGAAAAGATCCTGACCGACGCCCGCACCAAAGGGCACTCATCCGAAAAAAATAAAAATTAATCGAGGGAGCTAGCCGTGGAAAATTTCTTAACGATCGCTCAGATCGTGGTGCTTGTACTGCTTTCCGGCGTTGCCATCTATGCGATCATCGTGCTGATGAGACTGCGCGACCTGTTCGAAACGGTCGATACCAACTTGAAACTCGTCGCACACAAGGCGATACCGACATTGGAAAATCTTGAAGCGATCACAAGAAAGATCCGCATGATCGTCGATAATTTCGATGAGCAGCTGGCACTGTTGAACAGTTCCGTTGAGACGCTGAAGAGTGTTGCCGACAACATTGCCGCATTCGAACAGCGCGTGCAGGATGCCATTGAGTCGCCGATCATGGAGATCATGAACACCATCGGCGGCGTGATCCGAGGCTTTACATCATTTTTTAACCGAGCTATCGGGGGTAGATCTTCTCGAACCGAAGAAGATTAACGGTTAAAAAATCATTCCGAACACACCCCTGCTAATCATCGTCTGCTTGCGATGACTCCTCTTTATCTGCAGCAGCCGAGTAAAGGAGTTTACTGTGGGTCAAAATAATAATCGAGAATATACTTCTCAGCAGATCCGGACCATCGCCCTTATTGGGCATGGCGGCTCCGGGAAAACGTCATTTTCCGAAGCCGCGCTCTTCTCAACCGGCATCACCAATCGTCAGGGGAGGATCGAAGACGGCAATACGGTCTCCGACTATCACCCTGACGAAATCGAACGCAAGATCTCCATTAACGCATCCCTTCTCACCACCGACGTAAACAATATCAAGATCAACATCCTCGACACTCCCGGATATACCGATTTTACCGGCGAAGTGAAGGCGGCTCTGCGCGTCTGCGATTCGGCCGTGACATTTGTCCGTGCATTCGAAGGTGTTGAGGTCGGTACGGAAGTGGTGTGGAACTATGTGAAGGAATACAAACTCCCTTCGCTCTTCGCCATTAACAAGATCGACGGCGAGAATACCGATTTTGATGCGGTGTTCCTCTCTGTAAAGGAACGCTTAAGCAGCGATGCAACGATCATCACCTTTCCGGTGAAAACAGGTACGGGTGCGAATGCCGTCATCGATATCGTGAAGATGAAACTGCTCCGTTTCGTTCCGAATGCAAACGGCAAATACATCGAAGAAGAACTCCCCGCCGAATTCAAGGAAAAGACGCTGAAACTTCACGAGGAATTGATCGAGAAGATCGCCGAATCCGATGAAGTGATGATGGATAAATTTTTCGCGAACGGAACATTGAGCGACGAAGAGATCCGTAAAGGATTGCACAAAGCGCTGATGGAACGGAAAATATTTCCGGCCTTCGCCGTCTCATCCACAACAAATGTCGGCGCATTGAATCTTTTGGAATTCATCGCCAACTACTGCCCAACACCGTCGGAGATCCAGACGGTGACCGCAACGGACATCAATACCAATAAAGAGATCGAAGTGAAGATCGACGATGCAAGCCCTGCGTCTCTTTTTGTGTACAAGACGGTGTCGGAACATCATGTTGGTGAACTT
>CAJBTU010000321.1 GCA_903958625.1 uncultured Ignavibacteriota bacterium | reverse complement strand
GATCTACACGGTTGGGAGCAACCACGGATTACACGGAAAGAACAGATCTACACGGTTGGGAGCAACCACGGATTACACGAAAAAAAACAGATTCACACGGTTGAAAGCTACCACGGATAAACACTGAAAGAATGAATATGCACGGATGAATAAGAAATAAAAGACAAGTCACGGATTTACACAGAAAAAATGGATTAGCACGGACAGAAAAATTATGTTGAGGGCACATAAGAGTTCCCTTCCAAAGCGGTAAAAATAATCCGCATACTGAAAACAAAGATTATGTTTCTCCTGCCGGTATTTTCAGCTATATTACCATTAGTATTCTCCTTCAACTAAAACACAAGTATCTATGAATAAAATTGTCGTTATCACTGTAACGCTGTTAATATTTCTCGTTGGCTGTGCCGATAAACCGGGAGAAGTAAAAGTATTTGAAAGTATCACGAAACTGCAAAAAAAATATGCGCCGGATAAACGGGTGGCTGTTTTCAACGTAAGAACATATGAGCGGGGGAATGCACTTGTTGTTGCCGGCGATGTTGAGCAGCAGGAAGCAAAACGGGAAATTCTTCTGGCACTGGCTGCGGAAAAGAAGCAGATCATTGATAGCATTAATGTCCTGCCGGATGAAAGTATTGGAGAAAAAAAGTGGGGCATTATTACCGTGAGTGTCGCCAATATGCGGAGCGAACCGGGAGAAAGATCGGAGCTTTGTTCTCAAGTGTTGATGGGGAACATCGTCAGAATATTGAAGAGAAAAGGGGACTGGGTCTATGTCCAATCACCGGATAAATACCTTGGATGGGCAGATGCCGATCAAATGATAAGAGTCACGGAATCGAAAGCAAGAGAGTGGAATGGCGCAAAAAAATTATTTGCGACAAGTATTTTCGGATTTGTGCAGAAGGAGCCGACATTGCGCTCTTTGCCTGTCTGCGATATGACCGGTGGTGCTCTGTTCCGGAATCTTGGAACAAATGGAGAGTGGGCAAAAGTCGGATTAGCGGATGGCAGAACGGGTTATATACAACGATTATCGATCATCGATGATGAGCAGTGGGGAAACGCGCTTGCGCCGGCAGCTGAAAATATCGAGCGGACAGGGAAATACCTTCTTGGAGTACCGTATTTGTGGGGCGGAACATCGACAAAAGGCGTTGACTGTTCCGGTTTTACGAAAACAGTGTTTCTGCTGAATGGACTTATGCTGCAACGGGACGCGAGTCAGCAAGCTGAAGAGGGTGAAGCAATAGAACCGGGAGAGGAATTCGAGAACCTGAAGAAAGGAGATCTGCTCTTTTTTGGAAAAAAGGCGGCATACGGAAGGGCGGAGAAAATTGTTCACGTCGGAATTTATCTCGGGAAAAGAGAATATATCCATTCATCCGGCAAAGTGCGCATCAACAGTTTTGACCCAGATTCTCCGATCTACGATGAAGCACATCTGAACAGGTTCGTCCGCGCACGAAGAGTGATTGCATCAACGCCTAAAGTGGCCGAAGTGAAGACAAGATAAAAGCTGCCTGGAATATTTATCATTTGACAATCATATAAATATATTATCCGATAGATGTCTCTCCAGTATCTTTTTATAGACTTCAACGCGTTCTTTGCATCGGTGGAACAGCAGGAGCGTCCGGAACTACGGGGAAAACCTGTTGTAGTGCTGCCGGTGATGGCGGAGAATACCGCTTGTATCGCTGCAAGCTATGAGGCAAAGAAGTTCGGCATTAAGACCGGCACCTCGGCTAAAGAGGCACGTAATCTCTGTCCGGAAATTATCATACTCGCAGCTCGTCCCTCCATTTATGTGCAATATCATAACCGGCTCATTGAAACGGTGGAATCGTGTATTCCTGTCCACATAGTAAAATCCATCGATGAAATGGCGTGTGAACTGAGCGGCAGTCAGAAGTTGAAAGAGAATGCTGTTGCACTGGCGCAAAAGATCAAACGGACCATTGCCGAAAATGTCGGTGAATATATGCGCGCATCGATCGGCATTGCGCCGAACATCTTCCTTGCAAAAACAGCATCCGATATGCAAAAGCCGAACGGACTTATCGTGATCGAGCAGAAAGACCTCCCGCAGATACTTTATAGACTGGAACTGCAGGAACTGACCGGCATCGGACGGAACATGGTGAAGAGATTATACCGCGATGGAATCTACACGGTAGAACAGTTATGTTCGGCGGACAAAGAACTACTTCGCAAAGTGTGGCATGGTGTTGAAGGGGAGCGGATGTATGAACGTCTGCGCGGTATCGAACCGCCACTTCCTCCGACGCATCATACGACCATCGGTCATTCCCACATGCTGACGCCAAAGGAGAGAAATACCGAAGGAGCCGCTGCCGTGATGCACAGAATGCTCCAAAAGGCGGCAATGCGGTTACGGAATATGAAATACCGGGCAAAGACGATGCATGCCGGAATCCGCTATTATAATGATCAGCAATGGAGCGATGAACTAACGTTTGATGACACATCGGACACGATGAAATTGACACAGGCGCTCACGAAACTTCTTGAAAGAAAACCGGACATACAAGAAACACCGCTGCAGGTATCGGTCACACTGGTCAATCTTACGCCGCAAGAGGAACACACTCCATCCCTGTTCGAAAATGAGGATCGCACTTCCGCACTGAACACCGCCGTTGATGAGTTGAATCTCCGTTTCGGGAAAACTGCGCTGTATTTCGGAGATGCACATAACGCATTGGAATCGTCGCCGGCCCGGATAGCGTTCAATCATATCCCGGATATTGAAATTGAAGATGGAAAAGGGGGAAGACCGAAACAGAAAAAAAAGAGACAGGAAAAAAGGGAATCGGATTCAACGGAAGAGGTGGATCCATTGTAGAGAATAAACATTTATTTGATTAAAGTGCTGGGAGGGATGGTTATATAGTTACCATAAGCAAAAGCTCATGATATTGTGTTATTACTGCCTCGATGGAATTATTTCTCCCGCTCCATCACAAAATCGATGAAGAATTCGAGCGATTCTTTAGCTTCCGAGGGGGAAAGAGATTTCAGGCATTCTCGCGCAGCATTGCCGTATTCGTGAGCGCACCGTTCGGCATACTGAATACCGCCGTTCGTCTGCACGAAGTTTACGATGTATTCAATATCCTTACTCTTTGCACCGCCTTTGATCATTTTCAAAATCTTCCGGGATTCCTGTTTGGATGATTGTTTCAATGCATGGATCAGCGGCAGGGTGATCTTCTTCTCTTTCAAGTCTCCGCCGATCGGTTTGCCGAGGATACTTTTCCGCGAGGTAAAATCCAAAATGTCATCCCGTATCTGAAATGCCATTCCAATATTCTCTCCGTACTCTTTCATCAATTTGCGGACCGCAACATCTTCCGTCACGCTGGCTGCACCGATCTCGGAACAGGTGGAAAGGAGCGACGCAGTCTTGTTGGAAATGATCTTCAGATAGGTCGATTCATCGATGTTCAATTCGCGGCTTTTTTGGATCTGCAGGATCTCGCCTTCGCTCATTCTGCGGACAGAATCAGAGGTCACCTTGAGGAAATAGACATCGCCGTGGTTCAGCGAGATCATCAATCCCGTTGAAAGAAGATAGTCGCCCATCAGAACGGCGATCTTATTCTTCCACACCGCATTGATCGAAGCCAGTCCGCGCCGTGTGTCGGCATCATCCACAACATCGTCATGAACAAGCGTAGCTGTATGCAGGATCTCTACCAGTGTTGCGCCCCGGAATGTACTCGGATTGATCGTGCCGCAGGCCTTTGCGCAAAGGAACACTACGATCGGACGGATCCGTTTTCCTTTTTGTTTAACGATGTACCGTGCGATCGTGTCGACAAGAGAGACATTCGAACGCATTGCATTCTTGAAGAAAACGGAGAATTCCTTGATCTCTTTCTCTACCGGTGCTTTTATATCATCAAGCGAATGTGTGACGGCTTTTCCCATGAAATTCTTTTCTACGCGGATTCTTTCGCGGATTTTTTCTGTGCAAACATAGAGATGAAGATGCTCAGTTCATATAATATGATCATTGGTGCGGCAAGCAGACTTTGCGTCAGCATATCCGGTGTCGGCGTGATAATGGCGGAAATGATCAGGATGACAACTATAGCGTGCCGGCGGTATTTTCTCATGAACTTCGGACTTAAAACGCCGATCTTGGTAAGGAAATACGCGATCATCGGAAGTTCAAAGACCAGTCCGGAACCGAGGATGATGCTCAGCATGAAACTGATGTATTCGTTAATGGCAATGTTCAGCTGAAAGACGTCGGTCCCGAAGGTTGAAAAGAATTTTAGCGCCGTAGGGACGATGATGAAATATGCGAAGGAAATACCGGCCAGGAAACATAAGGAGGTGAAGAAGACGATCCAGAAGGCATACTTCCGTTCATTCGGCATAAGTCCCGGTGAAACGAATTTCCACAACTCATACAAAATCACCGGCATAGCTCCGATAATTCCTACAACAATAACAACCTGCATGTAGGTGAGCATAATGCCATAAGGCGTCAGTACTTGCGCCTTCAAACCGACGGCAAGCAGAGGACCGAGGAGGACATCTTTTACCAGAAAGTCTGCAAAGAAAGCCGCAATAATGGAGATGATCAGAACGGACATGACGGCAACAAGAATTCTCCCGCGCAATTCCTCTAAGTGATCGAGAAACCCCATTTCTCTTTCTTTGGTATTTGGCTGATCGTTCGGCATCAGACAAGTTTCTTATAGAGAGGGAAACCGATGCAGAGATCGGCAACTTTATTTTTCACGGATCCATAAACATCCGTTTTTCCAATATTGCAAAGCACTTCGTCGATCAGATCGCCGACGATCTTCATTTCGTTCTCTTTCATCCCGCGCGTTGTCAGCGCCGGCGTACCGATGCGGATACCGCTGGTAATAAGAGGGGACTTGTCGTCGAACGGAACGCCGTTTTTGTTCACGGTAATTCCCGATTCATCCAGTGCTTCCTGAGCATCTTTGCCGGTGATATTCTTGTTGCGCAGATCAAGAAGCATCAAATGGTTATCCGTTCCATTGGAACAGACCATATAACCTTTTGACATTAAATGTGAAGAGAGCGCCTGAGCATTTTTGATGATCTGTTCTGCATACACTTTGAATTCGGGCTGCAGCGCTTCTTTGAATGCGATCGCTTTTGCGGCAATAATGTGCATCAGCGGACCACCCTGAATGCCGGGAATGACCATCGAATCGAGCAATTCGGAGATCATTTTCTTTCTTCCCGATTTCGGAGCAACGATGCCGAACGGATTTTCGTAATCTTTTCCTACAAGGATGATCCCGCCGCGCGGTCCGCGCAGCGTTTTGTGCGTTGTTGATGTTACTACGTGACAATGAGGAATCGGATCGTTCAACAGATCGGCTGCGATCAGTCCGGCCGGATGAGCGATATCGGCAAAAAGGAATGCGCCGACCTTATCGGCGATCTCACGGAATTTCTTATAATCGATGTTGCGGGAATAAGCGCTGGCGCCGACGGTAATGAGTTTCGGTTTCTCCCTTTTCGCAACATGCTCTACTTCATTGTAATCGATGAAGCCGGTCTCTTTTGTAACGCCATATGCCGAAAAGTTATACAGCTGTCCGGAAAAATTCACCGCGGCTCCGTGCGTTAAGTGTCCGCCGTGCGAAAGATTCATTCCAACAACTTTATCACCCGGCTTAATGAAGGTAAAATAGACTGCGGTATTTGCCTGCGAACCGGAGTGCGGCTGCACGTTGGCGTATTCTGCACCGAACAATTGTTTCACGCGGTCCCTGGCAATATTCTCCACCACATCCACATATTCACAGCCGCCGTAATAGCGCTTGCCGGGATATCCTTCAGCATATTTATTCGTCAGAACGGACCCTGCCGCTTCCAGAACTGCCTGTGAGACAAAATTTTCAGAGGCGATCAGCTCAAGTTTGGTGTTCTGGCGGTTCTGTTCGTTTTGAATTGCAGCGTAGATCTCGGGATCGAATTGCTTGACGTTGTTCATGGTTATCGTCCGGTTAATGAATGGATTTTTTCAACTCTTCGGGTGTGGCGTCCCGCTTCAAAATTCGTATTCAGGAAAACGGTGATCATCGCTTCAGCAACGCCCCAGCCGACAAGCCGTTCGCCGAAACAGAGTACATTGGCATTGTTGTGTTTGCGTGAAAGTTCCGCAGCCGTCACTGATTCGCAGGCAGCGGCCCGTACGCCTTTATGCTTGTTTGCAACCATGGAAACACCGACGCCTGAACCGCAAACGAAAATCCCCTGATCGCAAAGTCCGCTTGAGACTGCTTCCGATGCAGCGTGGGCAAAATCGGGGTAATCGACAGATTCAACGGAGTGTGTTCCGAAATCCTTGAACTCAAGTTTCATCTGGGTCAGGAGAGCTTTTACCTTCTCCTTATAATGAAACCCTGCATGGTCGCTCGCAATGGCAATCATAATCGTTATTCAATTGGTGGCTGAATGAACATCAGTTCCGAAGCAGAAACAGAGACCGTGAAACGGAGCATCGAATCTTTAATGAGCGAGGCGGATGTTGTTCCGCGAATTCCATATTCCAGTCCGAGATGGACGCGGGTTTCGATACTCATCGGCAGACTGATTCCGGCAGAGGCAAACATCTCATCGATCGATTTGCCGTTCATCTTCAAATTGGTCATGCGGTAGTATCCGCCGAAACGATAGGAGAGGCGTTTGAAAAAATCATCGCCCATGAAATCCGATGAGGGCAAAAATTCCACGCCGGCGCTCAGACGAATACTGTTCTGGATCTCGGAAGGATGAATGCCGTTGACCTTGAAGTTATCCCAATTCTGGAAATGCACATCGTAGGCATAAACGGTCCGGTTCTTTAAGTAGGCTAGGCCGAACGAAAATCCGAACGGAAGATCGATGGTCTTATTGTCCACGCTTACCGTATCCTGATCGGTTGAAAAATTTCTGAGTGTCTGTTCGCTGTAGTTCATGGATGAACCGCTGAACAGCGTTGCTCCAACATTCAGCTGTTTTGTATCAGAAAGGCCGAGGAATTTATCAATGCCGGAATAAATGCCGCCGAGAGTGAATCCCAGGCCGCTGACGGAATATGTCTGATTGAATGAACCGCCGTAATAGTCTCCGGTAAGGAATGTAATGCTTTGATCGCGGTAGATCGATCCGAATAGATAATGGGTCGTGAGTCCGAGAATAAGATCAGGATCAACGGCATACGATACGCTCAACTGTCCGGATGAAACGCCGCCGCGGCCGTCAAATGTCTGCAATAATTGATTGCCGGAGACGGTTTGCGCTACCGTTTGTTCATACGCGACTTTGGAAAAGGGAAGAATCCCAAGCGTGACAACGATCTTTTTTGGTGCATAGACGGGAAAGGCCAATGCAACGGAACTGATGTTGCCTGTCCCAAAAACAGAAGAACCGGATGCATCTTCTGAAGTGAAATTGCTGTATTGATATGAGGCCGACAGGATCGTGCTCGTAATATTTGCCGACGAGGCCGGATTCAAAACATTGACATGCGTTTCGCCGAACATTGCAATACCGGTATTTCCCATGCCGACATTCTTACCGCTCAGAAAGGGATTGATGTCGCCGATGCCGTACCGGGAATAGATGGAACCTTTTCCGGCAAATGCGATCGATACGAAGAACAAAAGGAGCAAAGATCTTTTCATATTATTTTTTCGCATAGGTGATTTTCAGCTTCGGACGTTTGGTGACATCGGTATTGGCAGAGGAATAGAAAACTGCTTTTTCCACTGTTCCGTATTCGGCGGCCCATCGCAATGTGATACCGTAATTCGGTTTGACGGATCGGACCCAGCGGTCTGCGATGGCCGTCAGTTTAAATGAATAAACGGGCGGTTGGCCTGCAACCGTTGTTGTTCTAAAGCCATAGACAAAAATGGTCGAATCGGATTGATCAAGAATTGTATTGGACATTGCCATCAGTGCCGTAACCGTATCCGGCGAGTATCCGCCGAATGAACTTGCCGACGTATCTAAAGTAAGTTCAAGTGCTGCATTATTAACGATCGGTTTGTCAACAAGCGAACTGATGTCGAAGCGGATCTTCGATCGGAAACCGAATCCGCCCCGGACAACGATAGGAGAGAATGTTGTCGGACCGGTGTATTTTGTTGCATAGGTATCTTCACCGGAATAATATGTCAGCGAGTCTCTTATGCCGTTTTTAGTGTAACGAATGAAGATCTGCGGTGCATAACCGGTATAACTGTCGAACGTGCTGAAGCCGACGATGCCGTTCGTAACTCCGGACGGTGCCTGTATGGCAAAACCGTAAAAATCCGCCGCCGTAGTATCGATGTAAGAATTTGCCCATTTCCGAACTTCCACCGTATCAAGCCGCGCGATGGATGTTACCGTATAATTCATGGAATCGGAAAAAGTACCAATGACCTTCGAGCCGAGCGTCAGTGAAGACAACGAATCGGAGGTGAAGGAACTTTGCGACCACGAACGTTGAACTTCGACGATGTTAAAAACAACAGGGTACGTTGTGGAACGATATTTATAATTAACCGTTACGCGGAACTCAACGGTATCAATCCTGGCACCTTTCAAAGAATCGATCGTTGCATCGGGAAGAAAATTTATCAGTGAGACGGCCTCTTCTGTCGGAGAGATTCTCCCGGCCAGATTGCTGAGTCCGGATCCTTTTGCAAAGGTTACCACATACGATGTTTCATTCACAGCGTAGAATGTCGTATCGGTGATATTGAACACGCCGTCGATGTTCGGTAAACCGTTGCCGACGGATTTTGGTTTCTCTGCGCAGCCGATGAGTAAAAGCAGAAGCAGGAATACCGGGAGAGTGAATTTTTTCATTGATTCAGTTTTGATTTAATAAATTGCACGGCATCGTAAAGATCCTGCGCGTAATAATCTCTGAGTTCATTGCACAGTTCTTTTTCAGACGAACCGTATCCGGTCGCGACCTGCACAGAAACTGCGCCGACTGATTTACCCATTTGTATATCGACACATTTGTCTCCGACAACGAACGACCGCTTCAGATTGAAACCAAATTTTTTCTGTGCTTCCAGCAGCATTCCCGCCTTGGGTTTTCGGCATTCACAATCCTTTACATACGGCTCGATACCATTCGTGGGATGATGCGGGCAATAATAATATGCCTGGATCGTCGCCTGCGAGGAATGCAACATGGTATCCATCGCGGCATGGATGTCTTTCAGATCGTCTTCGGAATAGAGACCGCGCGCAATGCCCGACTGGTTTGTGATGACAACGACGGGAATATTGAGTTCGTTCAATTCTCGAATTGCATCAGCACTTCGGGGAATAAGTTGAAGCTGGCTCGGGGAAGAGAGAAAATCCACATCAACATTGATTGTTCCGTCACGGTCAACAAACACGGCAAAGTCTGTGTGCGCCATGGTCAACTATTTCAACAAACTGCGGTACAGGTTGATATATTTTTTTGCCGACGATTCCCACGAAAAATCCTTCGCCATTCCGTTGCGCATCACCTTTTGCCACGTCTTCTGATCGCCATACATCTTTACGGCACGCTGTATCGTTTTAAGCAGTTCTTTCCCTTCGTACTTCTGGAACTTGAATCCGGTACCGTTCCCAGTCGTTCCGACATCCTGGATCGTGTCGTCAAGTCCGCCGGTAGAACGGACGATCGGCACGGTTCCATATTTCAAACTGTATAATTGATTCAGTCCGCACGGTTCATAACGCGACGGCATCAGATACATATCGCTGCCGGCTTCGATCAGATGGGCGATCTCTTCGCTCATCCCGAACATGATCCCTGCTTTTTTTGGATGTTTTTTCTTCAATGTTTCAAAATATTCGTGATAGCGTTTCTCACCCTGGCCGATCATAATGAACTGCACATCGAGTTTCAGCATATCGTCGGCGATTTCTTTTATCAGATCGATCCCTTTTTGGTCGACCAGACGCGTAATGCAGCCGATCACTGGTACGCCTGCTTTATACTGCAGTCCGAACTTCGTGCACAAGGCCATCTTGTTCTGTTCTTTGCCTTCCAGCGACTGTATATCATAGCGCTGATCGATGGCCGGATCTGTTTCCGGATTCCATACGGTATAATCGATACCGTTCACAATTCCGAAGAGGTCTTTTTTCCGTTTCTTCAGGATTCCTTCCATACCGGCGCCAAACTCTTCATTCGTCGTGATCTCCTGTGCGTATTTCTCGCTCACGGTCGTAATGATATCTGAATAGACGAGTCCCGCCTTCATAAAGTTCAATTTTCCGTAGAACTCAACTCCTTCATGATGGAACTCCGTGCCGGGAAGACCTGTTTTGTCGAATGCTTTATCGGAAAATTGCCCCTGATATCCGAGATTGTGCACGGTAAAAACAGTTTTAATATTTTTAAACGTCGGTTCATCCTTGTAGATCGTTTTCATGTACGCGGGGATGAGCCCTGTCTGCCAGTCGTTGCAATGGATGATATCCGGCTGCCAGCCGAGTTTTTTCAAGGTTTCCAATACACCGCGGCAAAAGAATATGAACCGTTCGTCGTTATCAGCGTAATCCTTGTTCGTTTTCGGGTCGGTATAGAGTCCTGCGCGATTGTACATGTCTTTGTTCGCGAGGAAATAGACCTGAACTTTTGCCTTTAGGCTGGAAATGAACGAGGAATTGACACTGGCGACTTTTGTTTCAGTCCCTACAGGGATCTGAATTTCGCGAAGACGGATAACATCATGGAGTTTGAATTTTCGTTCGCTGATTGTTCCATAACGCGGTGTCATAATACGGATATCATGACCTAATTCCCGGATCATTTTTGGTAGTGCGCTTGATACATCTGCTAATCCGCCGGTTTTAGAAAAAGGTTCTGCTTCGCTGGTAATAAAGAGGATATTAAGGGGTTTCGACATACGTCCTTTGTCTTGTGAAGAACTGACTTAACTTAACAAAGATACGGAAATTTTGCGGAATTTACAAGAATATGGTCTTTAGAAAGAAAATCCAATAATAACGCTGTAGATAGAGACGGGTTGTTCAAAAAAAGATGAGGAAGGAAGAGCAGGATGTGCGATCATCGGATCTAAAAGTTCAGGATTACTCATTACCGTCACCGGCAGCGATGGTTTTGTATGAAAATATTTAAGAGCAAATGTGAAGTGATCAAAGGCAGTACCGCCGATCGTTACGGCATACCCCGGTTGAGAATTTGCATTGGAAGGAGATGTTAATGCACTGAAATTTCCGGAGAGAAAGATCACCGGAGACTGTACCAACGTCCATCCGTAGTTCAATGAGGCGAACATTGTCACATGCTCGAACTTGGTTTCGGATCGCAAGCCCGGCATAACCCAAAATGAAGTCCAGCTCTCAATACGCGAAGTTATTGTATTGGGAAGGCCGTTCAAACGGAACGATTGTTCATCGACCGCATTTTTGACCATGGCAATCGAAGCATTGATGTACAATGACCGGACAAGCGGGAAATTTACTTCCGCTCCAACTATGCTTCCGGTTTTCGCATAACCTGCGCTTGGGTGATTTGTATTTCCAAACTCATCGGCAGGGAACGCTAGTCCTGCAAAGAGCGAATACGTTATCCCCAAGGCATAAAGGGTCGAATCGGTTGTTTCGGAATAATACTCCATCCGTTCATTCCCGACGTAGGAAATGTCGGCATAGGCGATAGTGATGACGATATTCTCTGCCGTGACGATCTTCAGCAGCTGATCGGGAATGATCTCAATGATCCGTCCCGCGACGATACGGCCGTTCTTTAAATAGACGACGTTCGTTTTTTTGTCCTGAGAATGAACGCTGAACGCAAATGCCAAAATCAAAAGGATGATAACTACAAACCGTGAGATCATTTTTTCCCGTCCCACGATTCCTTCAGCCAATCTTCATAGATCACCCGTTGCAATTCT
>CAJBTU010000320.1 GCA_903958625.1 uncultured Ignavibacteriota bacterium | reverse complement strand
TTCGATAAATACTACATTTGAACAATTTGGTTTTGGATGAATATTTTAGGAAAATACAGTTAGCGCAGCAGGCGGCGCATTTGCGGCATTCAGTGGAAGTAACCATCAACAACGTGAATGATTGCGTACGTGAAATGACCGTAACAATGTCTCAGGACGAATTAGCACCGCATTTTGAGAAGGCCTATAAAGCGGCGGCCCCAGCTTTGGAAATCAAAGGGTTCCGCAAAGGGAAAGTGCCGATGCATATGATAAAAAAGATGTTCGGACCGAGCATTGAATATCAGGCGGTGGAAGAGGTCACGAACGATGTATTCCGCACGGAGATGGAATCGCGTAATTTCAATCCGATCGGCACTCCGCAGATCAATAAGATCGACTTCAAACCGGGTACACCTCTGACGTTCATAGTCAATTTTGAGGTCCGCCCGGAATTCGAATTGAAGGACTATAAATCCATCGCTATTGAAAAATATACGCATGCAACAAAAGAGACCGAGGTGCAGAACGAGATCGAGCGGCTGCAGCAGATCAACTCAACGCTGGAAGAGGCACAAAAAGCAGACGACGAACATTATGTTGTGACTGTTGATATGCTCGATATGGATGAAAACGGCCATTCACGTGAAGGGATGAAGATCTATTTGAGTGAAAAGTCCACCGAAAAAGAGATCAAGGAAGCACTGATCGGGGTCTCTGTCGGCGAAGTGAAGGATGTAAAATTCACCCATCAGCACGGAGATCATTCACATGATGTTCACCTAAACTTGACCGTGAAGAAGATCGAAAAAGTGCTCCTGCCGGTGATGGATGATGCGCTTGCCCAAAAAGTAAGCAACGGCAAATTCCAAACCGCGGAAGAGATGAAGCAGAATATCAAAAAGGACCTTGAAGAGTTCTGGAAAGAACGGAGCGAACGACGTTTCGAGAATGACCTTCTATCGGAGATCGTGAAACAATATGAATTCACCGTACCGGAAGCCCTTATACAGAACGTCACTGATACATTCATAGAAGATGCAAAAAATCAGCAGCCGAACAAACAACTGCCGAAGAATTTCAACGAAAAGACCTACCGCGAACAGGCTCGTGAAACAGCTATCTGGCAGTCCAAATGGCTGTTAATTAAGGAGCATTTCATTGCACAGGAAAAAATTGAGATAAGCGACTCCGAAATTGAAAAGATGGCAGCCGAAGAATCGGCAAAATTGAACATCGATAAAGAACGACTTGTGAATTTCTATAAAAGTTCGGAAACTGCTCTGGAACGTTTGAAATATAACCGCCTTATTGATATTCTCAAACAAAATGTGAAGATTACGGAAGTTGAGACGGACGATTACAGTAAATTTGCGACACAGTAAAAAACAATTTTTTAGCGTATCATACGTCTAAATAGTTGTCGTTAAATTTACTCACTCAAGGAGATTTATGGTAACGAAAAACAAAATTCAAACAGCTCCATACGAATTGTTCAATCAGCTCGTTCCGATGGTCGTCGAACAGACAAGCCGCGGCGAACGAGCATACGATATTTTTTCGCGTCTGTTAAAAGAGCGCATTGTTTTCATCGGCACGGCAATCGATGATTATGTTGCATCCCTCGCCATTGCGCAGATGCTTCACCTTGAAGCAGAAGATCCGGACAAGGATATTTCGGTCTACATCAATTCGCCGGGCGGTTCGGTCACAGCCGGTCTTGCCATTTACGATACGATGCAGATTATCCGTCCGCAGGTAGCAACGATCTGCGTCGGAATGGCCGCAAGCATGGGAGCAATACTGCTTCTTGCCGGAGAAAAAGGAAAACGGCAGGCATTACCGAATGCACGCATTATGATCCATCAGCCATGGGGCGGCGTTCAGGGAACGGCATCCGACATCAGCATCCAAGCAGAAGAAATTTTGAAAACGAAAAAACGTCTGAACGAGATCATTGCGCAGCATACCGGCAAAACGATCGCCGAAGTTGAAAAAGATACTGACCGTGACAATTACATGTCGTCGCAGCAGGCAGCCGATTACGGTCTGATCGACAAGGTCTTGACAAAACGAACCGCAGACACAAAAAAAGAAAAGTAACATATGAGCAAGCAAAAAAGCGAAGATAAAGTCCGATGTTCGTTCTGCGGACGCAGACCGGAAGAGGTCACCAGCATTATTGCCGGACCAGATGTGTACATCTGCGATATGTGCGTTTCCACTTCCATGGACATCATCCGCAACAACCTGTCGTCTGCACGAACAAAACGGATCAAGAACAAAGGCTTGCTCACACCTACACAGATAAAATCTGCGCTTGATGAATATGTCATCGGACAAGACCAGGCAAAAAAAACTCTTGCTGTCGCCGTTTATAATCATTACAAACGGATCGATACGCAGGACCAATTCGCCGATCCGGAAAATGTTGAGATCGAAAAGAGCAATATCCTGCTTATCGGTTCAACGGGCACGGGAAAGACCCTTCTTGCGCAAACACTTGCCCGCATTCTTGATGTGCCATTCGCAATTGCCGATGCAACCACGCTGACGGAAGCCGGATATGTCGGTGACGATGTTGAAACGGTTCTTGTTCACTTGCTGCAAAATGCCGAATACAATGTTGAACGTGCTGAACGAGGCATCGTTTATATCGACGAGATCGACAAGATCGCGCGAAAGAGTGACAGTGCATCGATCACCCGCGATGTTTCCGGTGAAGGGGTGCAGCAGGCCTTGTTGAAGATTCTGGAGGGCACCGTTGCCGGTGTGCCGCCTAAAGGAGGCCGCAAACATCCTGAACAGAGCCTTATCAACCTCAACACAAAGAATATCCTTTTCATCTGCGGAGGCGCATTTGAAGGTTTAGAGAAGATCATTTCACGGCGCGTTCATAAGAATGCTGTCGGTTTCGGCGCGGAGATCAAAAGCAAAAAGGAACAAACAGCCGACGCATACATTCAAATGGCAGAACCGGACGATCTTCTGAAGTTTGGTCTTATACCGGAATTCATCGGCCGGCTGCCAATGCTGACGACTCTTCATTCGCTGGATGAAACAGCGCTGATGAACATTCTTGTCGTTCCGCGAAACGCCATTATTAAACAATTCAAAAAATTGTTCAAATATGAAGGCGTAGAACTGGACTTTGAAGAAGCAGCGCTCAAGCAGATAGTTGCAAAAGCGATTGCACGGGGAACCGGTGCACGGGCACTTCGTTCGGTTGTGGAAGAGATCATGCGCGACATCATGTATGAACTTCCGTCCAAAGCGAATGTTACCAAATGCGTAGTGACCAAAGAGACCGTAGAGAAGAAAAAAGAACCAATCTACGTTCTCGAAGAGAGAAAATCAGCGTAGTAAAAAGGTTGCAGAGTATAACGATTTACCGTAGGTCGAATCTCCTGATTCGACCTTTTTTTTCGACGAAATTGTTTTGCGGATTTGGAAATCCGGCCTGCCATTCCCGTTCATTCATTTCCAACAACCCAGCTCACGGCAATAATTGCTGCAGTTTCGGTCCTCAATCTTCTTCTTCCTAACGAGACTTGTGTAAATGCGAACTTTTCTGCCTGCGTCACTTCATCATCGGTAAATCCGCCTTCGGGACCGATCAGGATCAATGCAGAACGTGGCGGCTTGCGATGTTTCAATGCTTCGGCGATAAAAAGTATGTGATCCGTACGTTCATAAGGGATCAACTTCACATCATACTCTGAGGAATTTGCTAATACGACCTCAAGGTCTTTCGGCGGAGTGATCTTGGGCAGAATGCACCGTCCTGACTGCTTCATCGCTGCAAGAGCAATATTATTCCAACGGTCTTCTTTCGGTGAACGCGCGATGGTTCGCTCTGTTTGCAAGGGAATGATTGTTCTCACACCCAGTTCTGTTGCTTTTTCAATGATCCAATCCATCCGTGACGGATTCTTCAATTGTGCAACAGCAAGTGTAACTTCAATATCGGGCTCATGAAGATGGTGATGTTCGTACAATATCTCGCATTCGATCATTTCCGGCGCGACAAGACGAATAACAACGTCGAACGCCTTTCCTGCGCCATCAACGACCCAGATACGGTCGCCGGGCTGCTTGCGAAGAACACGGGAGATATGTTTCGCTTCATCACCTTCAATAGCGATGTGCTGATCAATGATGAATTCGGCCGGGATATAAAAATATTCGCTCATAAGTAATTTATAAGTAAAGCAGATGAGTCGTTGAGTATAGGAGAACAGTAATTGTATTTAAGGCGTAAAGTGTAAGCCAACCGATCATATGTCCACGGCTTTTACACGATAAAATTTATCTGGCTTTCTTACAATGCCGCCCCTAAATCTAAAATAATTTCTCCTTGAGAGAAAGGCCTTCCGTAAGGAACACCAAATTCGATCCTCCCGACAGCACTGTAGGCGAGCAGCAAATGCAATCCGACACCATAACCGGAATATGATTTATTAAGGGCTACAGGATCTGTACGATACCATGTATTACCGGCATCGGCAAATAGTGCAAAATTCAACGCATACCGCACATCTTTGAACTGCTCAAACGGAATGAATTCAAAATGGACATATCTCGGTGTAATCACCGGGATATGCGTCTCAAACGATGCACCCGCAATCTGTTCCCCTTCCAGGATCGTATTAAAATGTCCACGGATACGTTCACTATAACCAAAGAAGGTGTGCCCGTAATTCGGTATTCGCGCACCGCCAGCAAGACTTGTAAATAGCCTTCCCGCAATAACAATATTGCTCCACGTCGGTACATACCGACGCACGTCGATGGCTATTCGCTGATAATCTACATCCTTTTCAAATAGTCCGTATTTTGATACACCAAAACTCAAAGAAGTTCCATATGATGCGTATTCCTTCAGATCACGCGTATCATAAAAATAAGAAGCGTGCAGCGAATAGAATTCATCCCTTCCATTCGCCGATAATGTTCTTCCGGCATGGTTATCGCTGACATGTAGATTAAGGAATTCCAACTTTAAGGTAACCAGAGTGAAGAGCGAAAATCGTTTCCCGACCGTCGTTTCCCCACCGGTGCGGATCTCGTCAAAATTTGCGTCGCCGGCACGGGAAATGAGACTACGGTTCCGTTGTTCCGTGTAATAAGCGCGGAAAGAAAAAAATATCCTGTTCTCTACATCAATTTGCGGATTGATATAGTTGATGGAGACAAATGGATCGTACCCCAAACCAAATGCACCGTAGAGTTGAACATTATCCCCTGCTACATTATTATGAGCAAGTCCCATTCCGTAATATATTTTTGAAAAGTCCCTGTCCTTGATCCCTAAAATCGGGAACGGATAGAAAAACCATCGCTCGACGATATTCACAGTTAGTGTTGCAAGGTCACCGGTATCCGGAACCACTTGTATGTCGACCTTGGTAAAAAGACGGAGACTGTAGATTCTGTTGATATCAAATTGGACGGCTTCGTGCGTAATCAATGCACCCGGTTTCAAAGACATTTCCTGTTCAATGATATAATACTTCGTCAAGTTGTTGCCGATATAGATCACTTGACCGACACGGTACGTTGAATCGGGAAATGTGAACCTCGGAACGGTGATCTCCTGCGCTTCACAGATGGACAAAAACGTCAACGCTATTAAAAATGATTTAATCATCAACCTAATATAACAAAAATAAAAAGGCAGAACATCCGTTCTGCCTTAATGCATTCTTCATATCGTCATCAGCGTATCAGCATACGGTACTCGACCGCTATGCACAGGTCCATAACAACGCCTAATCCGGCTTTCTCGGCTTTTTCCGCAGCTGCTTGATTTACAACACCCAGCTGCATCCATACTGATCCGGCGCCGGCCGCAATCGCTTCGTCGATCACCGGTTCAACATTATCCGGATTCCGGAAAATATTGACTATGTCTATCCTTTCCGGGATCGATGCCAGATCGGGATAACATTTCATCCCCAGCACTTCCTGATATTGAGGATTCACGGGAAATACCTTGTATCCCTTCTCCTTCAGAAACTCTGCAATTGATCCGCTATCCCGCCACGGTTTCGGCGAAGCACCGACAACAGCGATAGTCTTAGAGGTGGCGAGTAAATGTTTTACTTCCTGATCCGTTGTCAGCATAATTTGCGGCGGCAGATCAGGGTGAAATCCGGCCTGCCAATTCAATTATTGAATATTCTCTTCAGCATACGATTCCATAGGAGGACAAACGCAGACCAATTGTCTGTCGCCGTATGTATCATTGACGCGGCCAACACTGGGCCAGAATTTATGTGCTCGAACCCATTGTGTCGGGAACGCTGCCTTTTCACGCGAATAAGAATGCTTCCATTCATCACTCATTACCGTATGAGCAGTATGCGGAGCATGTTTCAATACATTATCGTCTTTTGTGAACAGACCTTTTTCTATCTCCCCGATCTCTTTCCGAATGTGAAGAAGGGCGTCACAGAATCGGTCAAGTTCTCCTTTCGGTTCGCTTTCAGTCGGTTCAATCATCAGCGTGCCGGCAACAGGGAAAGAGACCGTCGGCGCATGAAATCCATAATCCATCAGACGCTTTGCAATATCCGTCACTTCAATGCCGGCGGACGATTTGAACTTGCGCATATCGACGATCATCTCGTGAGCGCACCGGCCATTCTTTCCCACATACAGTATGTCGAACTCTTTTTCCAAACGGGTTTTGATATAGTTCGCATTGAGGATCGCATATTTTGTTGAATTCGTCAAACCGTTGGCCCCCATCATTTTAATGTAAGCGAACGAGATCAACAGAATACTTGCACTTCCCCACGGTGCCGCGGAGACTGCAGACATCGATTGCTCTCCGCCGATCTCTACAACGGAATGTCCCGGCAGGAACGGAACAAGATGCTCCGCAACGCAGATCGGTCCCATTCCCGGTCCGCCGCCGCCATGAGGAATGCAGAATGTCTTATGGAGATTCAGATGGCACACATCAGCGCCGATGCGGGCAGGACTTGTCAACCCGACCTGCGCATTCATATTTGCACCGTCCATATAGACCTGACCGCCATTTTTGTGGATGACGGAACACATTTCCTGAATGCTTTCTTCGAACACACCGTGCGTTGACGGATAGGTTACCATCAGACAGGCAAGATTCGCTTTGTATTGTTCCGCCTTTACTTTTAGATCTTCAACTTCAACATTACCGCGTTCATCGCATTTTACCACAACAACATGCATTCCGGCCATCACCGCGCTGGCGGGATTCGTTCCGTGAGCCGATGAAGGAATTAAAGCGATATTCCTGTGCGATTCATTTTTTGCTTTAAGATATTCCCTGATCACCAGCAGCCCGGAATATTCACCTTGAGCACCGGAATTCGGCTGCAGCGACACACCGGCAAATCCGGTGATCTCTTTCAGATCGTTGGAAAGTTCTTCGAATATCTGCGTATAGCCCATTGCCTGTTCCTGAGGCGTAAAGGGATGAAGCGAACTGAATTCCGGCATCGTAACGGGAAGCATTTGCGTTGTTGCGTTCAGCTTCATCGTGCAGGAACCGAGCGGGATCATTGAAAAGTTGAGCGAGAGATCTTTCATTTCCAAAGCATGAATATAGCGAAGCATTTCATGTTCTGAATGATGCATGGTAAAAACAGGATGAAGCATAAAGCTGCTCGTACGGACGAACTTCGCGTCCCATTCAAGCTGAAGGTTCTTCGCCAGTTCGGACACGGAAGTGACCTTGCTTTTCACAGAGGCGAAGATCGAAAGAATCGTTTCAACCTCTTTCAGCGTTGTTGTTTCATCAACAGAAATCCCGATGGCGGTATCGCTGATCCGGCGTAAATTCATCTGAGCGCCAGCCGCACGATTGAGCAGTGATTCGGTAGCATTTCCGGTTTCGACACATACCGTATCAAAATACGTTTCGTTGATCTGTTTGAACTCCAGTTTCCTCAGTCCCTTATCCAGCACTTTTGCCAAGCCGTGAACCCGTGAAGCAATCCGTTTCAATCCTTCCGGACCATGATAGACTCCATACATGCTGGACATGATAGCAAGAAGCACCTGTGCGGTACAGATATTACTTGTCGCTTTTTCGCGCCGGATGTGCTGCTCGCGGGTCTGCAACGCCATGCGGTAGGCTTTATTTCCATTGGCATCAACCGAAACACCGATGATCCTTCCCGGCATCACACGCTTATATTCATCTTTCGTGGCAAGATATGCTGCGTGCGGTCCGCCGTAACCCATAGGAACGCCGAACCGTTGTGCGCTGCCGACGACAATGTCTGCACCGAATTCGCCCGGAGGAGTTAATAACGTCAGCGCCAGAAGATCGGCGGCAACGGTAACGAGAACATTCTGAGATTTCGCTTTGGAGCAGAAGTCCGAGTAATCATAGATTGCACCGTATCCTGCAGGATATTGCACGAGTGCTCCGAAAATTTTTTCGCCGAACTTTACCGTCCGGTGATCGCCGATAACGACCTCAATGCCAAGCGGAATTGCGCGCGTTTTCACGACATCGATTGTTTGGGGATAACATTCTTCCGAGACAAAAAACTGATTCCCTTTTTTCTCATGATTGGCCGAATACATCATGAACATCGCTTCCGCGGCCGCTGTCCCTTCGTCGAGCAGCGATGCGTTGGCAATCTGCATTCCGGTAAGATCGATGATCATCGTCTGATAATTGAGCAACGCTTCGAGGCGTCCCTGGGCAATCTCAGCCTGGTACGGCGTATAAGCTGTGTACCATCCCGGATTTTCAAGGATGTTCCGTAGAATGACGGGAGGAACGATCGTACCGTAGTACCCTGCACCGATAAATGAGCGGAACATTTTATTCCGCGCCGCGATCCCACGGATGTAATTCATTGTTTCGTGTTCCGTCATTGCCTTATTGATCTTCATCGGTGATTCAAGACGAATGTGCGACGGAACGGTCTGTTCGATAAGTTCATCTAACGTAGTTACGCCGATGGTGTCCAGCATCTCTTTTGTTTGTGCTTCGTTCGGTCCGATATGGCGCGGCTCAAAAATATCTGTTGGATTGAGATTGATATTCATAGGTATTGTATGGTTAAGAAAACATTTGGGAAAAAATCACTGTGTGTTAAATTTCATTATTATGTTTCAAAATAAAGTATCTTTAGATATTAACAACACTGGTCGATGTGAAACCGTATTTTACAATCCGGATGGTTTACACATCCTGCTGAAGTTTCGTCACGGCTTCTTCTGCTGCTGCCTGTTCCGCTTCTTTTTTATTTTTGCCGATACCAATTCCCATCACATCGTTCCCTACCAGCACCTGAATGGTAAATGTCCGGTCATGGTCCGGGCCCTCCTCTTTCATTGTCTGGTAGCGCGGTATCCCTTTTCCTTTTGCCTGAGATAATTCCAGCAGTTCGCTTTTATAATTCTGATCGCTTTCCTTCAAGTATCCGTTCGCCAAAGCAGATTTTAAGCGCTCCAGAATGAACCTCTTGGCAGTCTTCATTCCGCCATCAAGATACAACGCTGCGATCACCGCTTCATACGCATCGGAAAGGATGGTGTCGTATCCTTTTTCCTGTACGCCTGCAGAACTCGTATGCATGAGTAAAAAACTCTTCAAATCGATCTCTTTGGCGCAGAACGCCAATGCTTTCCGGTTCACCAGACGAGACCGAAGAATCGTCAATTCTCCTTCTTCTTTTTCCGGATGCTGCTCAAAAAGGTACTCTGCAACGACAAAATTGAGTATCGAATCGCCGAGAAATTCGAGTCTTTCATTCGATTCAAGTGCTTCGATGCGGGAAATAGGAATGAATGAGCGGTGAACCAGTGCGCGCACGAAGTATTCTTTGTTCCGTATATGATAACGCAATACCGAATCAAGCAAGTTCCAATCAACCCGTGGGTACAGCGGGGACAATTGCCCGGAAGAAGCAGGAAAGAAGGAAGAAAAGATATTTCGCAGTCGAATGAACGTGTCGCTCACAAAAAAAGTCTTCTACATAACGGTGGGCGTCACTTCTGCGAATGAGGGGGCGCCATCAATGCTACCCTCGCTCGCGGAATTGACGATAAATGTTATCCTTAACTAACTCTCTGAAAATTTCTTGAATGCCAATGTCGCATTATGACCGCCAAAGCCGAAGGCATTACAGATCGCGGCATTCACCTGTTTCTTCACCGCTTTGTTCGGGACATAATTGAGGTCACATTCCGGATCGGGCGTAACATAATTGATCGTCGGATGCACTTCGTCCGTCACAATGGTCATCACTGTTGCAATTGCGCCAACAACACCGGCTGCACCGAGCAGATGCCCGATCATCGATTTTGTTGAGTTCACGGCAATTTTCTGCGCATGATCTCCAAAGACTGTTTTGATCGCATTGGTTTCATACTTATCATTATAATAGGTGGATGTGCCATGCGCGTTTACATAATCGATATCTGTAGTCAACAATCCCGCATCTGCCAGCGCCATTTTCATGGAACGCTGAGCACCTTCGCCGCCGGGTGCCGGTTCGGTGATATGATGCGCATCGCCGGTGAATCCCATTCCGGCCAGTTCGGCATAAATTTTTGCGCCTCGTGCTTTCGCATGTTCCAATTCTTCCAGGATCAAAATACCGCCCCCTTCACCCATCACAAAACCGTCGCGGTCTTTTTCAAACGGACGGCTCGCTTTTTCCGGCGCATCGTTGCGCGTGGAAAGAGCTTTTAACGCATTGAAGCCACCGATTCCCATTTCGCAGATCCCCGCTTCGGAGCCGCCGCAAACCATCATGTCCACAACACCGCGCTGGATCAGCATCAACGAATCACCAATAGCATGCGAAGCTGTTGCGCAGGCAGAGACCGTTGCATAGTTCGGACCTTTTAATCCGTATTTGATCGAGATACGTCCGGCAGCAATATCGGGGATCATCATCGGAATGAAAAAAGGACTGATGCGATGAGGACCTTTCGCTTCGAAAAGATTTCCTGACTGAGTTTGAAATGTCTTAAAACCGCCTATACCCGAACCAAACACGACGCCGATCCGTTCTTTGTTCTCTGCTTCCAGATTAACACCGCAATCCTTGATCGCTTCTTCGGCTGCGGCAAGAGCGTATTGTGCGTACTGATCTACGCGCTGCGCGAGTTTCCGGTCCATATAATTGTGCGGATCGAATCCTTTAAGCTCGCCGGCAAATTTCGTATCGTATTGAGCGGTATCAAAATACGTGATGTTCGCGATACCGCTTTTACCTGCAAGCGCGTTCGCCCAGAATTCCTTCACGCTTAATCCGATGGGAGTGACCGCGCCCATGCCTGTAACAACAACGCGGCGCATTTGTCGAGAAGCCATAACAATTTCCTGAGATTTGTTCTGCACCCAAACTCCGTCTTAAAGGAACGTACCGTTTCCTAATGGAGTGAGGGAACGAGTGTGGTAGAAAATAAAACAGAAAACCACAACGTCACAGATCATTCTGTGAATTCTGTGACGGTGTGGTTTTGATGTTACAATTATTTTTTTGAAGAGATATACGTGATCGCATCTCCAACGGTGCCAATCTTCTCTGCATCTTCGTCCGGAATGCTTAATCCGAATGTCTTTTCGAATTCCATGACCAATTCAACGGTATCCAATGAATCGGCACCGAGGTCGTTGGTGAACGAAGCTGTTTCGGTAACCTGTGCTGCATCAACGCCAAGTTTGTTGACGATGATCTCTTTTACTTTTGCTGCGACATCTGACATGGTATATCTCCTTTAAAGTTAACTGAAGTATATCGTTTGGTTTCGTTTTCGTATTATTTCATTGAATCTTTGTCACGAGAAACATTTTTTACATTGCCATACCGCCGTCGACATTGATCGTTTGACCGGTGATATAATTTGAGTCTTGTGATGACAAAAAGCAGACAACCGCTGCGATCTCTTCCGGTTTGGCAATTCGCTTCTGCGGAATGACGTTCAAGATAGCTTCTTTTTGCTTTTCATTCAACTTTTCCGTCATATCCGTTTCGATGAATCCGGGAGCGATACAATTTGCTTGAATATTGCGAGAAGCCAGCTCTTTTGCAACAGATTTCGTGAATCCGATGACCCCAGCCTTGGAAGCGACATAATTTGCCTGCCCGGCATTGCCCACAACTCCCACAACAGAGGAAATATTAATGATCTTTCCCGATTGCTGGCTCATCATCTGCCGGCATGCGGCTTTCGTAAAATTGAAGACACTTTTCAGATTCGTGGTAATCACATCATCCCAATCCTGTTCGCTCATCCTCATTAACAGTCCGTCCTTGGTGATACCGGCATTGTTCACCAGAATATCGATGCGGCCGAACCCTTTGATCACGGATTGTACGACATCATCCGACTGCTTTGTATCGGCAGCATTGGATTGAAACGCGACGGATTTGCGCCCCATGTTTAACAGTTCAGCAACAAGTGCATTTGCTTCATCAACTTTACTGCGGTACGTGAAGGCAACATCTGCACCCGATTGCGCAAGGTGAAGGACGATCGAACGCCCAATGCCGCGCGATCCTCCGGTGACGAGAGCGATTTTTCCGGTGAGATTATAGTTTGTCATTTGGAATCTTGCAATTTTGAGATTTGATATTTTTTCAATTCGCTGTA
>CAJBTU010000319.1 GCA_903958625.1 uncultured Ignavibacteriota bacterium | reverse complement strand
TATCCTGATCTGTGAGAGTGCGGAGCAGTTTCAGATTTTCCTGAAGAATGTCATAGTTTGCATCCTGCGGGTCTTCTTCCACACACGTAACAATCGTTGTCGGATTGACGAAGCGGGAGAGATCGTCGATATGTCCGTCCGTATCGTCACCGACAATACCGTCGTTCAGCCATAGGATCTTCTCCTGTCCGTAATATTCTTTCAAATACGTTTCGATCTGTTCCTGATTGAGTTGCGGATTGCGGTTCTTATTCAGCAGGCATGCCCTTGTTGTCAACAGACATCCTTTTCCGTTCACTTCAACGGAGCCCCCCTCCATCACAATTCCGGGATAAAAGAGCGGAACGTGATAATGCTCGGCGATCTTTGTCGGCACAACATCGTCCAGATCGAACGGCGGATATTTTCCGCCCCACGCATTATATCCCCAGTCAACAATGGCAAGTTTGTCCTGTGCATTCGGGTTCACAACAAACGCCGGACCGTGGTCTCTGCACCATGCATCGTTGGTCGGTATAGTATAGAGAGTGAATTGCTCCTGAGGAACGCCGGCCAGCGTCAGGCGTGATGTAACATCCTCAAACATCTCTGCATCTTTCACATTGATCTTTACGTGCTGAAACCGGGCAATTGTTTTGACAATGTTTGTATAAATGTAGGGAACGGGCTCGAATTTCTCCGGCCACGATTCCTCTTTATGCGCCCACGAAAGCCACGTTGCGGTTTGCGGCTCCCATTCGGCGGGGAATCTGTATCCAAGTTGTTTCGGTGTCTTCATAATTGACATAGCCGCTTAGCGGTAAATAAAATGTCGAACAGTTGATGTTATTGTGCCTTCGCGGCGGGATTTTTAATCGATGAATCGTTTTGTCATATCGGAGTACGCATCTATTCTTCTGTCGCGAAGGAACGGCCAGTGAACACGGGTGGCGTTGGAGCGCGCAAGATCGATCTCAACAACATTCACTTCTTCCTTGTTGTGAGATGCTTTGAACAGGATCTCCCCCTGGTTGCCAGCCACAAATGATCCGCCCCAGAAGGTCTGGTTCCCTTCGTGCCCCACGCGGTTCACCGAGACGACAGGAATACCGTTTGCAATTGCATGTGAACGCTGGATCGTTTCCCATGCATCATGCTGTTTGCTGTTCACGTTCGGATTTTCACCGTCTGCCCAGCCGATTGCGGTCGGATAGAACAGAATCTCTGCTCCGGCCAATGCGGTCAGCCGCGCAGCTTCCGGATACCACTGGTCCCAGCAGATAAGCACGCCAAGTTTTCCGAATTTCGTTGCAAACGATTTGAATCCGAGATCGCCGGGAGTGAAATAAAATTTTTCGTAATAGGCTGGATCATCGGGAATGTGCATCTTGCGGTATTTTCCAAGATACGTTCCGTCCGCATCGATCACCGCTGCGGTATTGTGGTAGATCCCTTCGGCCCGTTTTTCAAACAGCGACGCAATAATCACCACGCCGAGTTCCTGTGCAAGCGGCCGGAGCACCTCTGTTGATCTGCCGGGAATGGATTCTGCAAGATCGAACGGTGCATACTCCTCTTTGTCGCAAAAATACAGCGACGTGAACAGCTCCTGCAGGCAGACAATGTTTGCCCCTTTAGCGGCCGCCTCGCGGATCATCGTTACCGCTTTTGCCATGTTGGATTGAACATCGGATGTGCAACTCGTCTGCACGAGTCCGATCTTTACGACACGATCAGTGCTATTAAGCATATTTACGTATCCGAATGTTGAAGAAGATATTGCTGAATGATGCCGTCAAGTGTTTCCTTGAAAATGGGTTTGCCTATGACCATGTCCGCGTTGTTCGGAGGCATTTCATTAGAAAAAATCTGGTCGTGGTGTCCCGAGATCAACACGCAGAATGTTCGTGTGCTCTGTTGTTTTACAAATTTTATGATCTGCGTTCCATCCAATCCCGGAAGCACGAGATCGCAGATCAATATATCGACAGATTCGTTTTTGAAAACTTCCAGAGCACCGTGTTCATTTACCGCAACAAATACGCGATGATCGTTCCGCACCAGGGTCTCTTTGAAAAAAAGGGAAAGAGGAATATCGTCGTCCACGATAAGAAATGTCAGCGTTTTTTTGGGAGCGGTCATCATTGCCTATGATCTTCCAAAACATATGCTTGCATTCGTTCCGCCGAAACCGAATCCGTTGGAAAGTGCATATTGAATTTGCTGAGTGCGCGCCGCATTCGGCACATAATCCAGATCGCATTGGGGATCGGGATTATCGAGATTGATGGTCGGAGGGATGATCCCCTCTTTCAAGGCAAGAATCGTCAGTACCGCTTCAATAGCGCCGGCACCGCCGAGCAAGTGTCCGTGCATAGATTTTGTGGAACTAACCATGATCTTTTTTGCGTGATCTCCGAACAGGCGTTTCACTGCTTTCGTTTCGGCAACGTCGCCAAGTCCTGTTGATGTTCCGTGTGCGTTCACATAATCGATATCTTCCGGTTTCAGACCTGCATATTGTACCGCCAATTTCATTGCCCGCATTGCACCATCGCCGTCTTCCGGCGGAGCGGTAAAATGAAATGCATCGGCAGTCATTCCTACGCCGAGTATTCTGCCGTAGATTTTTGCTCCGCGTTGTTTTGCATGTTCCTCTTCTTCGATGACAAATGCGCCGGCCCCTTCACCAAGAACAAATCCGTCCCTGTCCTTATCAAACGGCCGCGATGCCCGTTCCGGTTCGTCGTTACGTTTGCTCATTGCCCGCGCAGAACAGAATCCTGCAATACCGATCTCTGTGATGGATGCTTCGGCGCCGCCGACGATCATTGCCTCGACTTCGCCGCGCCGTATGGCGTGGAAACCGTCCCCAATGGCGTGATTGCTTGTTGCGCAGGCCGAAACGACACCATAATTGATCCCTTTTGCGCCGATCCGTATCGCCAGAAGACCGGAAATCATGTTAATGATGACCGATGGAATAAAGAACGGAGAAACCTGTTTTTGTCCCCCCGACTCTAAACTGAGCGATGTATGACTGATCCCAATCAGGCCTCCCGCTCCGGATCCCATAATGATGCCAATCCGTTCCGCATTCTCCGGCGTGATCTGCAGGCCGGAATCGGCCACAGCATCAAGCCCCGCGCCGATACCGTATTGAATGCAGAGATCCCAACGGTTTACTTCCTTCGGATCGAAGTATTTTTTCGGGTCAAAGCCCTTCACTTCCATGGCGATCTTCGTGGTGAACCGATCTGTATCAAATCGTGTAATTTGCCCGGCGCCCGATTTTCCTGCGATCGCACTGTTCCACGATTCCTGCACGGAAAGTCCAAGCGGAGAGATCAGACCCATTCCTGTAACAACAACATTTCGCATGATATCACCTGGATAATTTGTGGTAGAAGATAGGTAATTTTTTGAAGTTGAACAAGGAAAGCATTCCGGGCGTTCTTGTCAAAATAGGTGAGCGTTGCGTCGGATGTATCTGCACTGTTCCTCTTCGTACGGAAAAAAAGAATAATGCCAATTAATTTGAAAACGCTGCTTGTGCGGCGTTTTCAATCGGTTTCTTACGATCTATTTCGGTTGCGGATCTACTTCTTTCTCGGCTTTCTTTTCTTTTGTTCCTTTGGCTTTCTTCCCTTTATGAGGATGCTTCTGTTTTTTTACTTTTTCCGCCTTTTCGCTTTTCACTTCTTGTTTTGGTTGTTCGGGTGTTTTATCCTGCGCAGACACTGTAAACCCGATCAACAGACAGGCTATCATCAGAGAAAAGAGAAGTCGTGCCAATCTTGCGATATTCATACAGCCTCCTATTAAGTTAGTGATGGTGTTTTTTTCGGCGTCACAAAATCCGTCAACCTTACGGTAACGGTCGGACACAACACTCTAAGCCCCGCAAGCTACATCGCAAAAAAAAGTCCACAAGAATAAATTCTTGCGGACCTGTAAAATTATTAAAATGTAATTTATTCTTTTTCGGTTTCCGCGTCGTTTTCCATAAAAGCCTGCAATTTTTCGCCAAGCCATCCGCCGATCAGCGAAAGAACAAAACCAACAGCAAGTCCTTCCAGCACGTAAACCGATTCTTCCATCATCAGCAATGCAAATGAATACAGGAAGAGAGCATTTAGTATCACGCTCAAGACACCGGCAATACCGGCTTCCAAAATTGTAACGCCGGGAGAAAAATAACCGACGAGCAATCCGGCCAAAAGAAAACTTGCGCCAAGCGCAAGGATGATTCCCAGCACTCCGAACTTCAGCAATGCAAATCCGCCGATGACAAAGAAGGCGTTGAAGATAAAGGCGATGACGGTTCCTGCAAGGATCCAACCCCACTGCAATCCCCCTTTTTTATCTTCTTCAAGTTCTTTAATAAGTTCTTCGGGCGTGATCTGTATCTGTTCTCCCACCCAGCCGCCGATCAAGCCGAAGATCAATCCTAAGAGCGGCGCCGCGACCATTTCCGTTGTCGTGAAACTATATCCAAAACCGAAGGCGAGAATAGCGGCAACAAGAAGCAGCGTAACAAATCCGCCGATCGCCGGTTCTTTAATGGTGTACCCTTCGGATTTAAATCCGATAATAATTCCCATCACCACAAAACCGAGCAGCGACATAAATGTCGGGATCAACGCAATATGGAATGTTCTGGCGATCATTAAGTGCAGGGATAAGCAAAGCGCTGTTCCGGCAATAACTCCCGTGATGATCCACTTCCATTCCAATCCTCCCTTGGATGCGGTGGCTTCTGTCGTCATCGAAAAACTCCTTAATAATTAATATGATTGATGGGTCGTAAACTGCGAGAATTTCCGCATTTCTGGTTTCAAAGTCAAGAAACGAAATACCGCCGCCGAACTTTTACACTCCGGCAGAATCAACGATATTCATCAGATCTTTGATCTCACCGAAACTCCAATTCACTTTATTGCAGAGAATGATTATTGTTGTGTGATCGTCGAGCCTGCGTACGAACAAAGAATTATACCCGCGCCACCAGCCGCCATGATAGACGATCCTGCTTCCGTCGGCAAGCGTGTCCAGCCGGAAGCCGTAACCGTAATTATTATCCCGCTTGTAATCGTAGCTTGCCGGTGTGAACGCTTCATCCAGGGTCGACTGTTTCACGATCTTTTCCGAATACAGGGCCTGGTCCCACAGGAACATATCCTCAACGGTGGAATAGATTCCCTTGTCGCCGGTGACGCCGTCAAGAAAATCCTCATACGATTTGCGCCTGTTCCTATTGTATCCCTTGGTTTCATATTCGATTGTTTTTCTGCTGTTGGGATTGTAGACAAAGCTGTTCGCCATTCCAAGCGGCAGGAAGATATGCTGATCCATAAAATCATGGAACGGCAGTCCGGAAATGCGTTCCACGATCAGCGCCAGCATTGCATAGCCGGTATTGCTGTATTTATAGCGTCGGTCCGGCAAAAATTCCGGATGAGGCTTGTATTGAACCATCAATTCAAGCACTTCCTGATTCGTCAGAAACTCACTTTTTTTCTTCCGGTATTTTCCCGAAAAATACATATAATTGGGAAGTCCCGAGCGGTGCGACAATAGTTGTTTGATGGTGATATTCTTGTATGGAAAATCGGGGATGAATTTTTGAATGGTATCGGTGTAATCCAGTTTGCCTTGTTCGTGCAGCATCATGATTGCAATAGCGGTGAACTGCTTGGAGACCGAGGCAATTTGGAATACGGACTTGATGTTCAGCGGTTCTTTTGTTTTCAGATCGGAATAACCGAACGAATTCTTGTAGATGGCGGTTCCGTGAATCCCCACAAGAACATTGCCGTTGAAGCCTCTCCGCTGCGCTACGGAATTGAACAGAGAATCGAACCGCATGGCAATGGCAACAGAACGCGGTTTAACAGTGATAATGTTTTCAAAAAAAGAGGGTTTTTCCGTTTTTTCTGAGAAAAAGGGGAATGCGGACAATTGAAATATTACAAGTAGTAAAATCTGTCCCATCTGCCTCTCAATGATTTTATATAGATACAAAAAAGCATCCTAAAGAAAGGGATGCCTGCACAAAAATACATATCTCGTCGCTATAAAACAACTGTTACCTATTTCGGATGGTTCAATCCGTTACTGCCCCCAGCGAACTTGTTGATACCAATCGTGCATATTTTGCCATAACGCCGCGGTCGTAGGCGATGGTTCGGGGTTTCCACGCCGATCTTCGCCGTTCAATTTCTTTATCGTCCACGTTGAGCTGAAGAAGATTCTTTGCGGCATCAATCGTAATGGTGTCTCCCTCGTTGATGAGCGCTATGGTTCCGCCGACAGCCGCTTCCGGTGCAACGTGTCCGACCACTAATCCGTAGGTTCCGCCGGAGAACCGTCCGTCGGTGATAAGGCCGACCTTGTCTCCAAGCCCTCTACCGATGATCGCCGATGTTGGTGCAAGCATCTCTCTCATTCCCGGTCCCCCTTTCGGTCCTTCATAGCGGATCACAAGAATATCGCCTGCGGTAATCTTGTTACCGGTGATCGCCTCCATGGCAAGTTCTTCAGAATCGAATACGCGCGCCGGTCCGCTCATGAACGGATTCTTCACGCCGGTCACTTTTGCAACAGCTCCTTCGGACGCAAGATTTCCTTTTAGGATAACCAGATGTCCTTCCGGATAGAGAGGTTTGTTGAAGGGATGAATAACGCTTTGATCTGCGCGCGGTTCGCCGGGAACACCGTTCAACACTTCTGCAATCGTTTGTCCGGTTACGGTCATGCAATCTCCGTGAAGAAGACCATTCACCAGAAGCATTTTCATCACCTGCGGAACACCTCCGGCTTTATGAAAATCGACCACCAGATATTTTCCGCTCGGCTTCAGATCGCAGAGAACGGGAACTCGTTTGCGGAGTGTTTCAAAATCATCGATCGTCAGCGGTATCTTTGCCGAATGTGCGATGGCAAGAAAATGCAGCACGGCATTGGTAGAGCCGCCGATAGCATTGACGACGGTGATGGCGTTCTCGATGGATTTGCGTGTAATGATATCGAGAGGACGAATATTCTTCTTCACGGCATTCATCAGCACTTTTCCCGATTCGCGCGCACTGTCCGATTTTTCTTTGTCTTCGGCGGCCATTGTCGATGAATACATCAGACTCATCCCCATCGCTTCAAATGCGGATGACATTGTATTTGCCGTGTACATTCCGCCGCATGAACCAGCGCCGGGACAGGAGAAACATTCCACTTCTTTCAATTCCGCTTCGGTGATCTTCCCTGCACTGAACTGTCCGACAGCTTCGAATGCGCTGACGATATTCAGATCCCTTCCGTCCTTCGGGTGCCGGCCCGGTTTGATCGTTCCGCCATAGACATATACGGCGGGTATGTTCATTCGGGCCATTGCGATCATCCCACCAGGCATATTTTTATCGCATCCGCCGACAGCAATCACTCCGTCCATGCATTGCGCATTGCAGGCTGTCTCGATAGAATCCGCGATCACTTCACGGGAGACAAGAGAAAATTTCATCCCTTCCGTTCCCATCGCGATGCCGTCGCTGGCGGTGATCGTTCCGAATGTTTGCGGCATGCCGCCGGATTCTTTTATCCCTTTTTCCGCTTCGGCAGTCAATTCATTCAATCCCATATTACACGGCGTAATAGTGGAATATCCATTGGCGACACCGATGATCGGTTTTGAAAAATCGGCATCCCCGAATCCCACGGCTCGTAACATAGCTCTGTTTGGCGACCGGTTTGTTCCCTGAGTGATGATTTTACTGCGTTCGTTGTCCATATTTTTGTGCTGTTTTGGTTGAATTTTGGTGTTTTTCCTATAGAATGTATCTTTTTTTGTAAGAAATTCAAAACAGGAATCACTTATTAAAATAAAAAGATAATAGGTGTAGGAAAAGTCAAAGAGAAGGTGTATCTTACATACGTCAATTAACAGTACACCGTAATAACTCCTTCGGGGGTCTTCTGCTCAGTAGCGTTGTAAGAGCCGCTTGTTTTACAGTTTGATGGATCGTTATTCCTGTTTTCTTCAGAACACACCATCATCGAGAAACCGCTTTTGTAATTTAAAGCGAAAACGTAAGTAAGCCGGTATTCTCGGGGTACACCAGTCCGGAGGTCTTGCCGGACAACATAAATGAAAGGATGTGTTCCATGGAAAAAGGAACAGTCAAATGGTTCAACGGAACAAAAGGTTTCGGTTTTATTTCACGACCTAACGGCGAAGATGTATTCGTACACTTCAAAGCAATCGTCGGCGAAGGATACAAAAACCTGAACGAAGGCGACAAAGTCGAATTCGACGTTGAACAGGGTCCGAAAGGACTTCAAGCTGCAAACGTTCGTACAATCTAATTATACGGATCTGCTTTTTGAACAAAACACCCCGCTTTTGCGGGGTGTTTTGTTTTAAACCGTTCCGGTATTAGGCCTTTCTCATCCGGCGCTCGTTGACTTTTCGTTGCAATTTTGGTACTCTGTGTTGGGCTTTCAAAACACTCACACCGCTTTCCTATGGAATCAATGGACCAATATATTGCAGGAATCCGCCAATCACTGACGGAAGAGATTACTGCGCTTTCTCAGACGCCGCACTCAACAATATTGAGCAATGGAAAGCGTACGGCCCTGCATGGTGATTCCGCTGTCTACCGATTTGAGATTCCGGAAAACTTTTACTTTCCTCCTTCTGCGCCGGTCCAATGTTCTGTCGGAACGGCTGTCCGGTTCGCGTTCACAGCTATTGTTGCCGATGTTCAGAGCCAGTTTCTCTACCTGTTGTTTCCGTGTAATGCCGGCGAGAATATTCCTGAAATGGAATGTAAATGGAGGCCTGCGGAAAACATTGAACACCTTGCCGCTCATTGGGAGCACTTCAAAGCAAATCCGATCGTACAGAATCTTTGTCAAAGAAAATTTCCCGACAATGCTTTTGCCTCCGTTAAGGATCCGGTCTTTCCGTCGAACTTGTCGGCATCACAGCAGCAGGCGATAAAACAATCGATGAACCGAACGATCTCATTCGTTATCGGCGAACGCCAGCGTGGAAAGACCGGCGTTGCCGCATCGCTGGTGTTGAACGGACTGCGCGAAGGAAAACGCGTATTGTATCTTGCCGGCTCACCGGGCAGTTTGCACGGATGCCTGAAAGAGATCACCGAAGTAAATCCTTTTGCCGTAGAAGAATCCACGGCGGTGTTGAGCGAGGGACTTTTCCTGCGTTCCGACCGTGCGCAGGGATATTGGCCCGCATGCTCTGCGCTGGATGCAGAAACACGCATGGGATTGACCAAACTTTTTTCCATGATCAATGCGGAATACGAATATTTCCGCATACACGAGCTTCAGGAGAAACTGAACGAGAAACAGCAGCAGATCAACACGGCAACCGAAGAACTGCGCGCGCTGAAAGAAGAATTGAACCGGATGCAAAATGCGTCGATGATCGAACGGATGCGGACGGGCAAAAAAGCTGTTGAAGAAATTCAGAACGGTGTGCGCGACAAAAATGCTCTTGTTGAACGGCTTAAACAGCACTTATCGGCGATGACGAAAGAATTGTTCAAGAAAGAAACCGCTGTGCCGGTTCCGCTGCGCGACCGGCAAAAATTCGAACGGTTCGCATCGACACTATTTCCGGCGGCCGAAGGCAAACAATTTGAGTCCCACATCCTCTCCCGACAATGTTTTGCGACCACCATTCACAATGCCGTAATGCTTCCGGACAACATCCTTTCTTCGTTCGATATCGTCTGTATCGATGATGCGCATGCATTGAATCTCGCTCAGTTCCTCTTCTTTTCTTCTTTGGCGAAAGAGCGTTGTTTTATTTTGGCCGATGTCACGGAACAGCCGCCGCAGTCCGTTTCACAGTTCGACGGCGCGCGTTCGTGGCTGCAGAAAAACTATTTTGTGTATTATCAGCACGAGGACAGCGAATATTACCGGTTCATGGTCAACCTTCTTCCTTATGATGTTGTGAGTGAACTTACGCGGCCGGAGACAGCAATAAATATTTTTGAAGCGTGTCTGATGTCGGCATTAGATGAGTCGCCCATCTCTCCGGGTGCAAAGGGAAGAATTTTCTTCGTCAACACCGAAGAGCAGCGTGCGATATCGCCGCAGTTCATCGGCAAGAAAAAGATCCTGCCGTTTAATGAAGTGAATGCGAAACGCGTGATTGAGTGCGTGAAGCATGCGCTGTTGAACGGCACGACATCACTCTCTGATATTCTCATCGTCACGCCGCCAAGCGGGCAAACGATGTATTTGCGCGAACAATTAAAAGTGCATCAACTCGGCGATGTGGAGATTGCGCCGCTCGGTTCGATCCGTTTGTGCACCAAACGCGCCGTTATTTTCGATCTTACTGTAGCGGGGATCGACTTTACGCTGCGTTCGCTGGATGACAAAAAAACCGGACTGGTGCATATTGCCGATACATTCAATACCCTTTTCTCCACGGTCAGCGACGATCTTTATCTTGTTGCGGATATTGCACATTTCCGTCATAAATACAAGGGGCGGTTTATTACAACACTGCTGGAGAAGATCATAACTGTGCGCGAGAATGAAGCGGCGATCTTCAGTGCGGCACGAAGATTCAATGATCTTGGAAACGACGTACGGACGAAGGTGATCTTTGCCGGTGAAAATGAAAAAATGCTTCCGGAATATAAATCGAAACTGGAACAGTCGAAACCTTCCTCTTTTGATGCTTCGCAATCCGGGCCCAGCAATACCGTGGCGGCGGCCGACCGGAAATTAAAATCGGATGTGCGTCTTGCTTGTCTGCGGGTCTTAGCACGACGAGAGATGATCAACCTTATTACGCAATATTTGGGTTCATTCCCGCTCTATAAAACGACGCAGGAGACACAAAGATTTTCCGAGACACTTCCCGAATATGATTGCGAGAACGAAAATGATTTTAAGTATGTGATGGATATGTGGAACCTGCTCGTCTATGAGACAAGCGATGTTCAGAAAGTGGACCATCCCCTTTTCCAAAAAGCCCGGGTGGATTCAAAGGTCCCAATTGATCTTCAGCAGATCCATTCGTTCTACCATTCGGACCTTGAGATGGTGGTTGAAGAAGGAAAACACCGGCTGGCCCAGAGCATTCAAAAAATTTTCAATGACTGTATCGGTAAAAAACCGGTCACCCCAACCGACTGGATGAACGCCTATATCGTTTTTCTTAACCGAATGGCGAAATACCTCGATACGATCATTAATCAGATCCGCGCGTAATCACTTTTCACTCTATACTACATTGCATTTCAGTCTGATTTGTGCTACTTTGAATCGACATTTTATTCATTTTACTGTCATTTTTGAGAGTATAACGTCGACGCCAGACAGATAACGGCGTCCAGATAACCCTCCGGTTACACCCGGAACTCAATCGTTACTCATCGCAATGACATAACAAACAGTGCTATGGCAGAAGAAACACCCGAGCAGCAGCCGGAACAACAACCGGAACAGCAGCAAAACAATCCGAAACGCGATAATCCGTTTCGCCGAAAAAATTTCCGCGGAAAATACCCGCGTCCGCAACGTAAACCGGAAACAGAATTCCCGTCGTTAGAAAAAGCGGAAGAACTTCCTGCTTCTATCTTTGGTGACGAAGTGGCTGCAGAAACAAAACCGCCCGTGGAAGAAAAGTCGGCACCGCTGCCCCGGCAGCCGCATCCCCGGCCTCCTCAACAGCCCCGGCCGCCGCGACAACCGCAGGCACCAAGGCAGCCGCAGGAACCAAAAACATCTTCGGGTAAAGTTACGGTTTCTGTAGTTATCCCGCTCCTCAACGAAGAGGAATCGCTGCGCGATCTTCACGAACAACTAAAGATCTCGCTTTCGCGCATTGCCGGTAATTATGAATTGATCTTTGTCGACGATGGTTCGACAGACAATTCTTTTAAGGTGCTCCGCGAACTGAAATCGCGGAATCCGCGTGTAAAGGCGATCCGTTTCCGACGCAACTACGGCAAGAGCGCCGCGCTGATGGTCGGCTTCCAAAAAGCACAGGGCGAATTCGTTATTACCATGGATGCAGACCTGCAGGATGATCCGGCAGAGATACAGAATCTGATAAAAGAACTGCGTGCAGGATATGATGTCGTTTCCGGCTGGAAGAAAAAACGGAAAGATCCGCTCGGAAAAACGATCCCGTCAAAATTTTTCAATTTCGTCACTGCAAAGGTCACCGGTATCGACATCCATGACTTCAATTGCGGTTTGAAAGGTTACAAATATGATGTCGTGAAGAGTGTGAACGTGTACGGCGAACTTCACCGGTACATTCCCGCTCTTGCGCATTGGCTCGGTTTCCGTGTCGGCGAGACTGTAGTGAACCACCGTCCGCGCAGATATGGTAAAACAAAATTCGGCATG
>CAJBTU010000318.1 GCA_903958625.1 uncultured Ignavibacteriota bacterium | reverse complement strand
TTCCATGCAGGTCACATTGGGTCTGAAAAATATTTCAAATATTCCTTTGGAAAACATTTTGATCAGAGTAGGATACTTAAATGGCAACAAAGGGATCAATCATATGGTTGACGTACCATTTGAAGAATCCGTTGGTTCCGGAGAAATTATTAAGAAAGATCTATACTGGAAGTTATCCGAAGTTGATGGATTCAATCCTTTACAGGAACAGGGGGAAGCAGAGATACTTAAAGTGTCGAAAGTTCACAAATAACGACAGCAGTATAGACCGCCGATTGAAGGAGAATAATAGTAAGCAGGTTAGGCGGTTCATGAAAAATATGCAGACCATCCTGATCGCTATATTCTCTTTATTTGCTCTGTCATGCTCAAAAAAAAATGATATTATTGACCCCGTTGCAGTGACAAGAGATCCAGCGGATCTGGTCATAACAAATATGACCGAAACGTCAGTATCATTTCGCTGGAAGAACGGCAGCATAATATCGACGAACGACACTACATCGAAGAATAGTGTTGAACAAAGCTCCGATGGTGTTCATTATACTGTTGCTGTAACCGTTCCTTTCGCTGTTACATATGCTACGATCACCGGTGTATTCCTCACCACGGAAAAATACTATTTCCGTGTAAAGACATCCGACGGATCTCCTACACCGTTGTATTCCAAAAGTATCTCTCAAACTTTACTATTTCCAGAACCAACGGATCTTACGTTGATTTCGCAGACAACAACGCAAATCAGTTTGCGCTGGGTAGACAATTCTTCCTTTGAGACCGGATTTGAAATAGAATGGTCTAAGAATAATAGTGATTATACTTTACTAAAATCCGTCAGCGCCAATGCGACAAATACTGTGGTTGCTGCTCCATTCGATTCGTCAACAACGTATTCATTTCGTGTGCGTGCAGTTTCCGCATTCAATAGATCGTTGTATTCAAATACTCTTTGGTATACTATTGCTTCATCACAAGATATGATGCCGGTTGCCGGTGGAACGTTCTCTATGGGTAGTGCGGTCGGTGTTGGCGACAGTGATGAAGAACCGCTGCATACGGTGACGCTGTCCAATTTTTCTATCAGTAAAGCGGAAATACAATCGGGTATATGGGATAGCGTATCTCAGTGGGGAAAGCAACATGCTTATACGGATATGCCTGATGGTGAAAGGAGTCTTTCAAATTCCGTTCGGCATTATTCGGAAGCAAATGGCAATTGGTATGATATCGTGAAGTGGTGTAATGCGCGTTCGGAAAAAGAAGGCCTTACTCCGGTATATTACACATCGTTAGCGTTCAACTCAGCAAACATTTATAGGACAGGAGAAATAGATTTACAAAACACGATGGTGAATTGGGGAGCCAATGGTTATCGTCTGCCGACCGAAGCGGAGTGGGAATACGCAGCGCTCGGCGGTATGAAGTGCAGTATTTGGCAATGGTGCTGGGACTGGTACGGTCCGTACGGTGTTGCTGCGCAAACTGATCCGCGCGGTCCAATTTCCGGTAATTTGCGGATCATTAAGGGCGTTTCGACAGGGGACTATGGAATATTTCGCCCGGCCAATCGTGAATTTAATTTACCCGGTGTTCGCAATTTTATTGGTGTAGTTGGATTTCGTTGTGTAAAAAGCATTTGACTTTGGATCGTATCTCCTGGTATGCGAGTATTAGAATATTCAAAGAACCTATTTTCCTCTTTATTCCATTTTTTCAATTGGAGTTGGAATGAAATTTATTGATGAGATGGATTACGCCTACAGAAAAATGCCTATTCGTATCGTCGTCAACAAATATTGACGGCCAAACAGTGTAAAACTACAAATGATTTGCATATTTACCGACTCAACCTATACCCACCAAGCCCGCACGTTATCTTAAAACAGTAACCCTTTCATTATTATAAAAACCAGCGGTTGGGATTACGGATAGTTTGTAATCTGATTGCCTAATCTGATTCCTAAAAATAATTACATCTAAGAATCTTCTAATTTGCAAGTACTCGAGTGAAATTCTACTTTTGTATGGGGAGCCAAAGAGTAAAGGGATCAAAAATTCAGATTTGCTTTTCGTTACGTCATAGAAGAGACAGCGAATAATGGACTGAATTGTTAGGATGATCCTGATCGGCCGAACAGCGTAATTGTTGTGATAAACAGACGAGCAAAATATAATCACATCTAAGGCTTTTGGAACAATGATTCGATATCCCAAATATATAGATTCCGGTTCTCTTCGTTGGCTTATATTGGTAATATTGGCATGTATTCTCATAAGCGACGTATTGGACGCATTGATGATAAGAATGTTACAACCGTCGCCTTCATGGGTTGTGAAAATATTCGGTATTATGATGCAAGTTTTATGTATCGTTCCGGTAATCTATTATTATCTCAAACGTTCAATGGTGGATTATACGGCAAAAATCAGGCACACGGAAGCTGTGTTGCAGGAGAACAGAAAAGTTTTATCCAAATCGTTGGAGAACAACGGAGCGCTCATGCGGGTTATTGCGGAGCGCAATCAGATGAAGAAAGAATTGCAGGAGAGTGAAGAGCGATGGCAGTATTCGCTTGAAGGTGCGGGAGACGGCGTGTGGGACTGGAATGCAAAAACCAATGAAGTTTTTTATTCGCATCAATGGAAAGCGATGTTTGGATATGCCGATGATGAAATAGGAAACACGCTGGATGAATGGAGCAACCGTCTTCATCCCGACGATAAAGAAAACGTATACAAAGAATTGACCCGGCATTTGCAAAAAGAAATACCCGATTATCGCAGCGAGCATCGTGTGCGGTGCAAAGACGGAACATATAAATGGATCCTTGATCGTGGGAAAGTGTTTGATTGGTCAAGCGATGGTAAACCGCTGCGCGTAATTGGAACGCATAAAGACATCTCCGACAGGAAGCGTGCGGAAGATATATTGCGTGAAAGCGAGAAGCGTTTGCGGGAGGTGCTTGAAAAGTTATCGGATGTTTCATACAAGCGAAATTTGAACTTGAACGCCTACGAATATTTGAGCCCTGTATTTGCTCGGGTAACCGGATATTCCACGGATGAGATAATGGATTTATCGTATACTGCCATGTTGCAGATGGTGCATCCGGACGATCGTGCAAAAAAAGAAAGCATAATTTCTGAATCAATGTCTTCAACGGATGGATCAGTATTCCAAATGGAATACCGATTCAAGCACAAAGACGGTTATTACCGATGGTTCCATGAACAGTTCACTGTTATCTGTAACGAGAACGGACAACCTGTTGCTCGTATTGGCAGCATCAGGGATCTCACCGAGCGTAAAACGGAAGAAATAATCCGGGGACGAACGACCACACAATCGTACACAGCCATTGAACAGATCGATACATTAAGCGGCATACTTCCTGTTTGTGTCAACTGCAACAAGATCAGTAAAGGTATGGGCTATTGAAGATTTGATTCTCCTTTTTCCCGTATTCTATTTTCTGAATCTATCTCCGATTCTCTCCTACGTAGGCACCCAAATCTCAGACGCTAAAATCTCCGTATAGACGGTTTTACGTTAACGTTCTCCTGGCATGAACAATTATTCTCAAGACTTGATTCTTCTGGTAATCAAAGGAATGAAGTTTCATCTTGCGGTAAATGATTGTACTAAAAAATGTCTGTCACATTGCAATTCGTGTCAAATCAGCATTGCTTTGGTGGGTACAGATCAACACTATCTTAAAAGAACAGTGCGCCGTGAATGTATCAAACAAGAAAGTATTAAACCGGTAAAGTATCGCGTGGAAACTCTATTTTCCTTGAAAACAAAAGTTATCAACAAAAGGAGTTTATCTTGCAATCGCTTCTAGTGTGTAGTATATTTATGATCAAGACCTTATTAATCTTCAAATTGAATGGTTCTGGTGCACACGTAAGTGCTACGTTGGACGGTTTGTTATGCTGAAATTCTTTGCACTTGTGTTGGCAATATTGGCGTGTTCGAGCCAAATGAAAAGTCATATTCTTGTTTCTTTTTAAAGAAGCACCAGGAATATTAATACATCGGACAGTAGTTTGATGTCTATGCAGGAACACTAATTCTTTATTTTAATTTATCAATTATCAAATATCGATGCGTCTATCTAAAGGTTTTTTCCCTACTGTTAAAGAAGTCCCCTCCGATGCTGTGATTCCAAGCCACCAATTGATGATCCGGGCAGGGTTGATGCGTCAGCTTGCTGCCGGCGTCTTTTCATTCTTGCCGGTCGGATATGCTGTGATGAAAAAGGTCATGCAGATCATCCGTGAAGAGATGGATGCGATCGGCGGCCAGGAATTCCATCTGCCGGCACTCAATCCAATCGAATTGTGGGAAGAGACTGACCGCGTAAAGGCATTCGGCGACATCATGTTCCATGTGAAGAATCGTGCAATGGTTCTTGCGCCGACCCACGAAGAAGTCATCACTTCGATCGCAAAAAACCATGTGAAGTCGTACAAAGAGATGCCTCAGATATGGTACCAGATCCAGACGAAGTTCAGGAATGAGCCGCGGCCGAAATCCGGCGTGCTACGCGGAAGACAGTTTACGATGAAGGATTCCTACAGCATGGATTCTTCATGGCAGGGATTAGATAAAAGTTATGATCTCCATGCCGAAGCATATAAAAGGATTTATACTCGCTGCGGACTGACCTTTCATATCGTCGGTGCTTCAAGCGGTGCAATGGGAGGGAGCGGTTCGCAGGAATTTATGGTCGAGTCGAACGCCGGTGAGGATAATCTTGCAGTTTGCACAGAGACGGGTTATGCCGCAAATGTCGAGATCGCTTCATCGCTTGTTCCAAATGCTGAGCGGTTTGCTGTGAGCGAACCAATACAGGAAGTTCATACGCCGAATTGCAAATCGATCGACGAAGTTGCCACATATTTGAAGATGCCGACCAACCGTTGCGCCAAATCATTGATCTTTATGAATGATAAACAGCCGGTTTTGGTTCTGATGCTCGGAAATGATCAATTAAACGAATCAAAACTCCAATCGGTATTCGGTCAGGATATTCGGCCGGCGCAAGCGGATGAACTATTGCAATTGACCGGTGCCGATGCAGGCTCGATCGGTCCTGTTGGCGTGGAAAATAAATTTACCGTTGTTGCAGACCTTCGTTTAGAAAATGCCAACGGGCTGATCAGCGGTGCAAACAAGAATGATTACCACATTCTCAATCTGGACCTACAGCGCGATGTGAAAGTCCAATCCTACCATGATTTTCGCATGGTCGAAGAAGGTGAACCGACAGCGGACGGAAAAGGTACGTTGCGTATTGTTAAAGGGATCGAAGTCGGCCATATTTTCAAACTTGGGACAAAATATTCCGTTGCAATGAAGGCAAATTTCCTTGATGAACAGGGAAAAGAGAATCCGGTCATCATGGGAAGTTACGGTATCGGTGTTGAGCGTATCGTTGCCTGTCATATCGAACAGCATCATGATGAGTTCGGAATTAAATGGCAGAAATCCATAGCGCCGTATGATGTCCATCTGATCTGCGTCAATATGAACTCGGACACGGTGAAAAAGAAATCGGAAGAACTCTATGCGGAACTCCGGTCGAGGGGGATCGCAGTGCTATTTGATGACCGTGCAGACGCCAGTGCCGGTTTTAAATTCAAAGATGCCGATCTTCTGGGCATGCCGCTGCACGTGATTGTTGGTGAAAAGAATCTCAAGAATAATGAAATCGAATTGAAGGACAGAAATTCAAATAAACGATGGACGGTTTCCGTCGATGCGATCGTCGGTGAAGTTGTTAAGTTTGTTAAAGAATAGTCTGAAATAAAATAGAATGTAGATCGGTAAAGAGTTCGATGCGAGAACAGAAATTCATCATTGGCGGAGAATGGAGAACAGGCGGAGAAACAACGGCTGTCAGGGATGTGTATAATAATTCCGGACTCGCATTGGTCCATCAGGCAGGTGAGCAGGACATTGAAGATGCGATCCAGGCCGCACAACGTGCTTTTGTAAGAACTTCGCAGTACTCCGGTTTTGAGCGTTCGGAAATTCTTCGTTCTGTCGCCGCACAAATAAAAGAAAGAAAAGAGGAGTTTGCCCGGTGCATTACTGCTGAAGCCGGGAAACCGATAACATTCTCCCGTTCCGAAGTTGATCGCGCAGTGCTGACATTTGAGATCGCATCTGAAGAGGCAAAGAGGATTTATGGTGAGACTATCCCTCTCGATATTTCCCGTGCAACCATGGGAAAGCATGGCATCGTCAACAGTTTTCCTATCGGGATTATTCTGTGTATCACGCCGTTCAATTTTCCGCTGAACCTTGTCGCCCACAAATTAGCACCGGCAATCGCAGCCGGAAATACATTTATTCTCAAGCCGCCGCCGCAAACCCCGTTAACATCAATGTTGTTGGGTGAAGTATTATTAAAGTCAGGATTAGAAAAATCTTCGGTGAATATACTTCCTGTTTCAAACGAAAGAGCCGGACGTCTCGTTGCCGATGACCGTATCGCATTGCTAAGTTTTACCGGCAGCGCAAAGGTCGGCTGGATGCTGAAAACCACTGCTGGAAAGAAAAAAGTTGTTCTTGAATTGGGCGGGAATGCTGCTGTAATTGTGGACTCAAGCGCAAATATTCCTCACGCAGTTTCACGATGTGTCCTGGGTGCATTCGGCTATGCAGGTCAAGTCTGCATAAAAGTTCAGCGCATCGTGCTCCATGATTCTGTCTTTGATAAATTTCAGACATTATTTGTCGAAGAAACAAAGAAAGTAATAACGGGCGATCCGAACGATGAAAAAACGTTGGTTGGTCCGATGATCTCTGAAAATGAAGCAGTGAGAGTAGAATCATGGGTCCGTGAGTCGCTAAATGATGGAGCGACCATCGTTACCGGCGGGGAACGAAACGGTAAGTTCTATGCGCCCACGGTCTTAAAAGATGTCCGGCCGACAATGAAAGTATGTTCCGAAGAGATATTTGGGCCGGTTGTTACTTTGGAAAGATATTCGAAAATAGAAGAAGCAATTGTTAAAGTGAATGATTCAAAATACGGACTTCAAGCAGGAATGTTCTCGAACGATTTGAGTACTGTTCAATATGCATATCAACACCTTAACGTAGGCGGACTTATCGTGAACGATTATCCTACGTTTCGCGTGGATAATATGCCGTATGGAGGAGTAAAGGATTCGGGCCTTGGCAGA
>CAJBTU010000317.1 GCA_903958625.1 uncultured Ignavibacteriota bacterium | reverse complement strand
TGATGCCGGTACTTCCTGGACGAACAAAGTGAATTATGCAGTCTTTGATTCAACCAATACGGTCGTCGATGTGACTATAGCACCCTCCGGTGCTGTCTATGTTTGTGCAGGAACTAGCGCTATATATTCCAGTGCAGTGTTAACAACAGGTCCAATTCTTTCGCTGGTTCAAAAATCGATCGATTTCGGTCAGGTGAAAGTAGGATTAAAAAAGGACAGCGTGATAACCGTAAAAAATATTGGTGATGATACGTTGAAAATATCGGCGATCCAATCAACAAGCGCGTCGTCATTCCTATCGTTACGGAACACAATCATTGTTGCTCCTGGAGCGACTGTACCGGATACGCTGCGTTTCTCTCCGCAAGCAGGCGGAACGATCACTGCGAAATTAGTGATCACCAGTAATGCGGTCAGTGCGTCTGACACCATTATTGTGACCGGTTTTGGAGTGACCGCGGGAATATCTTATTCGGCAAAAACGATCAGTTTCGGAACGGTGAAGGTCGGTCTGAAAAAAGATTCTCTTATTACGGTCACGAATACGGGAAATCAAACGCTGACCATCTCAAAGATCGAGTCTTCTTCTCCAGTCTTTACGGTTTCCCCGGTTCAGTACACAGTTGCTGCATCGGCAAACATCAAGGATACCGTCAGGTTTGCACCGACAGCGCAAGGCCAATTCAGTGCTAGCATTGTTATTTCGCACAGCGCGGGTCCGAACGATACAATTCAGGTAACGGGGAATGGCACCTTGACCGGTGTTGCCGGAGAACGCCAAATGCCGACAATCTATTCGTTGGGACAAAATTACCCCAACCCGTTCAATCCTGCAACAACGATCTCCTATCAACTGCCGTTGAGCGGTAACGTACGGTTGACTGTCTATAATATCTTGGGAAAAGAAATTGCGACACTTGTCAGCGAAGTTATGGAGCCGGGATACTATTCTGTCCGGTTTGATGCTTCAGCAGTATCGTCCGGATTGTACTTCTACCGGCTGCAGGCTAACAATTATTCCGATGTGAAAAAAATGATGCTTATTAAGTAAGTATACAGCCGTCGTGGCATCCTGCAGGAGTGTCTTGCAGGATGCCATTCGGTAAACACAGCAATCCTGGAGAAATGAAGTGAGCAATGTCGTTGAGATAAAGGATTTAACCCATTATTACGGCGAGCGGTTAATTTTTGAGAACCTGAGCTTTAATATCCGCGAAGGTTCCATCTTTGGTCTGCTCGGTAAAAACGGAACAGGAAAAACCACGACGATCAATATCCTGAATGGTTTTTTGAAACCAAAATCCGGAAAGTGTTTGATGTTCGGTGAAGATTCGTACTCGCTTTCTCCGGCAACGAAGGCGCGGGTCGGTTTCCTTATTGAAGGTCATGTGCAGTATAGTTTTATGAATATCAAGCAGATCGAAAAATATTATGCTGCCTTCTATCCGAAATGGAAGAAGGAGGCATATTATGAACTGATGGCAAAACTTGCCGTAACGGAACATCAGAAACTGTCGAAAATGTCGTGCGGTCAGCGTTCGCAAGTCGCGCTCGGATTGATCCTGGCGCAGGATCCCGACCTGCTGATTCTGGACGATTTTTCGATGGGACTGGATGCAGGATATCGACGTTTGTTTATCGATTATCTTACCGAGTATGCTAAAGCAGAAGGTAAAACAATTTTTATTACCTCCCACATCATTCAGGACCTTGAAAATTTTCTGGATGACTGCATCATTCTTGATTATCGGTCTGTACTCTTAACGATGCCAGTCAAAGAATTCCTCGCGACGTTCAAACAGTTCAAATTCGATGTCACTGATCCGTCGGTGCCGATGCAAAAGGACCATGTGGTGAAAAATATCGAAAAAGTGAAAAACAAGATCTCGGTCTATACGTTCAACGGCGAAGAAGAGATTAGGCAATATTTGACTACTCGCGGAATATTATTCAACGGTCTCCATCAGGTCCCGATGTCTCTGGAAGATGCTTTTATTGGACTCACGGGAAAATATTAAGGACATGCGCATGGTAACAGCAATGGTAATGAAAGAGTGGCTTAAGGTGCGGTGGATATTCATCGGACTGGCGGTATTACATGGTGCGGCGTTGTTGATCACGTATTATGATCTGTTAAATACGTTTAAAATTTACAAAGCCAATGAAGTCGTTATTCAATTCATAACATTTGAAGTGGTATTTTATTCCAAGGTGAAATATGTTTCACTGCTGACCGGATTGGGGATTGGGATATTCCAGTTCTTCCCGGAACTGAATCAGTCGCGGTTAAAACTGACACTGCATCTTCCTGTCAAGGAGAACAGACTGATATTTCAAATGGCGGCGACGGGTGCCGTGCTAATCATTGTTCTCTCGGTTTTTGATACGCTCATCCTCTCATTGATCACGCTCAGGTTTCTGCCCCGCGAATTTTTTGATGCGATGGTCACGACTACGCTGCCCTGGTATCTTGGCAGCCTCTGTTCATATTTTTGGGTGATGATAGTATTTGTTGAACCCAATTGGGTGAAAAGAATACTGATGTCAACTGTCGGCTTAGGTATTGTGAGCCTCTTTTTTGAGGGGGGGGGATACGCTATGTATGCACTTTCGATGGGTCACATCGTTTTGCTGACACTTTTCTCCAGTGTGATAATTTTTCTTTCAGCCTTTAATTTTAAGCGGGGGATATGGTGAGATATATAACTGCAATCCGCGTGCTCTTGATGCTCATCATCGTGCTGGTATCCTCTGTTTACCTTCCGGACTTTTTTTGGAAAGCGAACAAGCACGAGAACAAAAAGATCAATGTATTCTATAGTCCAATTTTGAAGGATTTCGTCTTTATCAAAGCCGATGTTCGTCAGACGTATTATGCTGATTCAAAAGGGAAATATTACACACGCGACGAATTCGAACCGCTGCTTCCGTTTTTGAATTTCCGCCAGTTGATGCTTGCGGGGAAATTACCGGATGTGATTGATGGTGTTCCGATACGGCCCAAAGAGGTCAGCCTCAATAATATCAACATGCGCGTTCAGCCGGCAATAATTCAGTACAAACCGTTGCAATTATTTCCCCTCTTTGAATCTGCCTCCGGAAGACTGCGTCTTGAACTTCCTCCGGATTTTTTCAGGATACGTTCTAGGATGGAATTCATCACATCAATAACGAATGAAATCAATGAGGAAAAAAGCTCGCTCTTTACGGCCGCACTGGTAAAGGAAGGATTCTCATTCCCGGCGAAAGCAATCTATGGAAATCCTTCAACGAAGAAACCATTCGACGAAGGATATTTCGTCATCGATGATAAAGGGAAGGTATTTCACATCAAGATGGTAAAAGGCCGGCCGTTTTGTAAGGATACCGGAATACCGGCTGACCTCGACATTGTCTATATGGTAACGACGGAAAATGAACTGCGTGAATTCTATGCGTTGGCCGTTACAAAAAAGAATGAAGTATTTATTGTCTCATATGACAAGTATTCGTTGATACAGATTCCCGTGGAGGAGTATGACTATAAGGAGAATACGCTGCTCATCAAAGGAGATCTTTTCTACAGAGTCATCACCGTGAACCAGGAGAATGGATATCATTCAATTGTCACGAATCGGAAATATCAAATAATAAGCAGAACCGGGGAGAGTTGGTCCGGAAGCGAGGCCACAAATGCCGGCATCATTGCATCGTGTCTGTTTCCTTTCACGGTCCAGATCGAAAAGGATACGACACCGTATATTGATTTTTATGTTCAGTATTCCGATTTCCGCGCTCTGTTTGCCTCGAACATCGCCCTGCTGTTTGCGATGTACTATTTCAGGAAAAAACGCATACCTATCCGGCAAGCGGCCCTCTATTGTACGGTCGTTATCCTAACGGGTGTGTACGGACTTATTGCATTGTTGACAGTGAAAGATTTTGATGATGATCCGGGAAAATCGTGAACGTATCGCTGGGATGAGGAACTCCGCTACATCATATCGTTATTTTTGGATGCAAATACGAATTGTAAAGTAATCTCAATAAATATCAAGAGAAATAATCTGCAAAGGAGAATGAAACTCAATGAAATTTATCAGCAGTACTATCCGTTATGTATTAACGACTTGTGTGTTATTAAGTCTTTCAAATGCTGCACCGGCAGATCAAAATAAATATGAGGAAGGCAGGGTCTATCGTCATACGCTTGCCAATGGAATGAAAGTGTTGACTATGGAACGGCACATTGCGCCGCTGATCTATCATCAACTAACGTACAATGTTGGTTCGCGAAATGAAAAGCTGGGTACAACCGGCATTTCACACGTTGTGGAACATATGATGTTCAAAGGGACGCCAAAATACGGTAAGGGACAGACATCGAAGATCATTTCAAAAAATTCGGGTGTCTTTAACGCTTTTACATCGAACGACATGACGAGCTATTACGAATATCTTCCTGCCAGTAAGATCGAAGTTGCGATGGATATCGAGTCTGACAGAATGATGAATTGCACATTTAATGCTGACGAAATAAAATCTGAGATCGAAGTCATCATTCAGGAGCGCAGAATGCGTTCTGAAAGAGGTTCACAGGGAATTATGAGAGAAGTAATGAATTCCATGGTGTTTTATTCTCACCCCAACAGAGACCCGATTATTGGATGGCCGGGCGATCTCCGCCATATTACCGTGCAAGATGCCTATGCATACTATAAAGCATACTATAATCCCAATAATGCATTTCTCGTGCTTGTCGGAGATTTTCAGACCGATGATATCCTGAAAATGGTGGGGAAATATTATGGTGTTTTGCCGGCCGGTATCGCACCCGAAGAACCGTGGTCTTTGCAGGAAAAGCAAAGAGTGCGGAAGACCTTCACGCTGTATCACAATGACATTGCTCAGCGCTCATTCAGGATGGGATTCGTCGTCCCGAACCTTAAGGACAGTGATGCGCCCGCACTCCGGATGGCCGGTGCTGTGTTTTGTGCCAAGAGCAGAGATTCCCGGTTGTATAAGAGATTAGTGGATCAGCGCGGTTTGGTTTCCTCGGTTGCCGGAGGTTTTGCCATCAGTAAAGATCCCACCATTTTTTCGATTACGGCAACAATGAAACCGGACAGCAGTATTGATGAAGCAGAACGGTTGATCTGGGAAGAGATCGAAGTGATGAAGAAAGATTCTGTAACAGATCATGAACTGCAAAAAGCAAAGAACAAATTCAATTTCATCCAGAAAACGAACTATACAAAGAATAAGGATATCGGAACCCGGATCAGTCAGTATGAGGCATACTATGGATGGGAATACAGCGATGTTTTTATCAAAAAAGTTTTGACGGTAAATAAATCAGAAATCATCGCTGTAATGAAGAAGTATTTTAATAAAGAGCAGGTGACGATCGCCTACGCCTTTCCGAAGGGGAAGGAGAAACAGACCGTAGAAACCGACGCAGAGGATCAGGGAACTGAACCCCAATTTCAGGCAGAAGAGAATGATCTGTTTTATTATCAAAGTCCTGAATTTCAGGGAAATCTGATCAATGCAGTAAATGATCCGGTTAGTGATGATGAAGAGATCAAGGAAATTGCTCCCCTCATTAAAAAGATGAAGTTGAAGAATGGAATTACGCTGTATGCCATTGAAAATCACCTTATTCCGACACTGAATATTGTTGGAACGATAGAAACGGGTGTGATGCCGGAAAATCTCGAAGGCGAGAAACCGGGAATCGTCGGTCTGTTGGCCGACGTGATGAGCAGAGAGACCAAAGAACTGTCGCCGGATCAATTGACGGAACGATTGTCATTTGTTCCATTCTCATTCAATGTCGGCGGTAGTTTTAAGTCGTTTTATTTTCAAGGCAACGCGTTGATCGAAAATGCGGACGAAATGATGACAGTTGGATACTCCATGGTGCACGATCCCGTTCTTGCGCCGGCACAAATTGAAAAGCTGAGATCCCGTCATGTTCTTCAGGCAAAAGATCGTCTGAACACCACATCGCTCCAGGCGTTCTATTATATGTATAACAAAATATTTGAAGGACATCCGCTGACGAAATACTTCAGCACAGAACAGTCCGTTAACTCGATCACACGGCAGGATCTGGTCGGACTGTATAAAAAATATTTCAACCCGCGTAATCTCACATTACTCATGGTCGGCGATATGAGCAGCGATAAAATGAAGGAGCTTGCCGAACGGTATTATGGCCAATGGAGCACAAAAAGTGAACCGGTATCGTTCATGAAAGTACCGAAAGCAAAGGAACTGAAGGAAAAAATCGTCAAAGTATTTACGGAGAAGGACTATGCCGAATGTACGATCAATATCGGTTTTGCGCCGACAAACGATATTGACAATGATGAAGAAGAGATCATGAGCGTCATGAATCACATCATTGCGGGAAGCGCACTTACTTCAAGGATCGGAGTGGAACTGAGGGACAAACAAGGGCTTATTTATGGTATAAAGAGTCAGCCCTGGACCATCAGTCTCGGGGTGGGATATTGGAAGATCAGTTCCAAAACTGCACCAAAAAATACGACGAAAGTGATCACCGGAATATTTAAGGAAATTAAAAAACTGCTGGAGTCAGGGGTTACGGACGAAGAACTGGAAACAGCAAAGAACCGCCAGTTGGGATTGCTGCCGTTCATGGTCGAAACACCGGACGACGTAGCATCGAGGATCTTTGAACTGCTGCAGGATAAAAAACCGCTCAATTTTTTTGATAAAAAGACGGAGCGAATCAAAAAAATCACGAAAGGTGACGTTCTGCGTATCGCCAAAAAATATTTTACGGTGGACAGATTTGTTATCGTTGTAGATGGTCCTATCGATGAAAAATCATTGGATGGACTGGCAGATCAGTTATGATATAAAAAACGGAACATTCTTTTAGATAAAGGAAATCGAAATGAAAAAGAAATTCAAATATCTCAATAGCATTAGAATAGCATTTCAAGCAACGATCCTGGCACTGATCGGGTATGTTGCATTGCGCCCGCTTTTTGATAAAGCGTATGTGTCCGACTTTGAATCGTATTGTCCGTTCGGAGGATTGTCATCGTTGGGGAGTAAATTATTCAAGGGAACGATGTCATGCAATATGAGTGAGGTTCAGGTAATGCTTGGCATCGGACTCGTTGTCGGGGTTATACTGTTTGGCAAACTGTTTTGCAGTTATCTCTGTCCCGTCGGTTCTATATCCGAATGGCTCGGCAAACTTGGTGAAAAATTCGGATGGAGAAGGGAGATCCCTGTTCGCGTAGACCGTCCTCTTCGGATATTCAAATATGCGATCCTTTTTGCAACTCTTTATATCACGATGACGAGCAGTGAACTATTCTGTAAAGAATATGATCCGTATTTCGCCGCCGTAAACCTGTTCAATAATACCGATATGGTATTGTATTTTGCCATACCGGCATTTCTCATCACGATTATTGGTTCTATCGTGTACCGGCTGTTTTGGTGTAAATATTTGTGCCCCCTTAGTGCATTGAGCAATATCTTTCTTAATATCATTCCGGTAGCATCGGTAATTGTAATCTATATCGTAGCAAATTATTTCGGTGCAGGAATAAGCCTTGTTGTACTTTTTCTGGTATTAACGGTAATTGGGGCTGTTACAGAGATAGGTTTTTTGAGAAGCGTTTTCATGCCGGCGCCAAAGATCACGCGAACTGCAGAGAACTGCACGGATTGCGGAATATGCGATGAAAAATGTCCTCAGGGAATTAAAATATCCTCTTATATAAAAGTGAATCATTCGGACTGTAATCTTTGCACGGACTGTGTCTATTCTTGTCCTTTGAAAAACACACTATCGATACACAAATCGACACGTTGGAAATATCTTTCTCCCATTACGGTGGTTGTCTTAATTCTACTAAGCCTGGGTGCCTCAAAAGGAGTTGAATTCAAGACAATATCAGAACGGTGGGGTGATTCTCAATCTGTTGCAAAGATGGAAGTGTTCGAAAGAACAGGTTTGAAAAATATAAAGTGTTATGGCAGTTCCAAATCGTTGCAAAGCCAGCTCGTTTCTATCGACGGTATTTATGGTTTAGACACCTACGCTGCCTCGCACACTGTCGCAATTTATTATAATCCGCTGGAAATTACTGAAGCGAAGATAAAACGGACGCTGTTCACCCCGATGAAACAGGAGATTCGAAAAGTAAAGGACAAAGCGCTCGATTCCCTTGCCGTATGGGAAGTAGGGGTATTTGGGCTTTTCGATCTGATTGACAATAACAACCTTTTCTATTTGTTGAAAGAAGATGAGGGAATATACGGCTTCGAAACACAATATGGTGAACCGGTGCTAACCTCTGTCTATTATGATCATCGGCGGACAACGCCAGATAAAATGCTGGCGCTTCTCGAAAGAAATTATGCAATGGTAAAAAAAGGAGAAGGGGAAGAAAAAGTAGATGTTGCATTCAAACGAGAGAACGATGGGATCGACAAAGGATTGATTCCACTGAAAAGCTATACAAAACAAATATTCCGCACTTATGACAAAAAATTCAATGACTATAAAGGATACAGCACAGACAAATTAAGTGTCTTTGTCTTTCCGATGCCGGAAGCAGGCGTTCCCGCGCTTCGGAGATATATGGGTTCCCTTGCCAGTCATTTGTCGGCAGATAATGGTATCGTTCGTTTATCTACTCGCTATGTTGATCAACCATACGGATATGTCGTCTTCGACCCGACACAAACGAAAGTGGAGACTATTAAAGCAGCGCTCAGTAAACGAACATTGACAATTTTTGTTACCGATACCGAGAAGAAAGATATGCCCAATCCGTATCATATCGTACCGGAAGGGAAAGTTGAAAAGGCAAGTGTCATTTTCTCTGATGAAGAAGATCTTTAATTTTTAGAAAAGTGTGATATTCGGAGAGAAAGTAATGCACGCCGTTGTTACGCTCGGTAAAGTATTTGTATAAATTGTTTCAAAACAAATATCCCAATACGATAAACTATTTCATCAACCAACATACCACTAAACCATATAAAGGGAGAAACGCATGCGCTCTACAATTTTATTTCTTACGGTTTTGATTTTTGCACAAGCAGCTTCGGCTGGTGATGGCAAGAATTATGGCAAGGAATTGACTCTGAAAGAAGTAACGAAAATATCAGATATCCTTGCGAATCCGGAGTTGTATAACGGTAAGCGGATACTTGTTGAAGGGAGCATCGTTGATGTCTGCAAAGAACGCGGTTGTTGGATCAAGATTGCCAGCGATAAAGATTTCGAATCATTGACATTCAAAGTAGAAGACGGCGTTATAACATTCCCGCTCGATGCCAAAGGAAAGAAAGTTCATGGTGAAGGAGTCATTTCCGTGAAAACGTACACGATGGAACAATTGATCGAATCCGGAAAGAAACATGCTGAAAAGGAGAAGAAAGAATTTGATCCTGCTTCAATAAAAGGACCAAAAACTGTTATTCTCCTGAAAGGCGAAGGAGCGGTCATTGATTAAATGGAGGAAGTGGAATAATATTCTGCACCGCGATATCGGTTACACTATTACGGTATTGACGCTCGTGTATGGAATCTCCGGCATTGCCGTGAACCATACGGCAGATTGGAATCCCAACTATCAATTGCAGAGGGAGGCGGTCTCACTGAAACCGGTAATGGAAAAAACAACACCGGAAATGAAGCAAAACGTGATGAGCCAATTGGATCTGAAGGATGAACCGAAGTCTATTTTTCGCCCGGACCCGGAAACGATACAATTATTTTATCAGGGCCGGACGTACACCATCGATCTCCCGACAGGAAAGGGCATCATCGAACATGTACGTCCGCGCAGCGTTCTTTTTGAATTCAATCAGTTGCATCTCAATACGCCAAAAAAGGCGTGGACATGGTTCGCCGATGTGTACGCCGCGTCACTTATCTTTGTAGCGGTCACCGGTCTTTTTGTGTTGAAAGGGAAGAACGGAATCACCGGTCGTGGAGCGTTCTTTACGGTTGTCGGCGCATTGATTCCTGCTGTTTTTTGGATTTGGTTTCAATACCTTTAAATGAGTTTTATCATAATGAAAATGGTACGCGGACTCTTTCGATAATTAACGGTACCTATATCGCGGCCATTTGCAATCTGAGCTAAGTATTCAACCTTCCGGTGTGAGCAGGGAGGTTTTTTATTTTAAAACAGAAAACCCACATCGTCAGCAGAGCCCCATTATATAAGGGGAAATGTTTTCTCTTCGCAATACCCTTAAGGACTCTCCCGTAAATCGAATATGGTAATTCTCCGTTTCTCTTATTTGATGTTCCATCACCGCATTTTGTAATGATCGTTCATGCTGTCGCCTGATGGTACGAATTCGGACAACAAAAGTAGACAATAGAAAACAAATGTTGTCGTATTTGTTCGCCACATGCCTTAAAAATCGTTAAAAATGCTGATTATTTTGGCACAAGGCTTGTGACAAGTAAAATAGTATAAGTTTCCTTCCTAAAACATTTCTTCCTCAGCGATGAATGATAGTGCCAAAACGATCTTGGTCATTGAAGATGATCTTCCATATAAGATGGCAATAAGTTCTATGCTTTCAGCTTCAAACTATACAATTCTTGAAGCGGAAAATGGCATAGAAGGATTGAAGCATCTTCAACAGGATCGTCCGGACCTTATTCTTTGCGATGTGAACATGCCGATGATGAACGGGATGGAATTTCTGAATGAACTCAAAAAATCGCAAGAGTTTTCACAGATACCGGTCGTTTTTTTAACGGGGAATGTTGAAATGAGTGATTTGAGGAATGCAATGAATGAAGGGGCTGATGATTATCTGACAAAACCGTTCACTGCTGAAGATCTATTGAATACCATTGAAACCCGTTTGTCAAAAAACCGCTCCGTTCATCAATATTATGAGTCAAAATATGATGATGTAAAAAAATGCATTACTCAATCATTGCCGCACGAGTACCGGACTCCGTTGAATGGAATTTTAGGATTTTCTCAGATTATGCGCGATGAACCTGTCATATCAAGTGGTGAAATTAAAGAATACAGTAGTATGATTTACCATTCAGGAATACGCTTACTTCATCTTCTTGAGAACCTGAATCTTTATGCGCAATTGAAATTATGGGTCCAGGATAAAGAGATGATTCGCGAACTTCGTCGGGGATCGGGAACCCCTGTATTGAATGCTATTCAAATAGCGGCAAAAAGTAATGAAAGACACAAAGGTCAGCTAGGATCTATAATTATCTCAGGCCAGGATGTCGTTGCATGCATATCGCAAAACCATCTGACGAAAATTATTGAAGAATTGCTTGACAACGCTGTAAAATATTCTAAACCCGAAACCAGGATTTACGTTTCATGTGTCGAAATTGGAAAAGATGTTGAGATCGAGATACGAGATGAAGGAAGAGGTATGTCGGATGAACAAATCGAAAAAATCACGGCATTCCAGCAATTCGATAGGGGATCATTCGAACAGCAGGGAGCCGGTCTTGGTTTAGTGATATGCAAAAACCTCGTAGATATTTATAATGGATCATTGACAATTAAAAGCACTCCGGAAAAAGGAACAACAGTAAAAGTGATATTTCCGAATGCCAAAGAAAACAAAGTGATGATGAACCTGTCTCTAACAATGAACAAAGGATGATGATGTTAAAAACAATAAATCGAGTCATGAGCTCATTAGAGGATACTTTATTGAAACCAAATAAGAATAACGGATCGATCCTATTGGTTGATGACCATGGATTGTTCCGTCAAAGCGTGCATTCCCTTCTTGCGGAGACATTTCCGCAAAGCAGAATTATGGAAGCGCATGACGGTGAGGATGCACTACAGCTCCTTCGTCAGGGAAGTTATGGTATTGCAATACTTGATATCAGTATGCCGGGGATGAATGGATTTGAACTGGCCAGCCACATCCGGAAACTATATCCGAAAACAAAAGTAGTGATGCTGACATCGTATAACGAAAAAGAAGTGCTAAACCATGCTAAACAGGTTGGGGCGAAAGGATTCATCGTAAAAGAGGATGCTGCGAACGATCTTACCGATTGTATCCATTGTGTCAGCAATGGTTCAACGTACGTCAGTAAATCAATGTCGCGATATGCATTTCAATTCTAACGATAATCGTTAAAATCTTATCGCATGATCAGTACCAGGCTAGTCGTTATAACTTTGTGATCTGCTTTACGGTCACCAACATGCCTTATTGGTTTCCCTCCAAGCCGTTGACCGGCTACATTCCTTTATAAGACCTTCGTTTTGTATCCTGCCGGTGATCAATATTACAATGAGGAAAATTATCGTTTGGTTTGTCCGATAATGAGCATGATCATTCTTCGTGAATCGGTATTAGCAGATTTAAAATATCGGCAGCGGTAATGTTAGCGGTACTCCAAATGGCAATTGGGGAAATATTAAATTTCTTGATGATATCATCAATGCTGGAACTGCGAACAACGATGATGATCGTCCCAAAATAGCATTGCAGAATCTCGGCAAGAGAATCTGCCCAACCGTTTCCACCGAATTCAAGCGGACCGATTTCATCGATAATAACAACGTCGCATTTCGCGACCGCTGACGGCGACAGTGCAGTTCTGCCAAGCCGGAAAGCCTCGGGGAAAAATTTGAATGGTCCGGCTGTGATTCCCGAATCGGGAGCATCAGTTCGGCACAGCGGCACAACGGTGCCGGATTCAATATTGAGAAGATCGTATCCGTACCGCGTCCCCTCTTTCCACAACCCTAACTGCAAAATTCCGCCGGTGCTGATTTTGTTCACCGTTAATTCAGGAAGTAGTTCCAGCAGCAGACTCGTTTTACCGCTTCCTTTTTCTCCGCTCAAAATAAAGACGTTGGATGCCGGCAGTTGTTGTTTATAAATCTCATTTGTGTGGGAGAGGATCCTTGACAGCGAATCAATTGGATGCCGGAAGAATGTCTTTTCCTGCTGTAAGGAGTCTATAATTGATGGTAAAGCTCCGAAGGCCGCATCGATCGCAAGGGAAAAATTCTTCATGCGCCGTTTGAACAGATAATTCAATATCACGGGATTTCGCAGTTCAACGCTAATGGCAGTGAAGGTCGAGACAACAAAGACCGCCCGGAAGAACATCTGAAGGCCGATGAGTATGCCTGTGGTCCGGTTTGCCAGCACGAATTCACCAAGGACAATCCCGGCCAAGACCGAAACTGTTCCAATCTCAACCCAGAAGACCCAACGGCGAAATTTATTACGTACCTGTTGATAGCGGTACAGGCAAAAGGGAATATAAAGAAGAAAAAACAGCGATTGAAAAACAAGTCCGAACAAAAGAACAAGAAGGTGAACGGCAAGTAATAGTTCGGAGAAATGAATCCCGGCATCGTCCAGGATGTTCGATCGTTGCACGGACCGTGGGATTTTGGATTGACCCGATTCGGAAATTATGGCGGCCCTTTTGCCTACCTTCATGCCGATAACGCCCGAAATCCCTCCCCAGATAAGGTTGATGCCAATAACGGCGGCAATGACATCGGCCGGACCCAGCGTTGTTGTCTTAACGCTCTTTGATGCGAATTCCACTAATTTGCCGAATAATAACGCAACATCCATTCCGTACGTGAAAAGATAGGCTATCGTTTTCTGAATGATCGGCGTTGTGCAGGCAATGGCTCCTCCGATGATGTAACCGAAGGCATTTGCTCCCAGCATTCTGATTGCAATCTCAACGATGAATGCTTCGGCCGCTATGCCGATCATGGGACCGAAGATCACTGCGCTTGGTGAAACTGATTTCATAACGGCGCAGATGAGACCGGCTCTCCATACAATACCTTTCTCTTTCCACAAGGAATGTCCGGCAATCAGTAAAGCGATTCCCAATCCCGAAAGGATGGTGCCGGTGAACGGGAATGTCATGTTATGGAGAAAACTGCCGACCACGATCTCGAGTGAAGCCCACACGCTTCCGAGTAAGGCGGCTTTCTGCCAGCGTTGGTGTATTTTCGGTGCTTTGGTCAAAGAAGGTTGATGCGATGTCATTGATAATTTTTTATTGTCGGTATAAAAATACCTTACAAAGGTACAAATTCCTATTCCATAATCCGCGAAATTAATCGCGTTGAACTATAGGGGGAATATACTTACATTATTTGACACGAAAAATATTGATGGAAAACAAAGATCACAAATTTGCTCCGCCCCTTTATGTCACCGGCCAAAAGTGTTTTATCTGCGGATCGGTGTACAGCTATGGCAATGTTCAAACCTGTCCAAAATGCGGCATCGAAGGAATTCTTGATGTCTGTTACGACTATGATGAAATAAAAAAACATCTCACTCCGGCAACACTTCTTTCCCGAAAATTCGATCACTGGCGTTACAAGGAATTACTGCCGGTCCCGGATGACATTCAGCTTCCTCATTTACACGTCGGTTGGAGTCCGGTGTATGATGTTCCGCGTCTTGCATCGCACCTCGGAATAAAAAAATTATGGATAAAAGATGACGGCCGGAATCCGACAAATTCATTTAAAGACCGTGCAAGTTCCGTGGGGGTGCTGAAGGCGATTGAGTTTGGTTTCAGCACGATCGCATGTGCATCTACCGGCAATGCTGCATCATCGCTTGCAGGCTTGTCTGCTGCTGTTGGATTGCAAAGCTTTATTTTCGTTCCGCAGCGTGCTCCCGAACCGAAAATTACGCAGTTGCTGGTCTTTGGTGCGACGGTCCTGAAGGTGCAGGGAACATATGAGAATGCTTTCGATCTTTGCCGTGAAGCATGTGAAAAGTTCGGATGGTATAACCGTAACAGCGGAACGAATCCATTTTTAGTTGAAGGGAAGAAGACGGCCGGACTGGAAATTGCCGAACAATGCGCCAACGATCTGCCGGATTGGGTGGTGGTTTCCGTTGGTGATGGATGCACAATTGGCGGAATTGGAAAAGGCCTTCAGGAAATGAAACGCCTCGGATTTATCGGCCGGGTTCCCCGTTTATTAGGCGTTCAGGCAGAAGGTGCAAGGGCTATGGTTAATGCATTCAAATCCGGCACCGATCTTATCCCGACGGAAACAAATACTATTGCAGACAGCATTGCTGTTGGCACTCCGCGAAACTGGAGGAGAGCGATCGGGCAGATCAAACAGTCACACGGTGAAATGATTACCGTGTCCGATGAAGAGATCCTTGAAGCAATGAAAAGTACAGCGCGTTTTGGCGGAGTATTTGGTGAACCTGCCGGGGTGACCGCCGCCGCGGGCTTGAAACGTGCACTGGAAACGAAAATAATATCACCGAACGAATCAGCACTTGTAATTGTAACAGGTAATGGGTTGAAGGATATTCAATCTGCAAAACAGGCCGTTGGAGATCCCATCAGTCTGCCCCCAACCATGGCAGCGTTAACCGCAGTTCTTTCATCCCGGAAAACAAATTAATTCTTTGAAAACACTACTGAAAAATAGTTCAGTTGTCTCTCTTTTCCCCGTTAGTTTAGAGATGGTTGACCTGCGGATCAACGGCGGCAATATTGAGGAACGGGGCGCAGCACTTCTGCCGCAGCCAGGGGAAAAGGTCATAGATCTGAAAGGGAAAATAGTTCTGCCCGGACTAGTGAATGCACATACACATCTGTATTCGTCTCTATCGCGCGGAATGCCGGTGCCTAAGACCCCTCCGAAAAATTTTCTTGAGATCCTGAAAAAGGTATGGTGGAAACTGGACCGGGCGCTCGATGAAGAAACGATCTATTATAGTGCACTTGTCGGTGCAATTGAGGCTGTTCAAAATGGTACGACAACCATCATCGATCATCACGCATCGCCGAATGCAATTAATGGTTCACTTGATATTATTAAAGAAGCAATGTCAAAGGTCGGATTACGGGGAGTTTTGTGCTATGAGGTGACTGACCGCGGCGGAAAGAAGCGACGCAATGAAGGCATAGCCGAGAACGACAGGTTCATCGCTGCGAACAGCAGCAATGCATCGTTCCGCGGACTTGTCGGCGCACATGCTTCATTTACCATGAGTGATGAATCGCTCACTCTGTGCGGCGAAGTGGCATCGGCTCATCGTACCGGCGTTCATATTCACGTTGCAGAAGATTTATGTGACGTTTCTGAAGCCCGAAAAAAATATCATTGCAGCATTATCGACCGTCTTACCCGTGCAAAGATTCTAACGAACAGATCTATCCTTGCACATTGTATCCATCTTTCACAACGAGACTACTCACGACTGAATAAGACCAGAACATGGCTTGCGCATAATCCCCGATCAAATATGAATAATATGGTTGGCTATGCACCGGTCCATCAGTTCAAAAATCGCGGCATGATCGGGACGGATGGCTTTCCTTCGGACATGATCGAAGAGGCAAAGATCGCTTTCTTCAAACGCCGGGATTCTCAGCAAAAACCAAAAGTAGATTTTTCGCGGCTGATTTCGGGCGGACAGCAATGCGTATCGGAGATCTTCGGCGTGCAGATTGGAACACTAGCGAAAAATTCTGCAGCCGATCTGATTGTATCGGATTATTCTGCGCCGACCCAAATAACGGCAGAGAATCTCATCGGCCATTATCTGTTTGGTATGAGGTCGGCCAATGTCGAATCCGTTATGGTCGGTGGGAAATGGGTTGTAAAAGACCGCACAGTTGCAGGAATGGATATCGAAAAAATATATTCCGAAGCACAGGCAAAATCAAAAAAAATGTGGATCAAAATGATGGAGACGGTCCCATGACACATCACTGCAGGTTGGCGGCTCCGTCGCATTAAGCGATTGTTCCGCTTCTAAAACAAAAAATATGGCAGAACTCGTTCCGATATCATTCCACACTCTTTTACGAAGAATGTATTACGAATACACGAAGACCAATTCGATCTTCGATCTGCCGTCACGAAAATTCTATTCCCCAACAGCCGAAAACAATCTTACAGTAATATCCTGCGGAAATCCTGCTGCAAATCCCGTCGGTCCCGCTGCCGGACCCCATACCCAACTTGCTCAGAATATCGCTCTTTCATGGCTTGCCGGTTCCCGAATCATCGAATTGAAGACCGTGCAGATAAATGACCGGCTTGAAATTGCACGCCCATGTATCGATATGGCAACGGTCGGTTATAATACGGAATGGTCGCAGGAACTGCATCTTGAAGAATCGGCGAAAGAATATGTTAAAGCACGAATGATGGTTGAGATACTGAAGCATTGGCTCTTTCTTGATCTTCCAAATTCAAATTTCAGACCGTCACAATTCGATACGATCTTCGATGTTAGTGTGGGGTACGATCTTGCGGGTCTCCGGTCTTCGCAAATGCGGTTATGGCTGCAAACAATGAAAGATGCCTCCGCGCTTATCGATGAACTGCGTGCAGAGATACCCGATGAATTCAAACAGTATCGTGACCTGCCGTTCGGCAAAAAAATATCGGACAGCATCACACTATCCACGTTTCATGGAACGCCGGCTGATGAGATCGAACGGATTTGTGAATATTTATTAAGTGAGATGGGATTCCACGTTGTGGTTAAGATGAATCCGCCGATGCTCGGCAAAGCTCGTCTTGAAGAGCTGCTGCATAAAACACTTGGGTACTCGGACATTGTTGTTAATCCCAAAGCATACGATGTAAACATACCATTTGATAATGCGGTGGCAATGGTGAAACGTCTGCAAAACATTGCGTCACAAAACGGCAGAACAGTTGGCGTGAAATTCGGCAATACGCTGGAAGTGGTGAACAACGGAAAATATCTTAAAGACAAGGTCCAATATCTTTCCGGCCAGCCGCTTCATCTTCTGCATCTTTCCCTTGTTGATGAATGGCGGAAGATCTTCGGTGGCGGTTTTCCCGTTTCGTTCTCTGCCGGTGTTGATGCAAATAATTTTGCCGATTGTGTTTCCATCGGCCTGGTTCCCGTTACAACCTGTACCGATCTCCTCCGTCCGGGCGGTTATGGAAGATTGCCGAAATATCTCACCAATCTTGAAGAGGCGATGCGAACAATGGGTGCCAAAACGATCGATGAATTTATCGTTCGTACGGCGAATAGTTCCGGATGTGAAAGTGAGAATGTGCAAACGGCGATCATTCACAATACAACGGTGCTGGTCGGGAAAAGTATTGTCAACCCACGGTATCATTTCTCCAGCAACAAAATTGCGCCGCGGAAGATCGGCAGCACCCTGCAGTTATTCGACTGCATCAATTGCGATAAATGCATTCCTGTCTGTCCGAATGATGCAAATTTCTATTTTGAGACCGAACCGGTTGAAATAGATTACAATAATGTTGAAATATCGGCGCACGGATGGAAGGAAATAATCGGTGGACATCTTTCAATAAAAGAAAGACATCAGATAGGCAATTATGCCGATGCATGCAATGAATGCGGCAATTGCGATGTGTTTTGCCCGGAAGATGGCGGACCGTATATTGAAAAGCCGAGATTCTTCGGTTCTTTGGATTCATATAAAAAATGGAATTTGCTGAACGGATTTGTATTGCAGTCCAATGGAAACAATGTTATTCTCTATGGACGATTCAACGGGATTGAATATGAATTGCATATTGATAAACAAGCTGGCAGGACTGAATTCAGAAACAATTTTGCTCAAGTAACAATACATTCTGAAACAAACAAGATACTTGATGCAGCATCAACTGTTCATTCGATAATCGACATGCGGTATTATTATGTGATGAATTCGTTGCTGCATGGAATTATGAAAACAGATCGTGTTCATTTCGTGAATGTGCTTGAAAAACATTAACCACGGATTGTCACGGAAAGAGCACGGATGTACACGGATAAGAACAACAGTGAAGATCCATGAAGTTACAGTGTCTTTCCGTGGTGAATGCTCTTGAAAACATAAACCACAGATTTCCATGGAATAAGAACAGATGAACACGGATAAAATTAATTATCCATAGCGAATACGTATAAAAAATTATGAATGCAATGCAATTTATATTGAATGGTAAAGAATTTGAAGCGGCACTTGAAGAGAATATGTCTTTGATGGATGTTCTGCGCGAGCAGGCCGGACTGATCTCCCCGAAGAACGGCTGCGCACCGCAAGGTTCATGCGGCTGCTGTACTGTTATTGTTGATGGCAAAGCGGTCGCATCGTGTGCCGTTCCCGCAAAGAATATGCAGGGGAAGAATGTTATTACACTCGAAGGACTTGACGAAAAAGAACGGAACATTTTTGCAAAGGCATTCGTGCTTTCCGCCGGAACGCAATGCGGATTCTGCACTCCCGGAATAGTGATGCGTGCAAAAAGTCTGCTTCAAAAGAATCCGGCACCGAGCAGGGAAGAGATCTCGTTTGCTTTGAACAATCACATTTG
>CAJBTU010000316.1 GCA_903958625.1 uncultured Ignavibacteriota bacterium | reverse complement strand
TCTTTTTCGAAGGATCGGTTTGAATGCCGATGCTATTGTGCACACCGGACTTCGTTTAACGGAAAGCATGATCTCACTCGACAAACGAGATGTTCTCTTTGTTTTTTCTTTGCCGCCGTATTCTGAACCGACACTCGATGCGGCAAAGTTTGCAAAAAAACAGGGGGTTTCCGTCATCGGCGTTACGAATAGACTGCTTGCACCGGTTGCAGAGCACTGCGATGTGGTTCTGGTGGGAAAATCTGATAGCAGAATTCCGGCCAATTCGCTTTCTGCGCTCTTAATGCTCGTCTATGGTCTCACGGCATTAACGGCGGCAAAATCGCGGAAACGTTCTTCGCGTGCACTGAATGAGACGATCAAACTGCGGAAAAAAATACAATAATTAATTCACACCGGCGCGCCAACACGCTGAATTCGTACTTACGGCAGAGTTTGCGGCAGCAAAAGATCAACTGCTCTTACCGGATGAGGATCATTTTTTTCTGCAACCGTACTCCATCTGCTGTAAGACGGCAAATATAGACTCCGCTGGCAGAGGATTCAGGTGTCCAATGGTATTCGTAACTCCCCGGTAACTGCTTTGCCTCTACAATCGTTGCAACCTTTCGTCCAAGAAGATCATAGACCGCCAGCGTAACGTTGGCCGAAGCCGGCAGAGAGTATTGTATCGTAGTGGTGGGATTGAAGGGATTCGGATAATTCTGCTCTAAAACAAAATCCACCGGAAGAATGTCTGATCCGAAAAAGACTTTTTTCAGTATCCATCCGTCGGGATCGAGAAGAACAGAAACGGGTTGCACGGGAAAACGGATTCTGAAGATTTGCGACTGCGTATTATTGAAGAGCGTTACCGTCGTATCCCTTCCGTTCGCACTGATACGAAAATCGATCGGCATGATAAAATATTTTGGATTCGTCCGGTCAGCCGGCTGCCGCAATTTTATTGTAAGCATTGATGAATCTTCCGCCGGCTTCCACTCCCAGGAATATTCATAACTTGGAATATTCTCCCCGTAAATCCATTCCTGAAAGAAGTACGCAAGATCTTTCTTCGAAACATTTTCGCAGACCGTTTGGAAATCCTTTGTTGTTGCCGTGGAGTATTTCAGCAGCGGATCATTAGCGTATGAAAACAGTGAACGATAAAACAGACTGTCTCCCAGTGTATGACGAAGCATGTGAAGTACACTCGCCCCTTTTGAATACATCAACGGCGAATAGAATAGAGTGCTTGGAGTCGTTGTATCCGGCGCTCCGATCACTCCGCGCGTCATCATTCCCCTTTGCAGTTGAGGATTCATGTAATTCCAGTACGATGAGACACCGTATTTTTTTTCCCGGTACAGAGCCGTGCAATACTGGGCAAAACCCTCGTTCAGCCACAGGTCGGACCATGTGCGGCACGTGATCATATCGCCAAACCATTGATGAGCCAGTTCATGCGCAATCACATCCTCGTCAAACGTTCCCAGCGAGGTCATCGTTTGGTGTTCCATCCCGCCGCTGCCGAATTCCGCATGACCGTATTTTTCTTTAATGAACGGATATTGACCGAACATGTCTGAATATATTGCAAGCATCTCAACAACGCGCGGAAGCGCCTGCTGTGCCTCCGAATAATGTTCCGGCAGAACATAGTTCAGCACTTCCATGGAATCTGCCGGCGAATACCGGTACCAATTGGAGAATTGAACGTAATTGGTCATGGAGACCGAAATAAGATATGCCGCGATGGGATACCGTTCTTTCCAGTGATATGTCGATCGTCCGTTTCCACGATTCACCGCTGAGACAAGAATTCCCTGCGAACCGACCTTGAATATTGAATCGCACGTGACAATAATGTCAGCCGAATCCGCCTTGTCGCCCGGATTGTTTTTGCACGGCCACCAATCGCTTGCCCCGAACGGCTCGCTCAGCGAATACACCCACGGCACGTATGAATGGCTGTAGAAAACAAAACTGCCGAATCCGGATGCCACCGGCGTTCCCTGATAGTAAATATCAGCGGAAAGAATTTCTCCCGTTTGATATGCGCGGTCAAGGGTGATCTCGCAGGAATGGCTCGTCTGTTGGAACGCATTCTTTTTTCCGTTCAGCAAGACAGAATCCACACGCATTGTGTTCTCAAGGTCCAGACTTAGCAAGGTTGATTTGTTCTGAAGAGACGATCCGCCGATGGTGACTTTTCCGGAAAGATAATTGGGATTCGTTGTGATGTTCAGTTCCAGTTTGTAATACGTAACATCAAACCAGCTGCTGGCCGAAGTTGTTACCGCCGATCGGCGCATTTCCAATGCGTTCTTTTCAAACGGAACGGCAGCGATAGTTTGACCAAGGGCAACGTGCTGGCATGGATACATTAATGCCAGAATTATACTGAGACGAGTGAATATCCCAAAATGGGATTTCATCCTTTTATACTCATCGATGATGATAATCTTTTTGTTCATTGATAGAAAGGTAAACAAAGTACTGCAGAGGAGAAAGTGGAAGTTCAGATCTGAAAAGGGCAGATTTTTTGATATACTCTGCACACGTAAATTCCGTGATTATATCAGCCACTTCACCGGTATAAATACCACACTGTTATTGTTCCACCGATTCGCCGCGGTAATCCGGCAACAATATTCCGGTCATTTTATCGTTTGTGCCAGTGCAGATTTCACCTCCGCAAAGAATTTTCTCACCTTCACTTTGGGATCTCCCGCACCGAGTGTCTCTATAGGCAAATATCCCCGGTACCCTGAAGCTGAAATAATATTCAGCAATTTTGGAAGATCAACGGGAACTTCCGCGCCGTTCACGAAAATGTTCTCTTTCACCTGCCAGTTCACCGCATACGGTGCTGCTTCGGCAATTTCGGCGTACGGATCCGGCGAACGGAAACTGCCGGTATCAAGAATCAGTCCGAACCACGAAGAATCAACAAGCCGAAGTATTTTTTTTGCGTCGCTCGCGGTCTTAATGAAATCATTATGGTTCTGTACGGCAACAATCACGCCGCGCTGTTTTCCATACGCAACGCATTCTTTTATCTCCTTTGCCATCCATTCCGCAACCTGATCCCAGGTATATCCTTCCGTATTTTGTTTCCCGGCAAAGATGCGGATGACCGGTGCACCTAATTTTGAAGCACAGTCGATCCATTGCCGCACTAACTCAATTTCATTCTTTCGTTGTCCGGGATCGGTATAGGTAAAATCATTGCGCACTCCGGTGCCGCTGATATCAAGTCCGAGCAGGAATGCTTTTCTCTTGATATGAAAAATGTAATCGTCCGGGGGAACGGCCGGATATCCGGGAAAATAATATCCCGTTAGATCAACGCCGTCAAATCCCACTTCGGCGCAATAGTCAAGAAGATCATCCAGCGTTGCTGTGCCGTTCTTCAGCAGATCGTTCCAGGAATAGGCATTAAGACTTGTTTTCAATTTTGAGCTGCCGGTTCTGACGATCTTTTCCTGTGCCTGAAGTATAGCGGAACGATCGTTCAGGAGAAATCCGGCGGCGAACGGCATTGCGATCAATGATTGTAAGAATTTTCTTCTCATGTGATATCTTCCTTCTATGTTATTGCATCAGGGAAATTTCCGACCAGACGGCACGATCGACCGGTATACCCGACTCATCGTTCTGCTTCCGAATGCGGAGAACATGTTCGCCGGGATACCGGACAGTACTGTTCGGGTCAATAGGAATTGATTGGCGTACATCTTCAACGATGGAACGGATCATTTCGGACAAGTTGTTTTCCGTACTCAACGATGCGGCATGGATCGCCACAAAGACTTGTGAAACACCGTATTCAGTACTGCGGGACGAAATTTCCCTCGTGGTAGAACCGCCGGATAACGCTGCGGCAAGAATATCGAGGAATAGCGCAAGTCCTGAACCTTTCCAGTATCCCATTGGAAGCGGCCGGCCGGAGGAAAGAATTTCCGAAGGATCGGCTGTTAATTCCCCGTCCGCTGCATATCCGCCGGGATGAGAAAGTTTCTCTCCGCGCAATGCCTTTGTTTCCAGCGAACCATACGAAAACTGCGACATCGCCATATCAAGAACAAGCGGCGACGGAGCAAATGGCACTCCCATGACCAATGGATTATTTCCCAATCGCTTGTCTTTCGCACCCCAGGCCGGCATCAGTGCCATCGTATTTGTCCATCCGATGAATAGATATCCTTCCGATGCAGCCATCCGTGCGTAATAGCCGCCCCGCATCCAATGATTGGTGTTGGCAAGACCGATACAGCCGATGCCGCCGGTCAATGCTATTTCCATTGCGCGGCGCGTACAAAAAAGTGCATTCAATGGACCTGGCCCGAGATGACCGTCCCATTGTTCAATGCAGCCGACAGCCCGCTTGAATTCCGGTCCGGCCTGGACATCAATACTTCCGTTCTTTATCTGCTGAATGAAACGCGGAAATCTGCTGACGCCGTGAGTGGTACTGCCGTCGCATGTGTTTTGCACAAAGATCTCTGCACAAGTTTTTGCTTTATCACGGGCAAATCCGTTTTTCAGCAGTATTGATGTCAACACATCATGCAATTCCTGAAATGGTATGCGCAGAAGATCCTCTGAAATTTCGGATGTGATATCCATACGTAATTGAGTTCAATAATTGATCTAATCTAATGATTGAAAAGATCCAATACAACTATGAATCCAACAGCAGCATATCGTTTGCATACACTGCAATTGATGCACAGAAATAAAATCTTGCCGTAGATAAGGTTCTTGAGAAGTCCTCTGTTTGTTTGTACTTTATGCATAGGTACGTTTATCGTTGACACATTTTTTTTGGGGAAGCACATGATCAACAAAATCCGTGTTGGACTTGCATCGTTTGGAATGTCGGGAAAAATATTCCACGCTCCTCTTCTGGCGCATCGCAACGATTACATCCTTTCGCACATAATAGAGCGAAGCACCGATTACGCCGCATCGATCTATCCGCACGTACGGATCGGACGGACATTTGAAGAGCTTTTGAACAATAGCGATATAGACCTTGTCATCGTCAATACACCCGATCACACGCACTTTGAATTTGCCCGGCTCGCCCTTGAACATGGTAAGCATGTTGTCGTTGAAAAACCATTCACGCAAACTGTCGGGCAGGCCCGAATTTTAACCAAACTTGCCCGGGAAAAGAATAAACTCCTTTCCGTCTTTCATAACAGACGCTGGGACGGAGATTTTCTGACCGTACAGGATATTGTCCGGCAGAAGAAACTCGGCCGGCTCGTCGAGTTCATATCTCATTACGACCGTTATCGTCCAATCGTTCAGCACTCCTCATGGAAAGAACAGTCTATGTCCGGGACCGGATTGCTCTATAACTTAGGCTCGCATATGATCGATCAGGCATTGGTGCTGTTTGGTATGCCCGATGCCGTTACGGCGCATCTGAAAATAATCCGTCAACAAGCAGAAGTGGATGATTGGTATGAAGTCCGCCTGCATTATCCGGATCTATCGGTTCGCCTCAACGGCAGTTATCTTGTACCAGAAGCCGGACCGCGGTATGTGCTGCATGGAACGGAAGGATCGTTCATAAAATCGGGAATCGATCCGCAGGAAGACGAATTAAAAAAAGGAACGATACCCGGCGGACCCGGCTGGGGCTTGGAGAACGAGAAATGGCAAGGCACATTGATCAGCGAAGAGAACGGAGCACAGATCAGAAATAAAATTCCTACGGCACCGGGAAATTACGGCGCTTATTATGATTCTCTATGGAATTCTCTGACAAACGGAAGTGAACCACCGGTAACAGGGCTGGACGGACTGCGGAACTTGATCATCATCGAAGCTGCGCAGCGAAGCAGTGCGGAAAGAAAAACAATTGATATTCCAAAAATAGAGAGCTGAATTTCGTCTTTTCACATCATATCATCACTTCAACAGGATCATCTTCTTCATCTGCATAGATCTTTGACCCGGTTCAGATAAACTCACGGCAGCGATCCGGTAGAAATATACTCCCGACGCAACAGAAGCATCCCATGTTGTTTCATGCCACCCGGCTGATTGTTCGGCGTTCACGAGATCCGCAATTTGTTCACCGAGAATGTTAAAAACCTTTACGGTAACATTGCTTGATGAAGGCAAACCATAGCGGATGGTTGTTGATGGATTAAATGGATTCGGATAGTTTTGAGAGGTAAGGGACGGTATCACAGGTGAATCAATCGGTGATAGTGATGTGACCGTTTTGAAATACTGAGCGGCACCGCTCAGCGTCATGTACTGCACGCGGTTTCCATACCGGAGGTTTAACGAGTCCATCACTTCCCCGATCCACCGGACAACAATGCCCCCTGCGTACCCCTGTCTGATGAAATAATCGTGGAAAAGGAGCGTATAACATCCCTGCGTTTCTCCCTCGGCGCGTATATGGTTCAGCGCCGATTCAAGTTGCGGCCGGTAGTTCGCATCGGTCATTGACCACGTATATTCTGCATCGGATGGAAGATTATAGAGACCGTTAAAAATATCATTCCGCACCGATTTCGTTGTAGAGATCCATGGAAAACCATTATCGGTCAACGCCCGGTATGTCGTGCTATCCTCGTTATGTCCCGGCGAAACAAAAAGGGCCGCCGTTACACCGATACTGTCCTGCAGAAGTTTTCTTCCGCTTTGTATCAGTTGCATCTGTTCGCCGTACAGCAACGGACGGGTGGGACACCACATTTCATGACCGGATTGACCGCACACGAGACAGATATGATTGTATCCGTGCTGGGCAACTTCATGCCCGCGTGACACTGTTGTCTTCAGTTCGCGGACAAGCGATCCGTCGGCGTTTGCCGATTCGATCAGCCGGTGCGGGATAACAAGCCATGTAACCTTCCCTCCCCGCTGCTCCACTGCATTCTGAAATGGGGTGATGGTTCGCGGCAGAATCTCTGTATTACGCGAAAGAACGTCGTCCACCCGGAGAACAATAACAAGTTTACTTTGCGCGGCACTCTTCAATGGAATGAAACAGAGTAACAGCAGATATAAAAAATATTTAAGGGATTTTTTCTTCATACCCATGTAGTATACGGAGAGATGTGATAATTTGAAAGAGGGTTCGGCACTCTGATAATGCGCACTTCTTTCGCGGGCAGGAACTAATGCCCTCCGCAGAGAGCGACGAGATCACTGTATCAACTGCATTTTTTTCACATCCGTAAATGTTCCCGACTGCAGTTTATAAAAAAACAAACCGCTCGTATGCCGTGAAGCGTTGAACCATACAGAATAATTTCCAGCTTCTTGTTTTTTGTTTACCAGTACCTCTATTTCTTTTCCAAGAATATCGTAAACAGTCAACTTCACAAATCCGGGAACAGACAATTGATATTGAATTGTTGTTGAAGGATTGAACGGATTGGGATAATTCTGAAAAAGTGAATATGTTTGCGGCGCATTTGCATTATGGACGGAGACACCGGTGATTGAAGTCTTTTCCAAAATTTTGTAGCCCCAGGCCGGCAGGGTCATACTGAAATTATCAGTCAGGGTGATCAGCGAATCGTTAAAAACATCTTTGTATAATCCGCTGTAACTGCTTCCTGCAACCGAAAATGTTCTTTGCTGATTGGATAGATTGAACAGCGCGCAGAGACGGTCCTTTTCATATTGCCGCGTAAAGGCAAAAATGTATTGATCGGAGTTCGTTTCGATGCGCACCGGTTCTTTACCCTTCGCACCGTTCCATAGCGCCTGATGATCTTTTTTAAAGTGCAGCATTGTTTTATACTTGCCGGCCATCGGATGGGTTTTCCAGACGATCTCATCTTTATCAAAAAATTTTAGCCGGTGATTTAATCCTGCTTCCTGCCCGCTGTATATCAGCGGCACACTTCTGAACGTAAGCGCAAGAAGAGAAAATTGTTCTGCGGCGGTTCCGAACAGTTCGGTGTCGGTGCCGTACCACGAATTTTCATCGTGATTGGATGTGAAATATAATCTATTGTTGTTCCCCGGATAGAGAAGAGCCTCATTAAGAGCATACGTGGAAAAAGTATTGGCATTGCTTGTTGCTTTATAGAGCCCGGGCAAAATGCCTCCTCCAAATCCGTAAAAACTCCACGCATACGTCACATCAAATCCGGCAGAATAATATTTTGCTGCGTCATCTTCGGCGATCATGATAATGTCCGGCTTTGTACTTTTTAAGGCGGCAACCGCCTGGGTCCAAAAATCAATCGGAACAAAACTGGCGGCATCACACCGGAAACCATCAACGTGTATTTCGGTAATCCAATATTTCATCGCCTCTATCATATACGTCCGCATCGCCTGATTCCCGAAGTCCAGCTGAATAACATCTGTCCAATTTGTGCCGTGCGGCGAAATAAAGCCTCCGGTGGAATTTTTTTCATACCAGTCATGGTGAGATTGCGTTAATACGTTGTCCCAGGATGTATGATTTCCCACCCAATCTATAACAACATACATCCCTTTTTTGTGGATCGAATCAACAAGTGCCTTAAATCCTTCAATGGTCCCGAACTCAGCATTGATGCCGTAATAATCCTTTACCGAATAGTAACTGCCGAGGCTGCCGAGACGGTTCTTCACTCCAATCGGGTGAATAGGCATGAACCAGATGATGCCGACGCCAAGATCCTGCAAGCGGTCAAGGTGAGTTTGAAATGCTGCAAATGTGCCTTCTTTTGTATATTGACGGACATTCACCTCATAGATGCTCAGGTTGTAGCTCCACTGCGTGTGGTCCTGTGCGGTTCCCATGAATGGAACTGCAAAGGTTATGATAGTGAGGAAGGCAACAAGTTTCAAAAGATTCATACCATTTATCGGATGACTGTTTTATACTTTCAATCTACGGCAATTTATTACTTGATCAATTGCATTTTTTTCACATCCGTAAAAGTTCCCGACTGCAGTTTATAAAAGAACAAACCGCTCGTGCGGTGGGAAGCGTTAAACTGTACGGAATAATTTCCGGCTTCCTGTCTTTTATTCACCAGTGTCTCAATTTCTTTTCCAAGAACATCAAACACGGTCAGCTTCACAAATCCGGAAACCGGCAATTGATACTGTATGGTGGTTGATGGATTGAACGGATTGGGATAATTTTGCTCCAGCGAAAATGTTGACGGAGCCAATGTATGATCCGTTACTCCAGCAGAATTTGACAGTTTCACCAGGATGGAATTCAGACTGAACAGCCAATTTGCTTTCTCTGACGGCGTGTCTGTATCTATTTCGATCCGCAGTATCTGTTTTCCTGCTTTCAGCGGCACGTTCAGAATGCTGATCGGTTTCCACATTTGCCATCCGCCGGTATTCAATACTGCCTTTTTTCCGCTGATATCAACATTGTTGATCAGAATGTGAAAATTTCCGAAACCGGGCACGGTGGAAACATTGGGAATGACATCGTAATTTCCATCATTCGGTACCTGTATGGTATACTCAAGCCATTCGCCGGCCGTCATCCAATATACATCAAATCCCTGGTCGTTCGACGCTTCAAGATCGACCCCTTCGTTCGGACGGTATGCCAATCCGACATTCTTCGCATCATTATCATGATACGCCACCCCTTCGCCGCCGTTGTCATAATTTTCAGCCTGAATAAGTGCGGGAACCAGAACCGGCGTACCGGTGTACGGCGTTCCATTTCCAAGAACTGTTATCACCGAACTGTCCTTCGTTGAAAGAAGAAGCTGATTCGTTACCGTCATCACGACTTTGTATGTGCCCGCATCGGTGAAGAGGTGAACCGTATCTGCCGTTGAAGCGGATTTACCGTCGCCGAAATTCCATGAATACGAAAGGGGCGAATTGTTACGGTCAAAACTTTTACTTCCGGTGAAACTTACTTTCAGCGGCATTTTGCCCCGCGTCTTATCCGCGATCAGCAGCGCAACCGGTGCATTAAGGTTTACGGCCGCCGTACTGACCGACCGCATCCGTTTCGGAGGAACTTTCAACGTATACCCATCCGAATAATGAACACTAACACTGTCGGAAGCAGGATTGTATGCAACGTAAGTTTTTTCGCCGGCGCTGTTTTTCAATACGGAATATGTTGGAAGATCGGCGGTGACCGTAATATCCAACTGTCCCATTTTTTTCATGTTGCTCAGCCAGTGATAAGTATGTGCTTTTGTTTCACCGTCGAACGGAGTATATGACGGATTTGCAAAATACAACGACAACGCCGCCGCGGGATCGGTCAATGACAAATATTGCCAGATAATATCCGGCCACGTTGAGGGTGGTCCGTTCAATTCTTTCACGATCTCGTCGTAATTTGCTTTCACGTAGTCAGGACGGCGGCCAAGATAGAGCGATCCTCCGGTGAACGGAAGCATGTTAATTCCGTGGATGAATTCCGGATTTGCTCCGAACCACGTGGAATGAACCCCTTTCCCTCCCCACACCATTCCTAACGCTTTGTAGGAATATGATGCAGGAAAAACGGCATCATCAACATCGAACCAGTATTGTTCAATGGCGGTCCGTTCTGTTGCGTAAAGATAAATTCCCAGATCACGCACATCTTTTTGTCCTGTGACAGCCCCCCACAATGTTACCGCCGTGGCAAAGTTCATCGATTCGGAACTGGATTCTTCATTATTGCCGTCGCCAAAATCGCCGTGACCCGCTTCCCATGAATGTCCGGCATACGGATCGAACGCTCTCAGGAACGGAAACCGCGTGTCGTTCCGGTCGTAGTTATTGCCGTCCCTGATCAACAGATCCACCATTCCGCCCCAATTCTCTTTTGCTCCCCACGCAGAATCAAATTGTGCAACGATCGCGGCCCCCATAATGGCATATCCTGCGTGAAAATTATGGTCGTTAATCTGATTATCCGCGCCGTAACCGGAAGGGTAACCAGTCAAGGTTTTCCAAGTAGTATTATAGACGTAGCTCTGCGTGCCGCCGGCGGTGAACCATTCTTCCAGACGTTTTTTTATCTCGGCAATGAATTTGTCACGCGCCGTTGTTGCTCCGAGCTGGTCGGCAATATTTACCAGATGAGCAAACCGGGCGATCGCTTTTCCATTCTCGTACGTTCCCGTTATAGGAAGTGTTTCTGATGACACTGCATTGACCATCGCAAGAAGATCGGTCCGGTTGTAATCTCCCTGATCCGGCAATGCCGGCAGAACTCCTTCGAATGTAAGGACCGTTGTGAACTGGTTGCCGTCGAACACTTTCATTTTTCCCGCAACGGAAGTGTATTCATAACTTGTCAGCGCTGACGATGTATTCAGCCATTGATGACGGTACAGCGCAGTGAGCGTTTGATTAAGATTTCCGTTTTTGGATTCTTTCAATTCGGTTGTGTACGTAAACGTGGAAGTGAGTTTCGCTGTTGCTTCGTTATACGCCCAGGAGACCGAACTTCCGGTAACAAATGCATAGGCATGCTGGCGGTATGTTTCAAGTGTTGCGGGAGTGTTATCCGGCAGCAATGCAACGGAAAAATAATTTTTGCCGTTCAGTGACGACTGCAGCGTTGTGGTTCCGCTCCAGGATGAACTGTCCGGCGCAAAGATACCGTAATGCCGTCCGTCAACGGTCATACCGACAACACCTTTCTGATTGTACCAAATTGTCGGCGTTGTTCCGCTTGTGATGCTTGCGTTGCCGCCGGAGATTATAAAATAAACGAACGGAAGTCCGTGCCCCAGTGTTGCTCTCATTGTTCGTGTTCCATCGTCCCACAACGCCGAGACCGTCCAGTCGCCGTAATCATCCGTAAAAGTTTTTGCGGCACTCAAGCCTGCTACGCCGATGGTCAGCTGCTGGGAAAACGGAAATAAATAATCAGAGGCGGCGTATGTCGGCGTTGTTGTGTACCCGACCTGCAATCCGTTATTCTTAGCTCTATAATACAACGGATGAGCATACATATTATTCGAGAATGCATCGCCGTAAAAAGGATAGATCAGACTGCTCCAGAAATCATTCGTCTGCACCGGTTTTTGAAATGCGGAAGAAACCTTCGGAACGGCATTGGCCCCGGCTGATGTCTGCGGTCCGACCGCCCCAGATGGCAGCGTGGTTCCGTAACTACCCTTGCCGACTGTTACACTTTGAGCCGAACCGATGATACCAGCAAACATTAACAAACATACAAACGACATAAATTTTTTCATAGACTCTTTCTTAAGACGTGTTCGTTATCGAAATATGCATCAAATCATTATTTTAAGCATAAATCGAGCCAGGGTGTAGATACGATAAAGCAACGGGAAAGAGAGATAAGCGGACATCACAATAGCAAGAATTTATCAATATGATAGTAAAATTCTTATCAAATTGATAACAGTAAATGAATTCCCGTGGTGCTGAATATTGTAAGAGATTTCAGGATAGAAAACGCCCTGTTTATCTCAGGGCATTTCTTTGTGCACCGGAAGAGATTCGAATCCATAACACTCGACTTCGCAGGAGATAGCTTTAAAGAATATTTTAAATTTATTTTAGATACACCATTTTCTTTACTTCTATAAACCGTTTGCACAGGCCATCAGTAGAAGTTGCATCGATGCGATAGAAATATACTCCGCCTGCCAGTTGCGTTGAATTAAATGATGTTGAATACATTCCGGCACTCTGTCCTTCATTTACCAGCGCCGCAACTTCTCTTCCGAGAATATCATAAATTTTAAGACTGACTTTACTGTTCGTCGGTAATTGATAATTGATCGTCGTTGAAGGATTGAACGGATTCGGAAAATTCTGTTCAAGTTTATAAACGGTCGGGAGTTGCGCAAGATCGCGGACATTCAACGTGATATCTCCGATATCATTCGTATGATCGGTCTCGTTCAACATGAATTTTTTCATCGTGAAGAGCCGCGCATTTTTCGGATAGTTCGGATCCTTCAAGATGAAGGTGAATTTGATGATATCACCGGCAGTGTTCAGCGGAGAGAGCGCTGCGAGGGCAAGATTCGCCGATCCATTCGGAAAATGATAGGCCATAGACATGCTGTCCGTTAATGCTGTTTTGTTCATCGTTACCGCTTGCACAACGGTAGAATCAAAACTCAGGTTCATTGCAACGCCAAAAACCTGCGACGGTTTATTGACGGAGACAATGAGGTCATATTCATCCTTCTTCTCCCTCTTTTCTATCCTGAAAGCGAACGCCGAAAGAACTGCTTCTGTTTGTTCTTGTTTTCCTAATCCTCCGGGGAACGAAGAGATCAATCCAACAACCCGCTGCAATATGTATGATGCATCAAGTGAACTGATGCTGCCGTTTCCTGAAACATCGCCGACACGCCGTTGCAGCGAAGTGAAGGCAATTGCACTGACAACATCCTGAAGGACCAGCGCACCGTCAAACGCAGAGATCGTTCCGTTTCCGCTCACATCACCGTAGATATTCACACGGACGAATGCGGTGTCAACAACAGCGGTAAGACTGTCATCATACGTTTTGACAATGATAGAATAGACTCCGTTGGCATTCACTGCAGGAAGATACAATAACTGTCCGCTGACAGAATCGATAACAGCTCCGGCAGGAGAAGAAACAATCTCATACCGCACGGTGCCGCTGTCAGGATCTATTGCTTTGTAACGGAAACGGAGTGTATCAAATCGGGCTATGGCGGTATCGGCCATTACCAAAGAGAATACCGGCGGAACATTCAGATTCGGAGAGAAGTAGCAGTCGAGAGTATGATTCGTATTGATATTAAGCAATGTAACCGCAGTAAATTTGCCAATATCAAATCCGTCGATCAAAACGCTGTCTATATGGTGCCGTGCATCCGGAGTAATAATGAATTCAGCACTGTCACCGTAATGGACGTTCAATCCCGCAGGCGTTACGGAACCATTGCCAAAGGTATTCACAACAATGGAATACGTATCGGGCGAATAATAGACAATAATGGAATGAGAATCAGAAACATTGGTAAATGTGTATTGTGACACAGAATCGGCAACCAGCTCACCATCAACAATCAAACTGTCGAAATGATTGTGTGCATCCGGCGCAAATATCAATGTGATGTCACCGGCGAAGAGCACGGTATTGTTCCCGCCCGGAAAGATCGATCCATTTACGGCAGATGATGCAATGGTATAGACCTTCGGAGAAAAATATGCGTCTATGGAATGATCTGCCGTTACATTGGTGAATGTGTATTGCGAAGCGGAATCAGCAATACGTTGTCCATCCACCCTGAGACTATCAAAGCGATGTCCGGGAAGCGGCGTAAAAACAAAGGTAATGGTATCTCCGTGCATCACCGGTTGTACGCCTGCCGGGGAGAATGTTCCATTATACGATGTAGCAGTGATATCGTGCAGAGACGGAAGAAGGCCGAACACATTGCTGCTGCCGGATTTTCCCGAGACGGTATCAACAACGGCAATGGAATAAATACCATAGCTTGATAATTTCATCAGATGTTCTGCCAGTACACCATTAACAAAGCCAGAGGTAAGTCCGTCACCGGTTGCCACCGCAGCACCCGGGACGGAAACATTAACGGGTCGCGCAAAATCTGTTTGCACATTTCCAAATTCATCATGCGCCGTCACGCGTATTGGAAACGGTACTGCCTGAATTTGAGTCGGAATATCCGCACCCAAAGTATCGGTAACCGCAAAGGAGTGAAGACCGGCGGGATGAACGGCAAAGACAGCACTCATTCCGGTTGCGCCGCTGATAGAATCGATCACCAAGATACTCTGTAGGCCGGCGTGATACATCGTAACATTCTGTGGGCCATGTTCTCCGTTCGTAAATGAAACAGAACACGCGCCTCCTGACCATACGACAGTCGAATCCGACGAAGAGAACCACACATTGCCGTTGAACCCAGGAACAATATTTCCAAATGAATCAACGGCCGTGGTCGTGATCTGGAAGATTTGACCTGCGGTCTGGTCTGTAACCGGTATGCCGCTGCTCAACGCAATAACAAAATGATGCACGGAATTCGGACTGAAAAATGCCTGAATGGCATGCGGAGCGGTGACATTCACAAATGAATAACTCACCGTTGAATCCGTTTTTATTCCATCAACAACAACACTATCCACGTGTTGATACGGGTCCGGTATGATATAGAAGGAAATCGTTCCTCCGTGTTCTACTGTCGAATCCGGAACCGAGAGTATCGTTCCGTTTCCGACAACCGACGGACTTATGAGGTATGTATTCTTAGAAAAATATGCATTGATTGTATGACCTTCTGTAACATTCGTAAAAGAATACGTTCTCAGCGTATCATCATTCCCTATTCCATTGATGACGACCGGTGATCTTGCTGCAGAATTATTGATGGAAATCGGCGAAACTATTTTCGAACGATACTTTAAAAATGATGTTCCAATATTCTTTCGCTCATTTGATGCAAAGTCTGTTACCGTAACTATTTCGGGATCTATGACAAGGCTGTCAATATGATGGTGCTCTGCTGCATTGATCAGAAAAACAATACTATCGCCATGATTCACAAATGTTGATCCGGCAGGTGAAATGGTACCGTTCCCAAAAGACGCCGAATAAATACCATAGGCCATGAACGGTACCGCACTGACTTCGTTCGACTGTGCACTGACATTACCGTTCACATCGACCGCAGCAACCGTAAAGTAATATTTCTTTCCGATGATCAAGCCGGTGAATGATCGGACCGTATCAACAGCAGACAGCGTTGAATCAACAAGTAATGCCGAATTCGGAATTGTGTCGCGGTAAATATAGTACTTTGCAATATCCCCTTCGGTGTTCTTGTCCCATGCGATCGAAAAATAATTTGCCGCAGAATCGGTGACGGCAAGATTTTTTGGTGCGGAAGGGGCCGTACGATCTGCCGGCATCACCATCACTTCATTGGAAAATGCACTTCCATTGCCGTCACTGTCGGTAGCCGATACACGGAAAAAGTATTCTTGATAATTTATCAAACCTGTATAGATTTTCAGTGTGTCCGATATGGACATCGCAGAATCAAACAGCACTTCTGCGTTCGCCGCATTCCCGCGATAGATATAATATTTTTGAAAATCCGGTTCGGTATTAGCGTTCCAATGAATGGTTACCTGACCATCCCCGGCAACTGCGTTGAGATTTTGAGGAGCATTTGGAGCCGCAAAATCAACCGGAAAGCCTGCTGCTGCATCCGAAATTGTACTTTCGTTTCCATCATAGTCAACGGCAGCGATACGATAATATTTCAGCACATTATTCATCAATCCCATGATCACCTTTGTTGTATCGGTTCTGCTCATGGTGGAATCGATCAATGTCATTGAATTAGGGTCTGAGCCGCTGTAAATGCGGTATTTTACAACATCATATTCCTCATTGGCAAACCAGAATGTGGAAATTTGACGGTCACCGCCCGAGATGCTGAATGCGTAAGGGGTGGCAGGTTTCCCGGCAACGCTGATCGTATCAATTCTGTCGATGGAGATCTTTGCGTAGTTCAATCCATCCTTCGTTACGATAATATAGACCTTTCCTTTTTCAACCTCTCCGCCCGCCGTTGTATACCCCGAGGGAAATGCCGGCGCCGTGGTGACGTAGTTGTATGCGGCAAATCCCAGGGGAAAAATGCCTCCGATGCCGTTGTTGGCAAAAATAGAATTGGCATACGGCGGATCGTTATAGAAATAGAAATCGGACACGACGCCGACGACGGAATCATTCGCAAAATTGAATCCCGCCCGATTTGTATTTAGTGCCGGATAATTTTTTACACTATATAAAACTCCGTGTTTATTTAATACACCGTTGACAAGATCGGTAGTTCCGTTTGGCTGATAACCGTAATGAAATTCAACTCTGGTGTAGACGCTGTCTCCAATCGGCATGGCGCTTAATTCGTTGCTGAATCCGCTGGCATTCCCTGCAGAATCGACAGCCGTAATCCTGAAGTGATAATACGACCCATTGAGAAGATTTTTTACAATCTTTACCGTATCGGAAGAAACAGAAATGGAATCATGCAGAGTCACCGCTGGTGATGTATAATCAAAGTATAAACGGTATTTGCCGAAGTCCGCCTCAACACTCTTGTTCCATTGCAATGTTACCTGTGAATTACCGGCAACGGCACTGTTAAGCGTCGGAGCCGCCGGCGCTGTTTGGTCAACCGGTGTTACCGCAACTTCGTTTGAAAAGGAACTGATATTTCCGTTGGTGTCGGCAGCTGCAATGCGGAAATAATATGTACTGTAATTTGTCAGTCCGCCGTACGTCTTGAGCGTATCATAAATATTCGTCGTGGAATCAACGATCGCTGTCGGATTCGGCGATGTTCCCCCGTAGATGTAATATTGTTTAAAATCAGTTTCACTGTTCGCCTGCCAGCGGATGACCGCATAATGATCGCCGGCTGCGGCTGAAAGATTCTGCGGCGGATTAGGCGGCGTGGCATCTTGAACCGAGAAGTATGCATCGATCGTATGCGGTGCGGCAACATTCTCAAATGTATAACCGGTCGTTGAGTCAATCGCTACAGCATCAACACGCAAACTATCGAAAGCACTTCCGGAACTTGGTGCAAACGCAAACGAAAGGGTATCTCCATCCAATACATTTGTTGCCGCCGCGGGTGATATCGTTCCGTTGCCATGAACAGTTGGCGTTATGGTATACAATTCAAGTTCACCGACATAGAATGGTCTGAAGTTTGTAATGCCGTAGGCCTGCGTACTTGTGACTGTTCGCGCGGAAATTACCGGCCGGGGATACCATATTTCGCTGTTGGTCTTTATATAGAATTTGTTCGGATCTGCACCGGCGTCAATGTCCGAAACATCATAGTTCAGCGTAACTTTGGACGGACTGTGGGTAAAACCGCTTTCAATAATGTTCCAATACCGATTCACTTTCTTCGACACTCGAAATCCTGAATTAGCCGGCATTACCGACAGTGTATCGGTGATTGCGAGAACAAAACCTGAGTTGCTTACGCTTGGGAAGGCAATTTCAACAGGTGCGTAATGAGCATTTCCGATCGGAAACGCTACGGAAATATCAGAACCGGCATGAACCGGCAATCCCAATTCACCGACCACATATCCATTGATCCTATGTACAACCGCTGAATCGGAAAGATTGACCCGGTTAAAATATTTATTGGCAGTTTGTATCATCAACCGGCCATTGGTCAGGATAAGTGAATCCTGGATGACAAGATTGGTGTCAAACTGAACATCATTAGGATTATCGATCGTTAGCTTATGAAAATATTGTGTGCCGTGCACATACTGTTTCGATGTTCCGTTAAAGATCACTCCGCTGTTGTTCGGCACAAATATTCCCGTATTTGTCCAATTACCTCGCTCAGTAATATCTCCCCCCGGTTTTGAAGAAAGAAATAATTGACCATGGTTATAGATACTGCCAACAATATTAAGGGGTGCAGTCATCTCGTTGCCTGAGCCATTCATCAGTAATGTAGAACCGGATTGGATCGTCAGGTCGCCTCCCAACTGCAGAGCAATATTTGATCCTCCATTTGCTCCAAGATCCAACATCACGCTGTCCGTTACAGAGACATTGTAAGGATATCCGGGTCCGCTTGTTGAACTCCATTCCACTCCCCTGTCGAATATCCCGCCGGATGCATAAACAAGTGTTGAACCGGAATAATACGTTGGAGCAGTTCCGGCTAATGTACTTCCGGAGTTCAGTTTGAGTGTACCGGCAATGTTCAATGTGTTCCCTGCCGTGTTGAACTGACCTCGAACAATGTTCAGTGTATCAGTGACGGTAACCGGATAGGTCAAGATCACACCACCGGGATTTTTTATGATCAAACTGCTCACCGAGTCCGGAAGCCCGTCGCCGGTTTGTTGGATAGACAATGCCGTGTATTGGTACGATGCGCCGGTACTATACGATCTTGAACCGGACACTTGAATTGCGCCGCTGTTCAGGAAAGACGAAAAGCCGTCAGGATTCTTTACTTCCAGCGTAGCGCCGCTGTTCAGTAAAAAACTACCTGTGCCGACAATAGGTGATTCTCCCTCAACATAAAGTTTTGCACCCTGATCAACGACAAAAGGTCCCGGCGTTATTATGCCGGCGGCATGAAGATAATTTGACACACGATAACCGATCGGGCCGCCGATTGTGCCGGCGGTATAGGCGCTTTGGCCGGCATTCACGAAATGCAATGTTCCTTGACCGCCGCTGCCTGACATAGTGATTGTCGACCCGCCGTTTTGAAAAAGCGATCCGCCGATATTGTTAACGCGGATAGTATCAAACACCCCGGTATTCGAACAGAAGTCCACGGTTCCGCTTATCAGGGAAAAGTCGCCGACGTTAAGAGTAGCGTTTGAATTGAATAGTACGAGAGAGCCTGAGCCGGTCGACTGAATGGTGCATGTTCCAATGACATTTCTTAATTGAGAATTGAAGTTCATCACCGACATTTGAATACAGTCATAGGTGAAGTTATAGAAATTCTGATTCAGACCGTACAACGATGTTGTCCCATACGTCCCGGTAACCGTACACAGCGAACCATTTGCCCAGTTAAATGCCGGTATCGTATCCCCGTCTTTTGCGTGATCGTAAATTCCGTTTACTTGACCAGTTCCGTTATTATACCGTATAACTCCTTTGTTCTTCAATAAACCGTCAACAATCAGATCGTTTCCGCCGGTGTTTCCGTTATTCACAACCAAGAATGAATTATATAAAAGCTCAAGCGAACCTGTTGCGCTCACCAGCACTTGACCGGCAGAAATTGTATCGTTGAATTGTGCAAGTAAACCGACTCCGCTTACCGTAAGAACATTATTCACAAACAATGTCCCGCCCATGCTCGACGTTACCGTATTTGTTGCTGTGTTGCTGATGATAAGATTGTAATACGAAAATGCGGGAACTATCTGCGAAGAGAATCCATTATAGTCAACTGTTGAACCGGTCGTACTATACCCGCCGGTGCTGAATGATGCCGCCGGAGTGAATGTTCCGGCAATGCCGATGGTGCCGGAATTT
>CAJBTU010000315.1 GCA_903958625.1 uncultured Ignavibacteriota bacterium | reverse complement strand
GGCGAAAGCGGCACGGGAAAAGAACTTATTGCGCGGACGATTCATGCCAACAGCGCGCGCCGTTATTTTCCGATCATCACCGTGAATTGCGGTGCAGTGGCCGAAACTCTGCTGGAAAGCGAACTGTTCGGACACGAACGGGGCGCGTTCACCGGCGCGCAGTACCGCCGGAAAGGAAAATTTGAAATGGCCGACGGCGGCACGATCTTTCTTGACGAGATCGGTACGGTGAGTCCGAAGATGCAGATAGAACTTCTGCGGGTGATCGAGACGAAACAATTTACACGCGTGGGAGGAAACGAGGTGCTTTCAAGCGACTTCCGCATTATCTGTGCAACAAACCGGAACCTTGAAACGGCGATCAAAGAAGGATCGTTCCGCGAGGATCTCTATTACCGGCTGAACGTGTTCAGCGTGCTGATACCGCCGCTGCGCGAACGGCGCATGGACATACCGCAGCTGGCGCAGTTCTTTGTAAAAAAATATTCCATGATCATGAACCGGCCGGTGAGCGAGATCTCCGGCGAAGCAATGGATATGCTGGTGCGGTACGACTGGCCCGGCAACGTGCGCGAACTGGAGAATGTTATCGAGCGGGCAATGGTGCTGTCGCAGCCCCCTTCCATACGCGCCACCGATCTTCCGTTCCAGAATGTAACGAAGCTCGATCAGCCGAAAGATGACACGCTGGCAGCGATGGAAAAATTGCACGTGGAATCGATCCTTGAATCGTCAAAGTGGAACATTACGCGAGCCGCGGAAATTCTGGATATCGACCGGGTAACGCTGTATAACAAGATTGCAAAATACGGATTGAAGAAACCGTGATGACGGAAACGTGCCGATGTTCCGGCATGCATTTGAAACAACAACGATAAATTCCAGACTTCAATTATCATTATCCAAATAGAATGTTCGGCAAAACGGGCTGTTGGCTGGCAATTGTTATTTGGAATGTACGTTCGATATTATCATGCTCATTCCGATCCGCATCGTACCGCTGCTGCCTGTTTCGACCGAGTTGATCTCGTCGATCGTCCATCCTCTCCGCACCGTCTATCAGAATGAAGTTTCCGTTGAACAGCCAGCGGCAAAGATTGTTGATAAAACGTACGACGATTCCCGCGCACAGTTCAATTCAACGCTTCTTATTTCAGAAATGCTCCGGCGCTATCCGTATGAACAAACAAAGATCATCGGCATCACCGGCGTGGATCTTTTTGTTCCGATCCTTACCTATGTGTTCGGCGAAGCGCAGCTCGACGGTCCCGTTTCGGTGATCTCAACCTACCGGCTGGATGATGCGGTCTACGGCCTGCCGGCGGATCCGGCGCTGCTGTTCGAGCGGACGCTGAAAGAAGCGGTACACGAACTGGGGCATAATTACGGATTGTACCACTGCAAAAATTTTGATTGTGCCATGCACACCTCCACAACGGCGGAAGATATAGACCAAAAAGGGGCCGCGCTGTGCAACGACTGCCGGAAGAGTTTAGGATTATAGGAACGAAGAATTCCGACTGGGTTTTCAAGCAAATGGGTAGTGAACGAATGCCGGAATGTGTGCGCCGAACCCCCCTTCACGATCCCTGCAAGGCGGATCGCCTTCATAATCTCGCGCTGAATGTGACTCTCCTCAATATGGTGATGCATAATCTTTATTTGTGTAGTGGATTGCAGCAGCGGTGATTTTTGCACGAGCGAAAAACACAAAAAATTTAGTTTCGGGTATCGTTATTCAGCGAAATACCTTTGTCTAACAGGATTTTTACGTATTCACAGTAGTTGTGCAATTGCTATGTTGTTATTACATTAATGAACCGTTTTTTCCGAGATTTTTTCATATTCGGGAAATACCGGCGGTGGTATTTTATAATTCACGATGCAGCCAAAGAGT
>CAJBTU010000314.1 GCA_903958625.1 uncultured Ignavibacteriota bacterium | reverse complement strand
CGTACCTTTATTCTTTTGATTTTGTTTTCCGGATGACCGATTTCCTCTTCTCGCGTTTTTTCGATTTGTGCTTCTGCAATTGCCGCTCTATTTTTTGTACTGCCGCATCGATGGATTTTGTATACTCAGGGGATTTTTCCAGTGCTTTCAGTATTGCCCCTTGAACCTTCACGATCAATTCCGCTGCTTTAACGCTGTTCAGCGATTTTTCATAACTTAAAATGAGTTTGGCACTGATAATTCCGTCGAAGTGATTCTCCAGTTTGTTGATCGAATCAAACGCATACGAACGAAGCGTTTCATGCGCCTTAAAATGACGAGCCGTAATGTGCATATCCATACTATGGTCCTTTCATGATGTTGCTTTGGGATGGGCTTGCTGATAGATTTTTTTTAAGCGTTCAACCGTAACATGCGTGTATATCTGAGTCGTCGAAAGACTTTCGTGTCCCAGCAATTCTTTTACCGCCAGAATATCCGCACCATTGTCCAGCAGATGCGTAGCAAATGAATGGCGCAGTACGTGAGGACTTTTCTTTTGAAGTTCCGTAGCGCCGGAAAGATATTTTTTTACCAGCGTATTCACTGATGAAGGGGTCATCCGGCTACCTTTATTATTCAACAACAGAGCGTGTTCCTTTGAATCAGACTGCGTGACGATCTCCTTCCGGAAGACAAGATAATGTTGAATAGATTTTTTTGCTGCCTTAGTGAACGGAATAATGCGCTGTTTATTCCCCTTCCCGGTCACTTTAATTGTTTGGCTCCTTTCATCAACATCATCAATATCCAATCCGATGAGTTCCGCCCGGCGTATACCGCTTCCGTAAAATAGTTCAAGCATAACAGAATCGCGTGCCCCGGGGAAGGTATCGGTCTCCGGAAGGGCGAGTATCTTTTCCATCGATCCTACATCGACGAACTGCGGAAGTTTCTTCTCTACTTTCGGCGTAACAATATTCAACGCCGGATTCTGGCGCATGATCTTTTTCCGGACAAGAAACTTATAAAATGACCGGAGCGAGGAAAGTTTGCGCACGACGCTTTTTTTGGATAGACCGGAATCCAGCAGGAGTCCGAGGAAATCACGGATGACACCATTGTCGGTGTCATCGTGACTTTCAATCAAAACGGGATATGTTTCCTTCAGGAATGAATAATACTGAGCAAGATCGTGTGCATACGAAACAATGGTATGCTGTGAGAAATTTCTCTCGTGTTCAAGGTACGAAAGATATGCACTGATCAGTTTTTGCATTCTGCTTTCTAGACAGCAATGGCTTTTGCTTCCTGCTCGTCGAGATAATATTCTTCCTTGCAACTCGGACAGAGCAGATAGTCGCCTTTTCGTTTCGTTGACTTCTTGGTAAGATATGTATTACCGCAATTCTTACACGGCTGCATCACCGGCATTTCCCATGAAATAAAGTCGCAGGTCTTGTCATCGCCGGAACCGTTCGAACAACGATAGAAAATCCTTTTCTTTCGCGTCTTACTTTGCACGATCTCGCCATCGGCACACTTTGGGCATTTCACGCCGGTACTGATCGGCTGAGTGTTTTTGCATGTCGGATAATTCGAGCATCCAAGGAACGTACCAAATGGACCTCCCTTGACCTTCATTTCACCGCCGCACAGTTTGCAGATCAGTCCGGTAACGTGCGCATATTTCTCCGTTTCATCTTCCAGCGGTTTGCGGTTTTTGCATGCCGGATATCCGGAACAGGCTTTGAACTGACCATATCTTCCCCATTTAATGATCATCGGTTTGCCGCAGAGATCGCATGCTTCACCGGCATCTTGCTGGAGAGATTTTTTAATTTTCCCCGCCTGCTCGTTCATATGTTCCAGGGAATGGCTGAACGGTTTATAGAAATCGTCCAGTACTTTCACATAATTATTCTCGCCGCTGGCGATCGTCTCCAGTTCGTCTTCCATCTGCGCAGTGAACTTGTAATTGACCACCTCGGGAAAACATTTCATCAGGATCTTGATGACCACCATGCCAAGGCCCGTAGCGCTGAGTTTTCTGTCCTGCTGGTCTACATATTGACGGTTAAGGATGGTAGAAAGGATCTGAGCATAGGTGCTCGGGCGTCCGATGCCGAGTTCTTCAAGTTTCTTGACTAAACTCGCTTCGGTATATCGTGCCGGAGGTTTCGTGAAATGCTGTTTCGGGAAAAGTTTTTCAAGATTCGCTTTCTGTCCCGCCTCAAGATTTGCCGGGATCTTCGATGTCGGATCCTCATCAGTGTCGATACCATGCTCTTCCATCACGTCATCGTAAACCTGCAGAAATCCACGGAAGATCGGAACCGTTCCTGTTGCACGGAACAAATAGATACCGCCTGTGATCTCCACCGTTAACTGCTCGAACGTAGCGCTGCTCATTTGCGATGCTACGAAACGATTCCAGATCAACTGGTAGAGTGCATACAGATCTTTATCAAGATGCTTCTTAACGTACTTCGGTGTGAATTTGATCGATGTCGGCCGGATCGCTTCGTGGGCATCCTGCGATGATTTTCCTTTTTTGTATTCCCGCTTCTCTTTGGGGAGATACTCCTTGCCGTAGTTCGAATAAATATAATCGCGTACACCCGCTACTGCCTCTGCGCTTAATCGGGTAGAATCAGTCCTCATATACGTGATTAGACCGACTGTTCCATCTTCACCGAGGTCGATACCTTCATACAGCTTTTGAGCAAGCATCATTGTCCGTTTCGCCGAAAGACGCAACCGTCCTGAGGCCTCCTGCTGTAATGTGCTGGTAATGAAAGGAGGATTCGGATTCCTTTTGACTTCCTTTTTCTGAACGTCGGATATCTGAAAATGCTGTTTCTGGATCGTCTGAACATGTTCGCTCGAGACCAATTCATTGGCGATCACCGGATCTTTGCCCGAAATTTTTACAAGTCGTGCAATGAACGGTTCGGATTTATCGGTCTTAAACTCTGCACTTACCGTCCAGTATTCTTCAGCAATAAATTTTTTGATCTCATCTTCTCGCTCGCAGATGATACGCAATGCAACGGACTGAACGCGTCCTGCGGAGAGTCCGTAATAGACTGTCCTCCAAAGAAACGGACTGACCTTGTATCCGACAAGGCGGTCCATAGCGCGGCGCGCACGCTGCGATTCGACAAGATTCGTGTCAACCTTGCGCGGATTGTCCATACCTTCAGTAATGCCGCTGGGAGTAATTTCATGGAAGAGAACACGGTAAATATTTTTATTCTTATCCTCAAGTTCCTCTGCTATATCGGATGCGATGGCTTCGCCTTCGCGGTCCGGATCGGTTGCGATATAGATGTTCTTTGCATCTTGAGCACAGCTTTTTAATTTTGCGAGTACATCTTCTTTTCCTGCAATGACCTCATAGACGGACGCATAATTATTTTCTACATCTACACCCAGTTTACTTTTCGGAAGGTTTTTGATATGACCTACGGATGCCTCGACAACATAATCTTTCCCGAGATACTTGTTGATTGTTTTTGCTTTAGACGGCGACTCTACGATAATTAATGATTTTCCCATGTGTTAAAACTGCGTCCTCTTCGGTTAATTGATTGTGTCTTTGCCGCCAAGCATCGTTCTGCTTCCGGTGTTGAATGAATCATCGCTCTCAGCCATTAATTGTGCAACCATAGATTTCACTTCGGTCACGTCGACCGTCGGGTATCCGCTCATCATTATGCGGTCTATCAGCACCTCAATATCCATTTCCGTTATCAGCCCAAGTTCTCGAAGCTGTATCATATAACCATATGCCTCGGCATTGATGACCGACCGTTCAACATCGTGCAATACACGATGCGAATGTGGTGAACTTGGCGCCGTATCGGTGATGATATTCTCGCCATCAGAAATCTTTTCAAACAGCCAATTGAACGCCGTGCTGATCTCGGTGGTAGAATACCCTTTTTTGGACAGAACTGAGAGATCAATATCATTGATGGGGATATTGTTCCGCAATTCGCCGATAAGATAGACCAAAATTTCTACTATTTTTTCCTGCATTCTTTTTCCTTCCTTCACTATCTCAAACTCAATTCTGCAACATATCGTTCCTGAATTGAATCCATCCTCGTTTTCGACGCTTTTTTCGTATCATCATAACCTATGGCGTGGAGCGTCCCATGGATCACCAGCCTGGTCATTTCGTTCTGCACCGTCACTCCGTTCTCCCTGGCCTGGCGTTTCGCCTGCTGACCATTGATGTAAATTTCCGCATGCACACCCCGCTGTTCCAGCGGAAACGTGATGACATCGGTAATAAAATCGTGTCCCAGAAATTTCTTATTCATCGTCCGGATCGTTCTGCTATTGACAACAACAAATGAAAGTTCCGCATTCTTCACCCGTTCGCGTCTGCAAGCAAATTCAGCTGCGCGGCGAACTGCTGCCAAAGAAAAAGGTGTTTCCGAATACGCTTTTGTCACCGTTACACTGATCATTTCTTCTTCGGTTTTTTTTCTTCCTGTGTCAGCGAAAGGGCGATACCCGCCAGCATGACATCGATACTAATCATACGGTAATCACCGGAGAGTATCTTCCGATCGACATTTGCATAGAACGTGCAGCCACCCTCTTTTTCTATGACGATCGCCGAGACTCTGTCTTTCGACTCTCCGATAAAAGTCACTTCGCCAACATCTCGACTGACAACATACCCGTTGCAGAACTGAAGTTGAAAATGGGTATTGTGTGTGTACGCCGAGATCAAATTTCCTTTTTTCTTTCCGATGGAAATATTCGGATAGATCTCCAGAGCAAGCTGCCGGTTCTCCTTGCTGTTGGAAAGTTCAAACCGGAAATTATTACCCTTCAATTTCCCATCTACACCAAGGACTTTTCCTATGGCGGTAATATCAGATTTTGTGAAAGTTGATTTCATGCTGGATATCCTTCAAACAGAAAAACCCCGTATCTCGCTGGCCGGGGTTCGATGTCTCACGGTAATATGGTTTTAAGTACGTTCAAATGAGCATCAGGTCTGTACAAATATAGAGAGAGGATGGTATGCAAGTCAAGTTTTTCGTTATTACCACGAAATTTCAAGACCTTCGTAAGCGGCAGAGCACTCAAATGTGAACTTCTTTTGTTTTATCTCGTTTCGGCATTTTTCCAGGATCCTGTCGATGCTCTCGTCGGACCGGTTCGGTTCGTGATGGAACAACACGCAATGTTTCACATTCGCATCGTGAGCCAATTTCAACGTGAACAGGTAGTGCGAGTGTCCCCATCCGACCTTATCAACGTATTCCTCCGGTGTATATGTTGCATCATGGATGAAGATATCGGCGCCACGGGTAAAATCCACGATACGCTGATTCGGGTCACCATGCTGGGAAAGGAATTTCTCCAGCACCACCGGTTCAAAATTTGTCATTCGCGCCGCAGATTCTTTATCGAACGGCTCATTATCGCTGACGTAAACGATCGACTTTCCTTTATAGTCAATGCGATAGGCAACGGTAAATCCCGGATGATTGACATATAACGTACGGACGTGCGCATCAAAAATCGCGAACTCTTCCTCCCCGATGCTGCGAAACTGAATGTTCGCCTTCAGCTCATTCAATTGGATCGGAAAATAGATCTTTTTCATTTGATCGGCGATGATATGCTGAAGGTCGATCTCTTCCCTGTCGGTTCCAATAACGGTGATTTCGTTGCCGGAAATAAATGCCGGCTTAAAAAATGGAAATCCCTGAATATGATCCCAATGCGGATGCGTAATGAGGATGTAGGCCTTAATGGATTCGCCGTTCGCAATGAGATGATCGCCGAGATTCCGGATGCCGGTACCGGCATCAAAAATGATCAGCTCGCCATTATCCAACCGAAGCTCGATGGATGGTGTATTACCTCCGTACTTTACCGTGCATTTTCCCGGAGTCGGAATTGATCCACGCACTCCCCAGAAGGTCAATTTCATCGGCGTGTTCCTTTCGGAAGGTGTTCGTTCAAAAAAAGATTACCTGTATGTTGCGACGTAGTCAATATAATTTTGAGCAGACTGGATAAGGAATGTTCTCTCTTCCTCTGTAAGGGGACGAATAATCTTTGCCGGTACTCCTGCTGCCAGAACTCCTTCGGGTACCTGCATTCCCATCGGCACAACGGCACCGGCGGCAACCAATGAATATTTTCCGATGTTTGCATCATCCAGGATCACTGCACCCATACCGATCAATGAAAAATCCTGAATGGTGCAGGCATGTATTACCGCGCTGTGACCAATGGTAACATTTGAGCCGATATGCGTCGGAAATTTTTTGTTCGTTACATGAACGACCGTATTATCCTGAATATTCGTCCGCTCACCAATCCGGATGAAATTCACATCACCCCGTATGACCGTATTGAACCAAACGCTGGAATCTTTTCCAATTTCAACATCGCCGATTATATAGACTCCGTCGGCAATAAAAACTGACGGATCGATTTTCGGTGTTATTCCCTTGTACGTAATTATTCCCATCGGTCACTTCGCCCTCGGAGGAACCCAACCCGGACGGGTCCATTTAATCAATTCAATATGCACGCTCCCCAGAATAACTTTCATCTTTGCGACGATCGGGATACCAGCTTCATCATTGCTGAAAAATCCTCTAAAATTTCCTGTTAATCCATATACGCCGGTGAAATCAGACGTCCCGTCGAATTCTATTGTTGCAACGGGATATTTGATTGCATCAATCTCCTGCGATCCGGTTTTGTTCATAAAATTGAAATGCGTTTTATACGATTTTTCGTTCACAAGAACTGGAACGCTGTATCTCTTTTGTTGACGGAAATTTTGGCGTGCGTAATAGAATAGAGAAAGTCCGTCCAACTGTGGTTCAAAAACCGGCTCTTCGCCAGTTCTTTTCACCAATCCGCCTGGATCTATTCCAAACTCAAAGTACAATCTGCTTTTGCGGTAATCCAACACATATTTGATGTACGGCATTTGTTCGGGTTTCGAAGTAGTATGCGTAACGAAAAATTGTGAAAAAGCCTCACTGTCCATTTCGCTATAGAACACCTGATGAAGGTCCACAAACGGTATACCGCTGTAGGAGTCAAGGTATGCTTTCGCTTTGAAGACCTTCTCTCCGTTCCGGATGGTCGTATCGATCACGTGCATTTTCACCATGCCGATATCAAAGACAGAGTAACTGACATTATATTGCAGTTCCTCACCAATGAAGAAATCAACTCCATTCGACAAAAATTCGAATGCCATGGAAGAAGCCGGCCTGGCTTCGATGCGATAGGCCGACGTTTCCGGTGCGAAGAGAATCCAAAGCAGTGCCAGCACGGCACTGTACATCATAAGCATATTACTGCGGGAAAGGATGTTCGTCATAGATTCAATTCATCCGTGCAATTTTTTCGGCTTCAGGAAATAGTATGATCGCCTTCTTCACCTGGTTATCAATCCCCAAGAGGACAGAATACCAGCCTTCATTGTTCCAATAGTTTCTTGCAATATATGCTTTCAATCGCGCCTGGATGTAGTCTTTATCTTTCTTGTAATCATCTTCGACAAAGTCCACTTTCTTTTCTTTTGTGAAGGCAAGAAACTCATTCATCAATGAATCATCAATTGTAAAATTTTTATTGAAGGATTGCATATCCGTTTTATATCTATTCTTTATCTGCTCGCCGCTGCGTGTAAGATATCCGGTGATGAACTCGTAGAACATATTGCGGCGATTCAGCTGAATGGAATATTTTGTAATATTGCCGGGTTTCACAATGAAGTCCGGTGTGATTCCACCGCCGCCAAGGATCACCCTTCCGCCTGCCGTTTTGAATTTCGGCCTCGATGTATCGGCCGTGCTTTCTTTATGTTCAATATTCTCACCTTCCTGCTCATCCCGCGTAAATGCTTCTTCCTGATATTTGTCCTTGTTCGCATACGAGCGCTGGATCAATCTTCCGCTTGGAGTATAATACCGCGAAATGGTCAATCGAAGCGCCGATCCGTCGGATAGCGGGAACTGTTTTTGCACCAAGCCTTTTCCAAAACTTGTCTCGCCAACAATGAGACCTCTATCCCAATCCTGTATCGCACCGGAAACAATCTCGCTCGCCGAGGCCGAACCGTTGGAGAGCAGGATGATCAGCGGTATCTTTTCAAATTCACTGTTCGTATAGGCAAAATATTCCTCGTTGAACTCGGTCTTGCGGCTCAACGTGTACACTACTTTACGCGGTCCGCCCTTGGCATCCGACTCTAAGAACAGGTCGGCCATTTTCACTGCCTGATCGAGATACCCTCCCGGATTCGAACGCAGATCGAGCACAAGTTGTTTCATCCCCTGCGATTTTAATTTTTGCAGCGCAGCGAACATCTCTTTACTTGTCGTCTCTGCAAAGCGTGTGACGTTCACATAACCGACCTTATCGTTCAGCATTGTTGAAACATCGACGCTATAGAGCGGGATGACATCCCTGACGATCTCAAATTCCAGCAGCTCTTTCACGCCGGAACGCGCGATGCTGACAGACACTTTTGTCCCTTTGGGTCCTTTCAGACTCTTCATTACCTGATCGGTGGTAAAGCCGATTGAACTTTTCCCGTCGATCCTGACGATCTTGTCGTTCGACATGATCCCCAACGAGGCGCTCGGTCCTCCGCCAATGGGCTGAACAACTGTGATCGTATCATTGACGATCGAGAATTCCACGCCGATTCCCTCAAAGCGTCCCTGAAAATCTTCCGTAACACGCTGCATTTGCTGGGCTTTAATATATACAGAATGCGGATCCAGTTCATTCAGCAGACCCGTGATCGCATGTTCGGTAAGGTTCTGCGTATCGACATCCTCAACGTAATATTTTTCCGTCAGGCTCAGAACATCCTTAAACTTCGAAAGCTGTTCATAAATATTATCGCCGGAAATCAAATGATTGAACTGTGTTCCGCCGACGAACGCTACAAAAAATACTGTAACGATCAGCGGAATAGAAAATCGCTTCTTCATAAGCACGCTCCTAAAATCTTCTCTCATTGTTGTAAGGTTATAATTAGTGAAATATACAAAAAGACGGATATAATACGGTGATATTTTTCACATTTCTAAATCAAGAAACAAGAAAATGTCGCGAAATGCAAGTAATGGGCTTTTAGAACGTAATGGAACACCCCGCTTTAACCCTGCGTAATTCATAATACGCACTGGGGTCAGAAAGTTCCCCGCCGATTCGTCCATTTGAATCGACCCATTTGATATTTTTGGTATTCAAGACGTTCCTGGCATCAAGATAGACGATGACGGAAAAACCTTGAAGATTGTCAAACGTGAATTCACGGGTAAATTTAATATTAGTGAACAATACGTTCTTCATCCGTGCGTTGTTCGGCACAAAATCTTTAGATGAATCGACCGGAGAAAATCCGTCGCGCGTGGGGAAAAACGTATATGGTTTTGGAGAATTGAACCAGACAATCCCATTCAGCACAATATCGTAGGGAAGTTTTGTTTCAAGATCGAGTTTAACAGAATGCCTCTGGTCCCAGCTTAACGGAAACGTCGTCGCGCGAATCGGAAAACCCCATTGAGCAAGATTGATGGATTGATTTGCCACCTCGCTCGTCCCTTCCGTTACCATGTATGTATACGAAATACTGCCGGAGAGCATTTCGTCCCGCTCGCGGCTCAAAATAAACTCGATTCCCTCCGCATCGGCCTCCGCATTGTTTACGTATTGTGCAAAACCATAATCGCCCCCCGCCTTGCTGTCGAATGGTATCAACGTCTTGGAGTCGATTTGATTTTTCACGTTCTTTTTGAAATAGGTGATCGAACCGACATAATGATCCGTCACTGCGTGTTTGTATCCGATCTCCCATGCGATGGTCTTTTCCGGATCAAGATCGGGATTTCCTGTAAGCACGCTTCGCGCACCGCTTTGAATTTGCGGAGGATTGATGCCGGTATAAAGATATTCGAACAGCGGATACTGAAAATAATACCCAAAGTTCAGAAAAAACATATTGTTCGGTCCCATTGGCGCTGCGAATGCAATGCGGGGACTGAATTGCTGCTTCAAAGATGTTCTTTTGTATCCAATAATTTTTTGTTTGAACTCGTTATTACTGCTGGGAATAAATTCAACGACCGGCCGTTCTGCCCGGGGATCAAGAAAATCCCAGCGCAATCCCAAACTCAGTATGGAACCGTCCAGCGCAAAGCGGATCTTATCCTGAATGTACACGCTGCCCGACCGCGGAAAGTATTCGTACTGATTGCTGAAATTCAGGAGCGGCGCATTTTCAATCGGCTTGCCGAAATATGTCCGCTGCGGTTCGAACTTCACCAGATCATAAAAAATATCATAAAAATTCATTTCGAAGCCGGCTTTGAAAAAATGTGAATCGTCCACCTGAGAAGAAAAATCTCCCTTCACTACCTGCATTAGCTGTTGGACATTGGCCCACCAGCTTTTACTGCCGCTCGTCACATACCGCAGAAAAAGATCATACTGATACGGCATAATCTCCAGATCCTGCTTTGTTGTTTCTCCGAATCTATTCTGGAGATAGAAATGAGTGAAACTCAGCGTGTAGGCAGATCTCTCGGACAATGTGTGGGACAACGAGATGACGCCGCGCAGGGAACGCTTCGTCCGTTCCGGCAATCCGGCAAGATTGTAACGCCAGCTGAATTCATAATCGCGCCAATTCCGGTAGGAATAAATCCCCTGTGCCGTTAAATGGATCGACGATGAAACGATATAGTCCAGCTTAGACATTCCGGTGGCTTCTTTGTTGTTCGGCGAGTTGAAGAAATTATTCATATCCTGCCACCATCGTGAATTCGACGCGCGCACCGTAAGAGCACTGAGATAGAATAATTCACTGGAGATCACCGGACCGCTTGCGCTCACCTCAAGTTCGTTCAACTGATCGGTCTGTTTATTCCATTTTGACGGGACCCAATTGTCCTTTTCGAACCGAAGACCAAAATGATGGGTGTTCTGTCCTCCTTTTGTGATCACGTTGATCACCGCGGACATTGCATTCCCGTATTCCGCTTCAAATCCCCCTGTGTAAATGGTCATCCCGCCGATCGAACTCTTCGGCAATTCTGTCCCAAGTCCGCCCCCGACAAAATCCTGCACGGGAATTCCATCCACAAGATAAATCACTTCGTTCGTCTTGCCGCCCCGAACGTTTCCTTCCAGGGTGACACCGGGCTGCAGCGATAATATTTCCTGGAATGTTGTCACAGGTAATTTTTCCAGTTTCACTTCACTGATGGAAAATGCCGTTGACGGCTGATCTTTTTGTATTAGCGGTTTCTGTGAAACGATCTCGACAGCCCCTAATTCGACAGCAGATTGTTCCAAAACAACATCCAATCGCGTTCTCATATCCGCGTTTATTGCCACGCTTTTCATGATCACCGATTTGTATCCAAGAAGAGTGAACTTTACGTCATAGTTCCCTGCGCGGATATTACGGATAACATAGTATCCATCAATATTTGAAACGGTGCCGAGGTTTGTGCCGACAATCTGAACGGTAACCGAGACGATATTCTCTTTCGTGGAAGCATCATTGATCTTCCCTTCAAGGATACCGTTGGTGCCGGCACTGGCGCCAGTTAAAGCCACGACAATAAGGAAGAACAGTTTAGTGATTCTCATAAATTTCGTTTTCCTGCATAATACAATGTTGTGCTGCAATTTTTCCATCCATCAAAAGCGGAATCATCCGACTTTCGTGTTCACATACTTCTACTAAAATGGCACAATATTTTTTAAAACTATTTATTGTCCAATAACGCTGCACGGATCCACTTTCGTAAAATCGGGGCATGGCGGCAGTTTGAGTGATCCATTTGCTTCCCCCCCATCCGGTCCTTTTACGCAATGACGAACGACAATCGATTCCGCAGCTAATACTGCCATGCGGTCGAAGATTTTTATGCTTGCGGCTACGTGAAAGTTTTGTGCCGCCGATATTCTTCTGAGCCCCGGCGGATTACCAATCTGGAAGACATAACATGATGGTTCCTGAACTGCAGGGAAATACATCATGAGATAAGTGCTGTCATCAGTTTTTAAGTTCCACAGCACGCTTAAAACAACAGAATCCATCGGTTCAAGGGTCAGCCGTTGACTGAGCGGATTATATCTTTTTGCATAATCAATATTCGACCGCGATAATTTTATCGTCCGCTTCAATGTAAAATTCGGCGAATCCTCTTTTTTCGGCACCCAGGTAATTTCCAGTGTACCATCCATCCGCACAACATCATCCAACGTCTCATCCATATTATTTTTTACCGTAACAAACAATTGAATCTGACCGGCGGCATTCGAGTTTGGAACCGAATAATATTTTGAACGGACCTTCACCGATAGTAAATGCGACATATCGTCGCGAGCTGGCAACGATTCATTACATGAGAACAATGTAATACTTGACATTAATATTGCGATGAATTCTGTTTTCAATTATCGTCCTATTGCCGAGCATGGATCAAATTGAATAAAATCCGTACAGGGAGGAAGACTCATCCCTGCATTGGCTTCGCCGCGATGACCATGCATGATACAATGTTTGATTGTAAATGGCTGAACATAAAGAATAGAGAGTTTATCGAACAATTTTACATTGGCTTTTACGGAAAAATATTGAGGAATCGATATCCTTCTCGGCACCGGACTTGACGATTGATCCAAAACCACATAACACTGAAGATCTTGAAGCCAGGGGAAATAATTCAATAAGTATGTGCTGTCATTAGACTTTAAGTTCCATACGACAGAAATGACAATAGAATCGTTCGGATCCAGCGTTAACCGCCTGGTCTGTTGGTTGAATCTCTTCGCATAAAAAACATCGTTCGGACCAAACTGAATTGTTCTCGTAATATCAAACAACGGCACCAAATCCTTGGGCAATTGCCACGTGATCTCCATTGTCCCGGAAATTTTCGAGATATCATCGAGCGTTTCATCGGTCTTATTCACCATCGTGACGAAGAGCCGTATCTTCCCGGCTTCCGATGAGTGCGACGTTGTTTGATACAATGAGCGTATTTTTGTCGTTACAAGATCGGTAGTATCCTCCCGCGCAGGAAGCGATTCATTGCACGCGATCAATAATAACATCAACGGCAGCAATGAAATATATGATGACATTTTCATGCCGGAAATCATTATGGATTCACCGTGACATTAAGTAGGTTCGTATAGAAATAAAATCCATTCGTATAGTTTACCCTCACCCTGTAATACGGCGACGAACCGACGACTGCCGTTGCATCATTTGTCGAAGTGACATTCTCATCCGTAATCACTTTACAGTCAACAGTCGTATTATCAAAACTGAAATTACCGCAGCGCTGTACCGTATAATTCGCAAAGTTCGGGTTAAGACTTTTCTGCCAATAGATCCGGACAACTCCGCCGTTGCTGCTTAACGAATCTAACTGTAAATATTTATAGACAAAAAATGTAAAATAGTATAGGGGAAAATTATTTTTTACATCGGATGAAATTCTGAGTATCGAATCATTGTCGGCCACGGAGACGCCGGCAACGGCAATTCCGCTGCTGTTGGTCAATGAGGAAAGCGGACTTACCGTCCCTTTTCCCTGCACAACGCTGAACTCCACCGGAAATCGATATATCGGGTTTCCGTATTTATCCAGAACTTTTACCTGGAGAATATTATTGATCGTCGTACCCTGCAGCGTGTAGAATGTATCTTTTGAGACCTTTTGAAATTTCGACGGGGTGGTTAATGAATTTGCCGTTGCAGAGAAATTAATGGTGCCGTTCGTGATCGATGGAACCATTGCCTGAGCGCTTTTATTACCAATGAGCGTATCAAGCGTCCACACACTTGATGCGAGTCCGGAAGAATCGGTCAGTACAACAGCGGGCTGCAATTTTCCATTGAGAGTACTAAAATAGATTGGTACGTTCTGCACAAGGTTTCCGTAGGAGTCGGATACTTTTACTTTTAACGGTATTGAAAGTGCTGCGCCTACAGTACCTGTTTGGTTATTTCCGCTCATCAATTCCACTTTCG
>CAJBTU010000313.1 GCA_903958625.1 uncultured Ignavibacteriota bacterium | reverse complement strand
TGTCATTCTCTACCCTACGGGTCGTAGACGAGTCGTAGACCGAACGAAGCCCCAAAGGGGCAAGTGAGGAATCTCGATCTTGATATTGAAGCTAAAAACGAGATTTCTCTCCCGACAAACAACGTCGGGATCGAAATGACATTGATGTGAGGTTTTTCAGGTGTTTCGAAAACCATACTCTTGACTATGTAGCCATATCTCATTACTATTTCGCAATCGGAAACCCATAGTAATATTGCAATGATGTCATGACGAAGCTACCTTCCTCTATATTGTTGTATGTACTTATCGACTTTTTTCTTCTGGCCGTTTCGCTCACCCATATTCCTTCGCTCATAAACCGTTCCATGTTCCCTTTTTCCGTTGCGGAGAAGAACGGTACATTCATCATCGAAACTGTCGCGAATGAGGAAGCCCAGCTCTTTGTCTCAGCCGGCGACACGGTCGTTTCCGTCAATGACTCGTCGATCTCGTTGACGGAACAGTTAGAATTCATTTCCGATAATTTGGCCATCGGCAGCAGCTGCAAAATTACATCTGTCAAAAATGGATCGGCTGTTTCTTCAATAATAAAAACAGTCCCGTACTACCCCAGTCTATTATATATCATTGTCGTATATTTTATAGGGATCACGTTTTTGGCGGTCGGCTTTTTTGTTGTGTGGAGCAGGCCGGCCGACCGTATAGCCCATATTTTTCATTGGATGATGGTCCTGATCGGAACAGCCATCATGATCACGTGGGGATCGATTGAATCAAAATCATTCATAACGATCGCTGCCCGTTCTCTCTTCTTCCTCTCGTATGTTTTTGGGATAGCATCATTCTACCTTTTTACGAAAATGTACTGCGCAGAAACTCCGCGGTTCATTATGATAAGAATTTCCGCGATGTATTTTCTTTCGTTCCTCTTTTCCTTTATTCTCATCTATTATCATCTTCTCGCGATTTCGGAACAATCGTTGACCACCTATGCGGTTTTCCAGCGGTATTTTGATCTGTTCCACATAACATTGTTTGTTGCTTTTATTGCCGGGACAATTAACATCATCCGTGCATACCAAAGAGCATATTCTACCGAAGAACGGAAACGCCTGGAGTGGATCCTCTGGGGATTCTCCATCAGCAGCATGCCGTTTCTGCTTCTGTATATCCTTCCTCAGATATTGTTCAGCCGGTATCTTGTCGCCGAGGAATACACGACCATTTTTTTCATTGCGCTCCCATTCTCCTTTGGTGTCTCGTTCATCAAATATCACTTGTTCGATATCCGTCTGCTGATCAAAAGAACGATCGTCAATCTTATTTTCAGCATTGTCATAGCAATCAGTTATTTCATCATCGTCATTCTTACGGCAGGGATCGTCAGCCGGACCATTCTTTCAACGGAACATTTTATCATCGTTGCTCTCACGCTGATCGTCGCAATGGCGTTCAATCCTCTGCGGCACAAATTGCAGACGTTCATCGATAGGATCTTGTTTAAAGCACACTCTGGATACAGCAGAATACTCTCCGACGTTTCCCGGTCCTTGCAGCAATCGGTATCGCGGGAAGAGATCTTCACTGTGATATTGAGAACAATTCATGCTTCTTTTCCCGTAGAACGCTGCATCATGTACCAGCGGGAACATGAGAGCCTTGTCCAGTATTCCGTCAATGATGAAACGCCTCATGATGCCGGAACGATACTAATAAGCGATATTCCATCCATCATTGCTTCCCGATGCACGGCAATACAGGATATTGTCCGAACCGAACACACACAACTGATCTCAATCGATGATGAACTTTGGGCAAAGACCGGCTGCGAACTCTTCCTTCCGATTAAAAGTGGCCGAATTCCGATCCTTGGCGCGGTCGGCATCAGCAGGGTTGATACGAACGATAAATTCGATTCAGAAGAGATCTCGTTGCTCCTCTCGATCTGCAGCCATGCAGCAGAACATCTTGAACGCATGGAATTACTGGAGTCGATGTTCCGTGAGAAGGAAGAACGAAAACGTGCCGAGGAACTTAACCGGCTTAAGTCGGATTTTGTTTCGTATGTTTCCCATGAATTACAGACTCCTCTTACGTCGATACGGATGTTTTCCGAACTTCTGCACAAGAACATACAGACAAAACAAGGAAGAGAACATCTGCAGATCATTGCCGGTGAAAGCGACCGCCTGAGCAGAATGGTCAATAATCTTCTCGACGTTTCGCGAATCGAAAGCGGTCTAAAAGAGTACCGGTTTACCGTTTGTTCATTGAATGATATTATCGGCGGTGTAATAAATAAAATGTCTTATATGATCAAAAAACATGGATTCGCATTGCGGTATTCTGCACCCCGTTCTCCTCTGCTGATCAATGCCGACAAAGATGCGATCGAACAGGCGGTGATGAACTTGATCTCCAATGCGATAAAGTATTCGCCCGGAAAAAAATATATCCACATCACCGTAGCAAAAAAAAATGGTTTTGGAATCTGTGCTGTCCGCGATCACGGAAACGGTATTCCGGAAAAGGATAAACCATTCCTCTTCGATAGATTTTACCGGCTGCCGGAACATCACCATACCGTGAAAGGGTTCGGACTTGGACTGTCGCTGGTGAAACACATTGTGGACGCTCACCGCGGAAAGATGGACGTGCAGAGTACAGTAGGGAAAGGAACGACATTCACGCTATTAATTCCACTACAACAATCATCGGGATCACAATGACCAAACTTTTCATCATCGAAGACGATCCTGCGATCCTGCGGGGTCTCCAGGACGGATTATCGGAAGAACGGATGACCATTCAAACAGCAGCTGATGGTGAAAAAGGTTTCCGCCTTGCATTGCGGGAACAGTTCGATCTGATCATTCTGGATCTGATGCTTCCATCGAAGAACGGGATCGATATTTGCCGTGACTTGCGGAACAAAGGGATTCATACGCCGATACTGATGCTGACAAGCAAAAAACATGAAGCGGATAAAGTTCTGGGGTTAGAGATCGGCGCAGACGATTACATGACGAAACCGTTCGGAATGCGCGAACTGATCGCCCGTATCCACGCACTCTTGCGGAGAAAAAAGAACGTGCAGAGACCAGCACAGACTGCGGCATTCGGTGATATCTCTGTTGATTTTGTCAAGCAGGAGTTGGTCAAGGGAAAACGACCGGTCAAACTTAGTGCAAAAGAATTCAAGCTGCTGCGGTATTTTATTGAACATGACGGCGATGTCATTTCCCGGGACCAGCTGCTTGATGAACTTTGGGGATACGACATCACACCGACAACGCGAACGGTCGATAATTATATTCTCTCTCTCAGAAAAAAGATAGAAAAAGATCCGGGCAGACCCCGGCATCTTATTACTGTCCATACTGCCGGATACAAATTCCTCAAATAAACCCGATCATTTCACGCGCTTTCTTCATGACAATTCTTTGACATACTCTTGACGAGAGTATGGCAATTCGATTTTACTTCTGTTGTATGTTGCTGGTGAACAAAGGAACGAAACCATTCACCACAAACAGCAGGAGGAGTTATGAAAACCAAACATCTCATCACCTCGATTTTGATCAGCATTTTTGCCATGGTCAATACCCCCCTTACGGCACAAGGAAATTCCATCATGAACCAGATCGTGCTGGGCGAAAAGAATTTCGGCGGCCCGCGTCTAGGCGTTACCCTGGTTCCCGGAGAAACCGTATTAGCATCGGAAATGAAAAAGAAAAACATCGGCAGAATGTTGAGCCAATTCGGATGGCATTTTGAATATCAGGTAGTACCGGAAGGCGGCGGACCATCGTTCGTTATCCAATTCGTACCACTTGTCGGCGGCGTAGAATACGGCACGCTGGTCCCAAGTGCCACTCTGGCAATGGGCGTCCGGCTGCCCGGTGGCATCGAATTTGGTCTTGGCCCGAATGCCATTGTCACTCCGACGAAGATCACCTCAGCACTCGTGATGACCGTCGGACAAAGCTTCAACTACGGCGGCGTCAATATTCCCTTGAACCTGGTCTTCGCCACGAATCCCAACGGGAACAGATTCTCAGTGGTCTTCGGCTATGCGATCCAAAAAGCAAAGTAGCGCACATATTTTTCAATATTTTTTTATCAAGGAGGTTTTATGAAATCGGTTCTTATCACACTGACGATACTTCTTCTACTTTCCGGCAGCGGCATGGCACAAACAGACACACTGACGATACTCTTCGCCAGTGATACTCATTCCAACCTTGCACCGATCGGCGAACGGTCGGCAGATTGCAAAGGAACGCTCGGCGGCATAGCGCGCGCAGCAACGCTTATCGGTATGACGAAGATGACCGAACCAAATGTTCTGACATTGCACAGCGGTGATCTGTTCATCGGCGACATTTTTTACAATGCCACATTCGGTATTGCTGAACTGCAAATGATGAAGTTGATTGGATACGATGTGATGACATTGGGAAATCATGAGTTCGATCTTGGTCCGGCCATGCTGGAAATGGCGCTGGATTCTTCCATGAATGAAAGTCCGATGTCCATCGTTTCTTCGAATATCATGATTCCCGATACCAATACTCTTCATTTGAAAAAATATATCGTCCAATGTACCATCAGGCAATTCAACAACGTCAAGATTGGTATCTTCGGACTCACAACTCCCGGAACAAATTACCTGTCGCAGCCCTCTCCTGTTTCGTTCGATGAAAATATACCGGAATGCGCGATGAAAACGGTTGATAGTCTAAAACAGTTGGGATGTTCGGTGATCATTTGCCTGTCGCATCTTGGTATGAACATAGATTCCGTACTTGCTTCGGCAATTCCGGGTATCGATCTTATCATCGGCTCACACGATCATCTAACGAAAACCGCAAAATCTTTTACCAATCCATCCGGGAAAACAACGTGGATCGCACAGGCGAATGCGTTCTATACTGAGATGGGTAAGATACAGCTCGGCATCAGCAGTACAGAAACACGGTTAATTTCTTCGGTCACCATCGCTCTTGACGGCAATATTCCCGAAGAACCGACGGTCGCTCATGAGGTGGATAAGCTCATTGCCGGGATCGAACAACAGTTTGGACCGATGTTCACGAAACAGATCGGTTATGCCTCCGGATTTTTCGGCGAAGTGGCTGAACATCCGGCTGGATCCGAATCAAAAGAGACCGCTATCGGAAATCTTGTCACCGATGCGTTCCGTGAATACACAAAAACCGATATCGCAATTGAACCGGGCGGTTCAACGGCGCAGCCGCTGTACAAAGGACCGATCGTAGGTGACGATCTTTTTCGTGTTGTCGGATATGGTTTCAATGAAAAGGATTATTTGGGCTTCCGTCTTGTCACCTTCTCCATTACGGGTGAATCCCTTTTTGTGGCTCTGGAAAAATGTCTCGCCAATATCGATGTCAACGATGAATTCTTCCCGCAGGTTTCGGGAATGAAATATTCGTACAATCCAGAACACGCTCCCGGTTCAAGGATCAATTGGATTCTGGTCAATGACCAGCCGTTGGATCCCGTAAAAAGATACAGTGTAACAACCAACGAACTTGCTCTGACATTGCTGACGACGTTCCTTGAGATCAATGTTTCCAATATAGCCGTTCTTGATACTGTTTCGGAATATCAAGCGTTGGCTGATTACGTTTCGCGGCACAGTACGATTTCGCCCTCGGCCGGCGGAAGGATATCCAGGGTAGCGGTGAAAACAAGCGGGATATTGAGCCCCAATCATTTTTCTCTTGGGCAAAATTTTCCCAATCCATTCAATCCGGCAACAACAATCTCGTTCGAACTACCGGTGCAGTCCCATGCGACACTGAAAGTGTATGACATACTCGGAAAAGAAGTTGCTACATTGGTGGATGAAAATCTTCCGGCAGGATCGTACAACGCTGTTTTCAATGCACAGCAATGTGCCAGCGGAATCTACTTTTACCGGTTGACTACTGAGAATTTTTGCCAAACAAAAAAAATGTCACTGCTTCGATAAATGTCAATTGAAATCCGGCTGCCGATGGTCATCGATTATCTAGCGCCGCAGTTATTTTTGACCGCTGGCTCTTTGCAGAACTTGCGGTCGCAAACAGGAGGTCGGAATGAACACCGTTTCAATTCTAAAAAAACTACTCTTCAAAACGAGGCTTCTGCCGGTACCTTGCACAAGCGATACGGTCCAACAGCGCGGCAGGGATGGTCAGGCAAGAAAGACAACCGTAATGCACAATCGCGCAACGCATTCATTCGCATTCATTCTCGTCGCAGTCACGCTTTCCTTTGCTCAACAAGATTCACTTCATTCTCAATGGGAAGCACTTCCGATCGTCAGCTATGATACCGATGCGGGATTCGGATATGGCGCGAAAGCAATGCTCGTGGATCTATTGGGTCGGCATGAATCATTCGACATCATACTCTTCAATAGTTCCGAAGGGGAACGCTGGTACCGTTTTGTGGCTTCATATCCCGATTTTGAGCTGCGGCAGGGAACGGTCTATCCGGTTTCCGTGGATCTGACGGTCGATTACGACAAGTGGATTTCGAACAGCTTTTTCGGCATCGGGAACAATTCTCAATTTACCAGCAGAAAGATCTACACCCGCGAGCCGTTCGATTGTTCGGTTATTCTTGGCAGAGGAATCACATCGGTGTTGGTGATGCAGACTGGAATTCGATACCGTTCGATCCGCAACGGCAATTTTTCCGCCGGAAATATTTTGAAGGATCTTCCGCCCGCCGTAAATTCTTCGGAAGCGACCATCCACAGCATGCTGATCAATATTCGGCACGATTCACGGAATAGCTTTATCACCCCTACCTCCGGAATTGTGCTGGCAGGAGAACTTGAATATGCACCGATTATCTTCGGATCGAATACACGTTTTACAAAGTTCAGTTCGTCTGTCCAATCCTACAAACAGGTCATGGGCAGATCCGTTCTTGCCGGCCGAATGACCGTACAATCATTGTTGGGGAATGATCTTCCTGTACAGTCACTCATCTCGATCGGCGGAACAAATACATTAAGAGGAATTCCGCAGGACCGGTACCTTGATAAAACAGCCATTGTTTGTAATCTGGAATACAGGGTTCCGCTCATTTGGAGATTCGGCGGTGTTATCGGTGTCGATGCCGGCCGGGTGTGGAGATCATTGATCAATATTTCACTGGTAGATTGGTCCGTAAACTATATCGGCGGTATTCGGTTGTATATGGATACTTTTGTTGTCCGTTTGGATATCGGCGTCAGTAAGGAAACATCAGGCTTCTATCTGAATTTTGGTGAGTTATTTTAGAGAAAGGAGTGCCGCGATGAAGAACATCATAACGATCGTTCGTAAACAAAAATATAGTTCCAACGACTCATCAGTAAACCGCCGAAGGAACATCGGAATCGGCGGCCGAATTGACCCAACACATTATCTTTTTATGTTGATTGCTCTAATCCTCGCCGGCTGCAGCCAAAGTATTGTTGTAAGCAAACAGGGAGACCAATTTTCAAACAACAATATTTCATTCGACCAATTCAATCGTCTTCGCGAAGGGAAATATTTTGAGATGGTCCTGTTAGATTCTTCCGTTATACCTCTCACACTTCTCCGTGCAGGCAGCGATTCGATCCGCTTCGAAACCGGCGAAGGAAATGAACGGCGATCGCTCCCGACCGGATCGGTTTCGATGCTTATCTATCATCAGAACGATAACGGATTCAACGCCATGATCGGTGCATTCGCAGGACTTGTTATCGGCGGTGCTGTCTCAAGGTCGCTCTTCGATTTCAACGACAATGCGTCATCTATCGAAGGATTCGCCATGGTCGTCGGCGGAACGGTGATAGGAGGAATGATCGGGTATCATAGCGAAACGGCAATAACCTATACGTTTCAAAGTACCATAATAAATCGCTGAATGTCGTGCCTTTATCCAATAATGCCTCCTCAATAGATTACTTTTCCTCTTCCAAAAGCTTACGGGCCTTCTCCAATTCCTTCATATGTTCTTCCGTCGGTTTCGGATATGCGATGTCCAGGGATTTCAATTTGCGTGCAAGAATGTGCGCCACGGCCGCGCGAGTGACCCACTTGTGATCCGCCGGAATAATATGCCATGGCGCCGATCGTGTGCTCGTATGGTTGAACATATCCTCGTATGCTTTCATGTATTCATCCCAGTGGTACCGTTCCTTTGCGTCACTGGCAGAAAATTTCCAGTTCTTTTCCGGAGTCTCGATCCGTTTCAGAAATCGCCTTTTCTGTTCATCCTTGGACACGTTCAGAAAAAATTTCAGGATATGAATACCGTTGCGGACAAGATACTGTTCGAACCGGTTGATATCGTTGAACCGTTCCTTCCAAAAATCCTTTCCCTTCGGTTGAGGAGGAAGTTTCTGTTTTTTCAATATCTCGTTGTGTACGCGAACGATCAGCACTTCTTCATAGTATGATCTGTTGAAAATCCCGAAACGGCCTCGTTCGGGGAGCGATTTCATAGACCGCCAGAGATAATCATGATCCAGTTCCTCCATGGACGGCGATTTGAAGCTGTACACCTGACATCCCTGAGGATTGATGCCGGACATAACGTGCTTGATCGCTCCATCCTTTCCTGCCGCATCCATTGCCTGAAAGATCATCAATACGGCATAGACATCATGCGCGTAGAGAATATCCTGATACTGTGCTATGTCCTTGATATCTTTTTCCAGACGTTCTTCAGCGCGTTCTTTGTTTTTCACACTGCCGGTTGATGCCGGATCGTAATCAGAAAGAGCAATCTTTTTACCCGGCGGGACGATGAATTCTTTGATGTTCATAGAATGGCCTCTTTCGAATAATTGAAAATGTTATTTTTTTTCCAAAGAGCTGTTTTCTATCTGAGAAAAATGATCCTGCAGAATGGTCCTATGCTCGCGTCATGGTCTTTCGGTTTCATATTATTATGAGGATCACTTCTTTGGCGATGTGCTTTTTTCTGCTATCGAGTGAATGTTTGCCTCGCCGGCCTGGACTCCAAGACCCATTCCGAGCCCGATCAATAGACCATCGATAAAATTATCACGGAAGACCATTGAAGGTATTAGCATCGATTGCTGAAGCATGCCCACGATCAACGTCAGCAGTACGAACACGGCTCCATAGACAATTCCGACAACAAGGAATTTTGCCCAGTGGAACACAGCCAGTTTCCGTTCGAAGAGAAAAGCGAGCCAGACAACCGGGAGATTGACCCCGAACGACCAGAATCCCGCATTCAGCATCGGCATCCAGTTGGATGCAATAATAAATTGTACGACACTGGTCGCAAGTGCGGCATTCATCGAATTCGACAGCCCATAGACATGATAAAAGGAAAAAATAAATGCGCCCGATATGCCAAAAGCAACAAACGCAAAATTTATTCCGCTGTAATTGAAGACGTCGCTGCCGTGCAGCATAAGTCCGAACGTGATACTTCCCAATGTACCGGTGAGAGTGATCAGGGCAAGTTTCCAGAGTTGACCGAACATGGTTTTCATGGCTTCCTCCTATGAGTAATTGGAATTACTATACAGATGACAGAATGCTGATTTCTTTTATACCAGTATCGGCATACTCATAAACTCCTTGAAACAAAAAAACCTCTTTCACGCATCGGCGATCCAGAGGTTAACATTCACAGGCTACCGCGAAACCATTCCTCATGGTTCGATATATGCCGTTGCAGAAGTGTAGAGAAGATTCATGTGATAAGCAATCTGATTTATTACATCACCAAAAATTGCTATCCAAAAGATTAGTTTGTCCGCTATAAAAAAAAGCCCCGCCTGGGGGAAGGCGGGACTTTAGCGAGGTATTGCGGGGTAGAACAATTATTTGGTCAATATTGTATCCTTTCTATTACCTCTTTAAGTTTATCATAAACGATAGGTTTTTGAATGATTTTTGTCATAGCATCAATCTCAAAATATTCCATGTTGGCGCCCGAGATCAAAATAACCGGCGTATTCTTCAATTGTTCATCATTCCGGATTTTGCGGATAAATTCAAGGCCGTCCATTGTCGGCATATTATAATCGGTCAAAATAAGATCCGGTTTTTCAACGCTCAGGAGTTTAAGTGCTTCGGTTCCTGTTTGTGCGAAGATCGTTTCCGAACCGTCGGAGATCCTTTTCATAAACCGGGAAAGAATAAGCCGGTTTCCCTTCTCGTCATCAACAATCAACACTTTTTTGCAGGTTGATTTCGACTGTTTCCGGAATGTCAGCGTAAAGGTTGTTCCTATCCCCTCGGTGCTCTTGGCTTCAATGGTTCCGTGATGCTTCTTCATGATCTCAAAACACAGGGGTAATCCTAATCCTGATCCGTTCTCCCCCTGCAGTCCCTGCCGGGAGTATTTTTCCTCGATCCGAAAGAGCTTTTCCATATCTTCAGCCGGAATCCCAATTCCCGTATCGGATATTTCCAGTACCAATTCTGCGGTGGGATCTTCTTTTCGATCGATCGTAACCATTCCACCGGCGGGGGTGAACTTCAAAGCATTACCGACAAGATTCAGCAGCAATTGACGGAGCAGCTGGTCATCGGCCGTCATAAAAGTGTTTGACGGAATCAAAGACCGGAGTTCGATATTTTTCTTTTTTGCAAGTCCGAGCAATGTTGTCATCGTCTCCGATGCAACGGTTCCGATGTTCACCGGCTGGAATTTCAAACGCACCCTTCCCGTTTCCAGTCTCGACCAATCAAGCAGCGAATTAACCAGGTTGAGCTGCTGCACTGCGGCATCGTTGACAAATCCGATATACTCCAGTTTCTCATTGTCGGAAAGTGTATTGAATTCGCTTTTCAGGAGATCACAAAATCCGAGAATGGAACTGAACGGCGACCGGAGATCGTGTGAGACGATCGCCAGAATCTTGTCCTTTTGCGTATTAAGTTTGGTCAGTTCGTCTTGTGTTTTTTCAAGCTTTTGTATGTTCGATTGAATTTGCCGTTCTAGTTTTTTCCGTTCCGTAATATCTTCCAGAGCGCCTTCGAATCCGGAGAAGACGCCGTATTCATCCTTCAGCATTCTGGAGTGTGCGAGTACCGAGATGACGGATCCATTCTTTTTTTTCAGCTCAAGTTCAGCCGGTTTTTCATTACTGCCGATGAGAAGTCGTTCAAACAATTTCACCCGCTGCTCGGGATCTACATAGACATCTTTTTCAAGGTTCAACCGGTGCAGTTCATCGAACGTCTCATATCCCAGCAAACGCAGCAGCGCAACATTAGCATTGATGATCTTCCCGTCAATATTCGATTCATACATCGGAAGCATGGAGTTTTCAAACAGCGAACGGTAACGACGCTCGCTTTGGTTCAACGAGTATTCCCAATGTTTGCGTTCACTGATGTCGCGGAATTCCGTTAAGATAAAAACTTCGTCTGCTTCATCAGTCAATGTCGATGTCAGCATTTCCACATACACGGTTTGTCCTGAATTGAATTGCAGTTTTTTTTCGATTTTAGCGGCGAAGCTATTGTTGCAGACATTTTCCTGAAATTCTTCAAAGATCCGGTTCCGGTCGGCAGTGCGGTCATAGATCACTGTAAACGGCAAACGGAGCAATTCGTTTTCCTTCATGTTCACCAACGAACAAAATGCATCATTGACCGAGACAATGATACCGTCACTGTCGGTTAATAGCATACCATCGGTGGCACGGTTCCAAACCATTTCCAGAAGGTCCGGCGTGATCTTTTCGGAACGATAGTGTGAATAATTATTCAGTGTCTCAGTAAATTGCTGCTGCGGATGGTTCTGTAGAATGGAATAGATCTTGCTTGGAACTGAAGATTGACTCATGACATCCCCCGACATTATGTGTAATACTCGCTGTGCCAATCAGCTACAATGGGGATGCCGCAAAAATATGTGTAATTTAGCTTGTTTTGACCTATTTAAAATATGATGCTTTGAAAAATCTACAAAATACATTTACAAATTGAGTAAAAAGATAGAAAAAGGGGTTTTAAAGGGCATTTCGGCAACAACAAGCAGAAAAGGTGACGGTAGAACAAAAGTCCCGGATATGCCGCAAAAAATGTGTGCGGAAAAGATGGCACTTTTTGCATTGGAGCTGCCGTTTTTAAAATCTTTCTACGTCCAAAGCCCGCGAGACCGACTATGAATTTCTGAGATGGGAATTACGGAGCGTGCATTGATCCTCGGAGAAAACGTGGGGCCGTGTTGATGATTTATGAAATATTGAACAACATGAACAGCAAAAAATGAAAACGCTCTCCGAAGAGAGCATTTGTTCATCAAAAATAGTAGATCGGCACTTACCGCCAAACATCCAAAGAATAAAATTATTCCTGCAGGAATCGGCAACAATAGTGTAAGGCTAAATATTTCATTCGCACTGTTGAACTCATTTCATCAAAAGAAGTTTTTTTGTTTGGCTATAATTATTTGTTTCCAGCCGGTAAAAATAGATGCCCCCCGCTACGGATTCTCCGGCATTGTTCTTTCCATTCCATGTCACCAGATACGAACCGGAGTTTTGAAAATTATCAACAAGATCAGCGATCCTCTTTCCGTCAATATCATAAATAGCCAGCCGAAGATTTTGAGAAACAGGAAGAGCATATCGTATCACGGTGGATGGGTTGAACGGATTGGGATAATTTTGTAATAGTTCATATTTGTCCGGTACCCTCGTATCAATTTCTGCAACTGCCGTCGTACTGGATACCGTCGCCCGCATAAAAAGTGTGTAATCATTCGGAGCACCTAATTTTGCCCAGACGGCACCATCATACTCATACGTCTTCTGATTCCCCGGCGGAACATCCGCACCGATGTTCGGCTTATTGATCCCGTCATATTTTGCGCTCACATAAAAATCGCCGGAGACCGTAACACCGGTGATATCGAACGATTGCCATCCCACGGCCGCCGGTGAGTATGGATATGGAGTGATGATCGGCGTTCCCGGAAGATTGTTTGCCGCATTCGCTTGATACATCTTCAGTGTGAATTGACCGGTTCCGGCGTTTGTTCCGCTGATGTACACTTTAACATTGGAGATCGTCACTTTCGGAACAGGCGGCGTGAACCGGACAGCCAATTCCCAATTGGCAAGATCTTCATACACACCGGTTGATGGAGCGCCATCATCATAGACCAAATTATACGTTGTTACGGAATTCGGCCCGATGCCAACTGCCGTAAAGGCATCGGCGACGGCAGTATATTCGGCGGAACCGTTGCCGAACAAATCTTTCGCCGCACTTAAACATGCATTCCGCGCATCAACAAATTGGGAGTTATTGGTTAAATAGACCGTCAATGCCCTGTACCAAATTAACCCCCCTTTTGTTCGGCCGATAGCAGTGGCAAGATTGTAAAACGATTTATTGATGATACCGGAGTTGATGTGAACTCCGCCATTGTCATGTTTGTCATCGTTGGCAAGGACAACAAATTCATTCATATGAGCCGGCTGCCAGTCAGGGTCGTTTATCGTTTGTCCATTATGCGGATCCTGAATATTCCGCAGAGCGTCGCCGGCAATGGAAGGAGTGTAAACGTCTTCGCCAAGAAGCCAGTTTGAGCTGTCCGCAATAACCGCAAAAATATCGGAAACTGCTTCATTCAATGCGCCGGATTGAAGTTCGTATATAAGATTTGCCGTTTTCTCCGTTACTCCATGCGTCATTTCATGGGCGATCACGTCGAATCCGCCGGCTAAATTTGAATATCTGGAACCGTCACCGTCCCCATACGTCATGAACGATCCGTTCCAAAAAGCGTTATTGTAATTAATGTTGTAATGCAGAACATTAATCAGCGTGCCGCCCAGATTGTCGAAACTGTTTCTATTATACCGGGATTTATAGATGGAATATACTTCTCTGCTGAAATAATGAGCATCGACCGCCGCCTTCAGCCGCTGGTTATCATTGAAATTATTATCATTGTTCGGATCGACAACTCTTACCGCCTTTGAATAACCATTCCCCGCCGTATCATTCAGTGCGTCATAAGTATCGATCACTCCTTTAAAACTATCGATTGGGGCAACGAACATGGGCAAACTTGCATCGATCATATAATAAGTGCCGCCAGCCAGATAGGTGTGAATAGATCTTGACGTTCCTTTCAAACCAATGCCTGTTCCAACGGCAGGACCGTCGTACCGTATGCCGTCGTCAATCTTTATGATGCTGCCATTCTGAGCGTCGATGAAAATAACCATCTTCGGTTTTTCATACGAGGGGAGTTTCACGGCATAGACCAGAAATAATTGAACGCCTTTTGCATAGATCATTAGTTCAGCCGATCTGGATGTTGCCGTATAACCATTCAAACTTTTTTCTGCATTTAATATAGCGGCATCCGCGCTCAACGCCGGAATAGTCACTATTGTCGGAGTAGGAAAATATCTTCCATTCACCGATTCAATGGATCCGTCACTATTAAAATGAACGATCAATTGATTCTGGAATATTTTTATACCGTTTAAAGTCTGTTGATATTTTACATGGGTCATTGAAAGATCATCGGTAACAGCAGAAATAACCTCTAATTCTTTTGAAGGTTCCCGCAGACCGAACATCTCACTATTTTCCGAGATGAATCTTATGCCGTCAATGGACTTGTCCGGCGATGTTGAATATCCGGCGGGAGTCAATTTCCCTCCGACGAAAGTCGGTGTAGAGTTGTGTTCGTTCCAAATTACCTCCAGCGTACGATCGAGTTTTGACTCAAGCAGTTTCCGGCCTTTCTGTGCATCGTGCTGATAATATTGGACCGCACTTTTTCGGGATTGCACGCCTGCATTCACCGAAGTCAACAATCCCAGAAGAGGGAGAATGAATGCAATGACAATGATGCTCAATTTTTTCATAAATTATCCCTTAGAATATATGTTTGAAATGTTCGACGAGAAAAAGAATCCGCAATCCTGATGTTCTCTTTTGTTTGTTTGCCAATCGTTTCCGAATTGAACAAGCCGAATATTGTTACTGCGAGGAAGCAACCATTACCATAACGTATTTTTACCAACAGAGTTTAGTATAAAATGCGCGTCAAAAAATGATTGTGTTACTGGATACTTTTTGAATATAAAGATTTACATTAACCTGAGTCAAGGACAATCTTATCCGAAATAGCCAACAATTCCCTTTTGTGATGCAGGTCAGCCAAAGGGAATTAAGAATGCCTATAACGAAAACAATTTTGAACAATTCTAACGGCAAACGAAGGTAGGCATTGAAGCAGGGTTGAGAAAATAATTGCGTTACACCGACGGAAGGATAAATTTATCGTACCGATCGGTATTGTTATCACTGCGCAGCAGATAGTTCTTTCCTTTTATCGCATTATCGCGAATCGGGACCAACATCGACGGGTGTAAGGCGATGAAATTTATTTTTTGAAGAAAGGAATCCCTTGGGGAGAAAAAATCCATTGCTTCGGACCAATTGCGGATCTTTGATCTCAATACCGGGAACCGGCATTGAACTGGCAACGGCTTTTCCCGTCGGGTAAACGAAATTCTTTTCGAAGAGTGTATTGACAGGGTTGTCCATGAACTTCACGAGCGTATCATTGTTCCCGACAACGACGTTATTCCTGAACATTATCCGCGCCGGCGGCTTGCTCCACCAGTTACCCTGAAATCCTGCACCGTTAAAACCGATCTCAATGCCGCTGACATTGTTAACAAAAATATTGTCCGCCACCAACGCATTGGTGATGCGGTAATGTTTTGTCAGCGGTTTACCTTCCCCGTAATCGGCATCACCGTTCGTAGCGGCTACCGTGGCATCCCATTCTTTTCCGGTCAGTCCTTCACAATAATTACCGACGATTATCATACTGTCCGCACAAAAACGTATTCCGCCGGTTCCCAGCGTCCAGATTTTCCCGGTGCTGTCGGTAAATGTTCCTGTCCGATTGTTGCCGATGATGACATTTCCTTCAACCGTACTGTGATTTCCATGCCGGAGCGACAGTGAACCGAGACACTCAATGAACGTATTGTTCCGCACGGAACAGTCGCTCTGTTTAATGGAAATATATTCGGGATCTCCGTCGCAACGTTCGAAGAGATTGTTCTGCAGAATGGTATATCCGCGCGAAAGGGTATATTCCGCGGAACCGATACGGATCGCTTCGAGCACATTCTCCACGCGAGGGCCAATATTACGGAAATAATTCCATTCGATCACATCGTGTTGAGACACGGTGGATGGAATAGTTTTCGTTCCTTCAATCGTGATGAAATTGCCGAGCTCTTTTTTCTCTTCAAAGAGGTTGCGGTCGATCGTGTTGTGGTGACTAAGCGAAAGAGTGTCGTTATTATTTCCGGTTACCATCACCCAACTGCCGCGCCCATTTTCGTGCAAACGAAAAATGTTTCTCGTAATGCGGATGTTGTTGCATCCTTCCAACAGGACCGCTGACGAGCCGTTGTTATTAAAGACAAGACCTTCGATGGTGATATACGATGCGTTCCGAAAAATTACAGAAGTATTCCCCACAATGAACGCCTTATTGCGATTCTCGGATCTGATCACGATCGGCTTTCCTTTTGAACCCGCTGCTTCCACAACGAGAGGCGAAGCAAACCGGTACTCACCATCAGCCAGGACAATCTGTTTGCCCGGCACGAGCGTTTTCAATGATGCTGCAACATCGTCGGCCGTTCTGCACAGAATTGAATTTTTCTGCGAGAAAAGTGAGCCGGTGAATGCCAATACGGCAAGCAATATTATTTTTACCGTGTTGCGGCGATAAAATTTTGTCATCATAGTGAACTTCCTTACTCAAGATACAAACTGTGATATTTCACTGTTCTATAAGAATGAAGTTTAACGGCCGAACACAACTCCATATTGAAGAATGGTGCGATCGGTCTCGCGGTTACCGGCATAGAATTTATTGAATACATTCACATATTTTTCGTTTCCAT
>CAJBTU010000312.1 GCA_903958625.1 uncultured Ignavibacteriota bacterium | reverse complement strand
CCTATTGAAGTATTCGGGTTTTATAAGAACAGTCCTTTGAGCGGACTCATTGTGTATTCTGCCTCAACCACTTTCAAAACTATCGGTGTACAAAATTATTCCCTGGTAGCATACCAATGGGTAAGTATCCTGAGCGGCATTCTTACCGTATTCTTTCTTAAAAAAACCGGAAAGATCCTTTTCACTGACCGCGCAATGCGTTTAATGTTCATTATCGGAATTATGTCGACGGCGGCAAGCCAGATGTTCTTTTCGTATGTTGAAAATTACTCCATCGGAATTTTGGCCGTTGTCATCTATATTTTCTGTTCAGTGCGGTATCTTAAGGCTGGTAAACATTTTTTCGCAGTCACGCTGTCATTTGTAGTTTTAGTATTATCACATTACGGAATGGCACTCATCGTCCCTTCCTATCTGTATCTTCTCTTTAAGGAATTTACCGGAAAACGATACCGGGAAGTGATACTTAATCTTCTATTACTCTCTGTCATCGGTATCTTTCTCTACGTTGCCGTATATAACAAATATCCACTGCTGTTTGAAGATGCATTCAGGGCAAACAGTCATTTGCTTATACATTCTGTTCCGGGCACTCTGGAATATAGTTATTCGTTTCTCTCGCATTTGCACATTATCGATATTCTCAACCTGATGGTATTTGTATCACCGTTCATCGTTTTCATGATTCCTCATCTAATCAGGACTGTACGATTTCAGGCTCGGATTCGTAGTGACAAGTCAATATTTTTCGCTTTGAGCAGTATAGCAGCTTTGTTATTCGTTGTCGGAATGAAATCAGATCTTGGAATGAGCCGGGATTGGGACCTTTTCACACTCTATCTTTTCCCCACAGTGATTGCTTCTGTTATTTTTGTTTTGAAATCATCTCTTCCCGAACATTTACTACGCCAAGCAATGATTATTTTTGGAATCACTTTATTACACTCTGCAGCGTGGATTGCGATTAACACTACACATGATATTTCCCTTCAATATATAACAACACTGAATAATGATGTTCTGTGGAGTAAAAAAGCAAACGCGCATACCATGGATGAACTGGGAAGTTATTTCCAGCAGAGAGGCGCCTACAACCGTTCGTTACAGTTTAATTTGAAATATCTGGAATACGATCCGGCAAATCTTCGTATGATCGAAAATGTTGCGTCAACATACTTCTATGTATTTTCTGACGATACAAAAGCACAGCAGTGGTGTGAAAAGGCTGTGAATGCCGGGTCGAAAGACTGGAGAATTTACAATAATCTTGCTGAAATAAAGATGAAGCAGCAGGACTATTCTTCTGCGATGAATTTATTGAAAATATGTATCAGCCTCAATCCGCAGTCAACGATGCCGAAATTGAATCTTGCATTCATTATCGGCACGGTGAAAGGAAAAATGGAAGAGGCTTCTTTATTATATGAAGAGGTACTGCAAAAGGAACCTGAAAATGCAAATGCTTTGTTGAATGCCGGATATTTGTCATATAAACTCACCAGTTATGAAAAGACAAAATTGTATTTAGGCCGTTATTTGGCAATTCTGCCGAATAGTCCTGATTCGAAGAACATTCAAAGTCTCTTGCGTTCATTACGTAATTGATGAATGAAAATTTATCACTAATGTTACACGATTACCAGGTAAACTTGGTATATTTTGTTTGTAGAAGTCCGAACGGGAAAATGTTTTGCCAACAACCTGACACTTAATTTTACATAATTGGTGGTAATATTATTTTATTTACTGATTCTAAAACTGAGGGGAATGCGTCCTCCAACAAAGAGATTAAATTATGTTTCCTAAAAGATTTGTTATTGCAAAACATTCTTATGTTTTTTTGCTGATGATCTTATTGACCGGTTGCTCCGGATTTTGGCCTTTTGGCGAAAAGGATGATTTTATTAAAGTCAGGGGAATGCAGTTAGTCCATAATGACGAACCATATTATTTTTTGGGAACAAATTTATGGTATGCCTGTAATCTTGGTGCACCTGGTATTCATGGTGACCGCGCCCGATTATTGAGAGAACTGGATTCGTTGAAAGTGATTGGTATTACCAACATTCGTTTACTCGCCGGTTCCGAGCAGTCTGCAATGAAGAGAACACTTAGGCCTTCGATAACGAAAACTCCTGGAGTATATGACGATACGCTCCTTCTCGGATTAGATTTTACCATTGCAGAAATGGGAAGACGAAAAATGAAGGCGGTATTATTTTTAACCAATTATTGGGAATGGTCCGGAGGGATGGCCCAATATGTCGTTTGGGCTGACAGCGTACCAACGTTTGATCCCAATGTTGACGGTTGGGATGCTTTCATGAATTTTTCTGCTTCCTTTTATCATAACGAAAAGGCCAACGTTCTTTTCCGTTCATATATCAGCAAACTTCTCAACAGAACAAATTCTGTGAATGGCAAAAAATATTGCGAAGATCCGACGATTATGGCATGGCAGCTTGCCAATGAACCAAGACCGGGAACAATAAGTAGCGAAGGTATAAAAAATGTTCCTCATTTTTTGCGATGGATCGATGAGACTGCAGGCTTTATCCAATCGCTCGATACGAATCATCTTGTCACAACGGGGAGTGAGGGGATCATCGGCAGTTTGCGGAATGAGGAGATTTACCGTACTGCACATATGTCTAATAATATTGATTATATGACAATGCACCTATGGCCGGGGAATTGGAAATGGTACGATCCAAAAGAACAGGAAAGATCATTGCCGGAGGCCATTGACAGTTCCTTAGAGTATATTGCAAATCATATTTCCACGGCGCGAAAGGTACAGAAACCGTTGGTGCTGGAAGAATTTGGTATCGTTCGTGACAACGGCGATACTTCGCCGGAAAACCCGACCACTAATCGGAATAGATTCTTTGAACGGATACTTTCGTTACTGTATGATTCAGCCCGCGCTGGATCACCTGTTGCCGGCAGTAATTTTTGGGCGTGGGGAGGTGAAGGGAAGAATATCAATCGTGATTACATTTGGAGAGAAGGAGATCCATTCACCGGTGATCCTCCACATGAACCGCAGGGAATGCATTCGATTTTTTCTCACGATGTAGCGACGATCTCCGTTTTACAAAAGTATGCTAAATTAATGAACAGACTCTGCATTTCGGATTCATTACTCGTTCATTCATCGTCTCAATGACATTCCAAAAATTATTGACGAGCTGTGAACGGAAATAATACCAATAGCACTGTGCCTGCCGAACATTCAGCAGGCACGTAAATTTCAAAAAGTCAATTCTCAGATATGGGAGCAATGTATTTCTCAGAGTCAGCATGAAGTATCACATTATAAAAAGCAATAACCAGTTCATTCTCTTCCGTTTTCATTGCTTCTTTTATCGTCTTCACACCCTCGTCACCTGCCACCTCAACCAATGCTAACGCTGCGGATACCTTTACTGCTTCACAATGATCACAGAGTAAAATCGTTTTTAAGGCATCGGTTGCTTCGACAATGTTATATTTCCGGACGAAATTTGCCGCACTGGCAACGACTCCGGGGTTATTAGCGGAAAGCTGATAAATGTATGCCTTTTTGGCTTTTTCCCAACCAGTTGTATTCATGCCGTCCTTTGGTGTCGCCGCAACGCCAAATGAAACAGCAAGCAATGCAGTGAATGCATAACGTGCGTATTTCATAACTCCTCCGATAATTAGTTGTTGTATTGTGAATCGTTGGTGGGATATATCAAAGACGAAGAGAGACACAAAAAGTTTCTCGAAAAAATAATTTTGTGATGAAACGACATTGATACGTGTTAAAATGCTGATGATGACTTGTTAAGTAAATCGAATCAGTGTTGACAGTTATTATCCCTGATTTTTAATGTATTGGAGCATTGATCAAACATAATTAATTTTCTTGTCCACACAATTTCGTTGCTATTGAAAGCGTATTCGGTTCATTAAAAGACAATTGTATCTTATTTCCAAAACTTAAATTGCGCAAACTGTGATACGAATCAAATGGCTGCTTGCAATTTTAGTATCAATTTCATACGTTTTCGGTAAAGAGATACATCAGCGAAATAATTCGAAGTGCAGAAAACATTTTTGAGTGCATCGTATGAACATCGTCTCATCAAATCAGTTATCCTTTGTTTTAATTCTTTTTACGCACTCCGCATTTCTTCCGTATTTCATTAACAAACAATTCAACGAGAGGAGGTACTAGCTGACATCAGAATGCAATTGCTATACTTTTTTGTATAACATATTTTGAGGTGTTCATGAAAACATATATTCTCATTTTCTTTATTTTGGTTTCGGTCATATCTGCACAGGATATGATGCGGATAAAATTGAAAGATGGAACACTCCAGACATTTCCGATAGAAATGATCTCGAAAATCACTTTTGCTGTTCCGACATCGGTCGATGAACATACGCAAAAACTGATGGCAAACGTTCTGCAAACATTCGCACTGCATCCAAATTATCCAAATCCTTTCAATCCAACAACAACCATAACTTATTCAATTCCTCGCGCAAATATTGTTACCATACGCATTTACGATGTGGCGGGAAGACTCGTCAATACATTATATGATTCATATCAAGATGTCGGTGAACATCGAATTATTTGGAATGGAAGAAATAGCGAGGGAATAAATGTTTCGAGTGGTATGTATGTAAGTGAGATTCGCTATGAAGGGTCCATTCTCACGCGTAAAATGATGATGCTTAAATAAACAAATTTCAGATTAATAGGGGGAATATCCATGAAGAATATTATTTCTATAGTATGTGCTCTCTTTGTATTCCAAATTTGCTTTGCACAAAAAATGATTATCCATACAAAATCTATTGGCAACATTGAAGTTGAATTGGGAAAGATCGATAGCATAACGTTTACCACATCTGGAATGCCGGGCGGTCTTTTTGCCAATCCTTCATTTATAGGAGTTCCCATTGGAAATACAATGACGTCAAAAATATCGGGCGGTATGACACCGTATAAAATTGAACATTTCCCAATGTCATCAATTGCCACAGCGTCGTTGAATGGAGACGTTGTAACCATTGCCGGGATTGGCGTGGGAAATACGAGTGTCGGAATCAACGATAATTCTATTCCGCCAAATTATGTGGAAGTGTATATATCAGTTATGGGAGGTCCGGGAGGACTCATTGCGAGTTCAACATTCTTCGATCTGGAACCGGGAATATCAAAGACGGCAGTAATCAGCGGCGGAACCACACCGTATTCAATTCAAATCGCTCCGGACCCTATGGTCGCTACCGCTAGCATCAGCGGATCAACAGTGACAATTAATGGTATTGGTGGAGGGAACACCTATTTCGTAGTTAAGGATAATTCATCGCCATTCAAATCCGTAACGATCGACGTCCGAGTGAAAGTCCCGTTTACTTCGCCCGGTAACCTGGCCTTTACATCGACAGTAAATAATTTCTCTGCTAATGGAATCTTCTTGAATTCTGATTCACTCCCAAGCAATACTCAAGGTGTTGGTGGGTGGTATATGGTCAGACCGACAGATGGAAATCGTGCCAGCTTTTTGATCATTGGGTATTACAAGAATTCAGATATAAGTTGGGATATCATTATGATAGATGTACAGGATTCTTTGTCTGTTAAATCTGGATCATATTCTTTCCTTATTGATCCTATGATAATGAAAAGAGCCATGTGCCGGTATGTTGCAGGATGGAACCCCAATATCGGTACCGGAGACGATCCATTTAATCACGGATATAGATTGACAAGTGGTTCACTGAATATTTCCGCACTCACCGCAAATAATGGACAAGGAATATTCAACGGTTCCGGGGTCTTTGTCAATAATGAAGTTCCTGATCCAACCAAACCTATTACGATCACAAACGGAACATTTAATGTTCCCATTGTGAGCGGAGAACCGTTGAATGCAAATGATCAGAGAACGGTGAACCGGTTGATGCGAATGGCAGCTCAAAAATATTCCAGACGTTAGTATAGCAGCATTCATTTCGAATGATGCATATCAAGCCAACACAGTTTATTGCTAATGTGTTGGCTTTTTTATTGCACTATATTGACTTCAGCCAAATGCACAACTATCTTTGTACGGAATTCTGACTAAAATAAGTATTTAAATAATAGCCTCAAAAATGCTTTACTTTTTTATCCCATTCAGGTGTTATCTTACGGGGAAAACAATTTGCTATAATATCACGAATACATTTTGTTTTTATAAAGGAATATATGGAAGACGCGAAAAAAGAAATTCAACCGGTAATTGACGAATTTAAGGGAAAGCCAATTCTCCGCATTCCGCTTGTTGACGATCCAAACCCTGAAACTTCGTGGCATTGGTTGACGTTCGGCAAAAGCAAAGCGAAGGCCATCGTGAAATATGCTGAGGCAATAAAAGAATTCGCTGAAAATTAGAATTTATTTTCTATAAACTTTTTCCTCATTGATTTTGGAAATGATGGTATTTGAAATCCTTGCCGATATTACCCAATAACGTCGATTCTACATTCAAGACGAAATAGTCCTCAGGTTGTTTAAACTACGTTGTATTACGTATTGCCCCCTTATCCTGTTTTTCCTACAATGGTTTATATGAAGTATGATGTTGTGAAAAGAAATACCACAACAATATGCATTGTGTTTTTTAATGCAGGAGGCCATCATGCACTTGTACAAGGCTGGTACAGATCTTGGTAACAATAAGCATCTTTGGGGAATTGTTCTTGCGGGAGGGAACGGCAAACGGTTAGAAAACTACATCTGTTCCCGGTTCGGAACATCAGTCCCGAAACAGTATTGTGCATTTCATGGAACGCGCTCAATGCTTTCCCATACATTAAGTCGCGTGGAGTTACTGGTTCCGCGTGACCATATTTTTGTTACCATTCAGTACGAGCATTTGAACTATGCAGCAGAAAGTCTTAAAGATATACCGCCGCAAAATATTGCCGTTCAACCCATGAACCGTGAGACCGGAGTCGGGATTATTCACGCATTATTACATATTTTCCACAAAGACCCTCGCGCAATGGTGGCAATATTCCCATCCGATCATTTTATTCTTGAAGAGAAACGTTTCATGGAGTACGTGGCAGATGGTGTTGCGTTCATAAAAAAGAATAAAAATAAGTTTCTTGTTCTCGGCATAGAACCGGATCAGTTGGAATCCGACTATGGATGGATCGAACCTGGAGTTCGGCATTCAACGGTACGAGGCACCAGCATAAATCAGGTTACCAATTTTTATGAAAAGCCTTCGACACCTAAAGTGATGAAGATGTATGAAAATAAATACTGGCTGTGGAATACTATGGTGATGGTCAGTTCAGTGGATGCAATGATCGGTCGTTTTTGCCGTTTGATGCCGGATATTGTCGTGCCCATACTTACGCTTCAAGAACATTTTTATTCACCGAAGGAATACGAAAAAACAAAAGCGGTTTATGATAAACTCCCCTCGGTGAATTTTTCTTTCTCGATACTTGAAAAAGCCGTTGAAGATCTTGCGGTGCTTCGAGTGAAGAACGTATATTGGAGCGACTGGGGAAACCCTCAACGAATTGAAAAAGATATTGCATTCCTTGAAGAGTGTGTAAACGAAGAGTATTTTTTTGCTTGGTGAATATTCTCGCGCCAACGGAACGTTGTGGATAATTAATAGATGATTCCCAGATTTACCTTGTTGGTAATTGAGTTTAATACTTTAAACTTTCAGATGAAAATAGAACATCCTTCATTGAGTATTGTAAAATTTTTTACATCCGATAATTGCAGCCTTATTCTAAGGTCAATGATAGAACTTTAAGGATAACCGTAAATCCATAGTTATCATCTTGCATTCCTATTGAATGGATTAGATACGTCAAGTAATCATGAGAATTTCATATTCATTGCTATATAGACGGTAAAAATGAATATGAGAAACTCCAATTCAATTTTCACATTGGTTTACAATGTAAATAATTATGTCGTCGCAGATGAAAAAGTGTTGCAACGAAAGAGAAACTTCAATACATTTAAATGTTCAAAGTTTACACAATGAATATTTACCAATAATTTTCAATGCCGGGATGGCGGAATTGGTAGACGCGCTGGACTCAAAATCCAGTTCCCTTTAAAGGAGTGCCGGTTCAAGTCCGGCTCTCGGTACAAACAGAAAAAGTCATTCGGTGGCCGAATGACTTTTTTATTTCCAATTGACGGAGGTTTAGCGTAACTTTTTACTATTGAATAATCTATCCCGATGAAAATCTCAATAGTATCATGGTTATGCATCGTTCCGTTTTTGTTTGCTTCTGCGCAGACCTCGAATTCATATCAGGTCGATACCTTTCCTGTGCCGCAAGGCAATGATACAATCACTCTACAACTCTCGCGACATTTCATTATCGCTTCATCCATCCTCGTTAAAAATGATTCACTCACATTACGGACTTTTTCATTTCATAAATCGGCGAATTCTCTCTTTGTAACATTCGATACTGCTGTTTCCAAACCTCTAACTCTTACTGTATCCTATTCTTATCTTCCATTTAATCTTAAACCATCGTATAGTCTGCGCACTCTCTTGCTTAAAAACGATTCTCTGGACAGGAAGAAACAGCGTGCTTATATAACACAGTCAGAGGGCATCTTCACCAACATGTTCGGTCCGGAATTATCCAAAACCGGTTCCATCAGTCGTGGGTTCCTCGTAGGATCGAATAGGGATCTCACGTTGAGTTCAGGCTTCCGTCTTCAAATGGCGGGAAAACTTTCTCACGATATCGACATCCTTGCCGCTCTTACGGATGAAAATACTCCGATCCAGCCGCAAGGGAATACCCAAACACTTCAGGAAATTGATAATGTCTTTGTCGAAATCAAAAGTCCGGTATATACAGCTACGTTGGGTGATTTTCAATTCAGTTCAAAAACAGGCGAGTTCGTAAATATTAACCGGAAATTACAAGGAGCCAAAATAATGGCGGAGTACAGTAATTTTACTCCTCAAACGAAAATTCAAGTAACAGGTGCCACGAGCAGAGGTAAATTCAATACAAATACATTCCTGGGTATCGAAGGAGTGCAGGGACCGTATCGATTGACGGGAAAAAATAATGAACGCTCGATCATCATTATTGCGGGAAGTGAAAAAGTCTTTGTTGACGGAGAGGTTATGGTGAGAGGCGATAATAATGATTATTCCATTGAGTATGGATCAGCAGAAATAACATTCTCCACGCGAAAGCTCATCACCGGTGCGTCGAGGATCGTAGTCGATTTTGAGTATTCGGACAGGCAGTTCACACGCAATTTTGTCGGAGTTGATGCTGCAACAAAATTATCCGATGGTTTGATCTTTCATACAAATTATTTCCGCGAAGGCGACGATCTTGATGCACCGATCGATATTTCTTTAAGTGCAAGCGACAAAGCCATTCTCAGCCAGGCGGGAAATACCGTAGCTTCAAAATCCGGTGTTTCTTTCGCAGGAAGTGATTCCCTTGGTATTGGGAAAGGAAATTATGCAGCAACCGATACGATCATTAACGGAAGCGTAATTCGCCTATATCGTTTTGAACAGCAGACAACTGCATCACTATACAATATTGCTTTTTCAACAGTCGGTCAGGGAAACGGCGATTATATTCGTGAAGGGATCGGCCGCTATAAATTTGCCGGGTTGCGAGCAGGGCAGTATGCACCGATCATCATTCTGCCGGGCGCTCAATTGCATCAAATGTATTCGGTGGGAACATCTGTTGTTCCCATATCAGGTCTAACCGTTGACGGAGAATATGCCGCGAGCAATTTCGATCAGAATAGGTTCTCTGCCATTGGAGATAATCGTAACAGCGGCAGTGCTTTGAAATTTTCGGCACGTTATCATCCGAAGAATATTAGGCTCGGATCTTCTGATTTAGGAACCTTTGATCTATCATTCACCGAACGGTATAAAGAAAAACAATTTCTTTCTTTAGACAGAACCGACGCCGTCGAATTTGGCAGGAAATGGAGTACTGACAGCCTTTCCTCCGGTGCATCTGCAGACGAAGAGATAAGAGAAGGGACGATCTCGTATGCACCATCCGAAATGATCACTCTTTCTTCAGGCATGGGTACCCTGGAACGGAAAGACCAATTCTCTTCGGTTCGTTATGACGCTCTTATCGCGATATCGAATAAACAATATCCATCCGTATCATATTATATTGAAAGCATCACCGGTAAAGAGAAAATGCTCAGTTTATCAAACGACTGGCTCCGGCAAAAAGGTTCTACCGGATATACTTTCAGCAATATATCTCCTGCATTCCGTTATGAAAATGAACGCCGAAGCGTCAAAAATGATCTGACCGATTCTTTGGAATCATCCAGTTACGGTTTCCAACTGTATGCTCCCAAAATAGCCGTCGCCGATTTCCATGGAATCGATGCCTCCACGGAATTTGAATTGCGCAAAGACCACGCCGCGAATAAAGGAGATCTGATCCCGCAATCGAACTCTATTACTCAGAACTATGCAGTAACGGTCCGTGAGGTCAGAAACTTCTCGGCATCAACGATTCTTACGCTTCGTGAAAAACGTTTTGAGAAAGAGTTTCAGAATAACAATATCAATCAACAGACGACATTACTCAAAATACAATCACGGTACAGACCATTCTCGCAAGGATTAGATTTAGATCTTTTCTATGATGCCGCCACACAGCGAACGGCTAAATTAGAACGTGTTTTTTATAAGGTCCGTAAGGGAGAAGGACAATATGTATGGAACGATGCGAACGCCAACGGCATCGCCGATCTTAACGATGAACGCGAGTTCACTCCGGACCGATACGACGGCGAGTATATCGCTATTACCTTAAACAGTGATGCTCTGATACCGATCATTAATCTGAAAGCATCATCCAGGATCAGAATAACACCGAATCGTTTTATGAAGGATGCCAATACTTTTCTGGAAAAAGTTTTGACAAACATTTCCACCGAAACATTCTTGCGCTTGGAAGAACGGAGTACGGAACCGGACACGAAGAAGATCTATCTGATGAAGATGAATTCGTTCCTCAACCCTGCGACAACGCAAACAGGTTTTCAATTCGTACAGCAGGATCTCTTCCTGTTTGAATACAATCCGGAATACTCTTTCCGGT
>CAJBTU010000311.1 GCA_903958625.1 uncultured Ignavibacteriota bacterium | reverse complement strand
TATTCAACGAATCATGCTGTTCCTTTTTGTGATGTCGTGCGCAGTCTCTGCGCAGCAGACGCGTCCCGAAAAGACAAAATACGAAGAGACCTCACGCTATCAGGATGTGATGGATTTCATCGGCGCATTGAAGATGGACGGCAAGACCATGAAGTTAACCTGGCTTGGTTATTCGTCTCAGGGAAAACATCTGCCGATGATCGTGTATGGCAACGTCGCCGATACCCGTCCGGAAACGATCCGGAGATCCGGAAAACTTGTCGTGTACATTCAGGGAAATATCCATGCCGGCGAAGTTGAAGGGAAGGAAGCAATGCTGGAACTGCTCCGTGAATTGAACAACGGAAAACATCAGGAGTGGAGGCAAAATCTGGTGCTCCTCATCGCGCCGATCCTGAATGCCGACGGGAATGATATGATCAGTCTTTACAACCGGCCCTGGCAGAACGGACCGGTCGCGGGAATGGGACAGCGGGCAAATGCACAAGGGTATGATCTGAACCGTGATCACATGAAACTTGAATCGCCGGAGGTGCTTTCGTTTGTTGCGATGCTGAACGAATACGATCCTCACATTACCATGGATCTTCATACGACGAACGGCTCTTTTCACGGGTATCACATCACGTACAGTTTTGCGCTGAATCCGGTGATGGATCCAGGACTGGATGAATTTACGCGGAATGTATTTTTCCCAAAAGTAGAACAAAAATTAACGGCGCAACAATGGCGCATTCACCGGTACGGCGATTTTCTGGAAAAAACACCGGCGGGGAAGCCCGGATTTTATTTTTGGGCAACGGAGCCGCGCTTCAACAGTAATTATGTCGGATTGCGGAACCGGCTGGGAATCCTGAGTGAAGCGTATTCGTACATTTCGTTCCGGCAGCGGATCGCGGCAACGAAGGCTCTTGTTACCGGCATTCTGGATGTTGCCAACGGAAATTCAGCGGCGGTCAAAAATATTATAGCAAAAGCTGATGAGTCGGCACGAAAGCTGACGGCCTTCGATTCACTCGGCGTGCATGCGGAAGTGATCGAGTCTGATTCGGCACAGGAGATACTGCTTGCCGCCGTCACCGAGCAGCGGAATCCATACACCAACGAAGTAATGTATCTGATGAACGAGGACAGCCTGAAAAAGATCCGCACGTCGGAATTTTACGGGACCCGCGCAACAAAAAAAGTACTGGTGCCGGCGCGCTACATCATTCCCGACTCGCTGTCCGATGTGATCAAACTTCTGCGTCAACACGGGATCATACTCCAGAAAACCAACGATCAAAAAACGATGCAGGTTCAGCGGTTTGTGATTAAAGAAAACAAACTGGCGGAACGCGAATATCAAAAACACAAGATGCGGACACTGGAAGGGACATTTGAGACTGTCACACAGACATTTCCTGCCGGTACTTTTGTCGTTGAGATGAATCAGCCGTTGTCGCGCATAGCGCTGTATCTGCTTGAACCGGAATCGGAAGACGGTGCCGTGAAATGGGATTTCTTCGACAAATATTTCGGGGACGGAAAGTATTATCCGATATTTAAGGTTATCAAATAAACGAAAGGTATTGCATGAAAAATCTGATCCTCAGCCTGTTCCTCTGTTCTTCATTGACATTCGCTCAGTTCCAGTATCCCAAAACGCTAAAAAGTGATCATGCCGATAATTATTTCGGTGCGGCGGTGAACGATCCGTACCGCTGGCTGGAGCAGGACACAGCGACGAATGTGAAACAATGGGTACGAGATCAGAATACGGTGACGTTCGGTTACCTGAATCAGATCCCTTTCCGCGAAAAAGTGAAGGACCGGTTGACCAAACTGTTGAACTATCCGAAATACACTGCCCCGTTCCGGGCAGGTAAGAACTGGTATTTTTACAAGAATGACGGATTGCAGAACCAAAGCGTTCTTTATATCCAGCGCGGTTCGCTCGACGCAATGCCGGAACTGTTTCTCGATCCCAATAAACTTTCTGCGGACGGAACAACATCGCTTCAAGGGAGTGCTTTTGACAAAGCAGGAAAATATTTTGCTTACGCACTCTCCAAAGCCGGATCAGACTGGCGGGAGATCTTTGTGATGGACGTGAAGACAAAAAAACTTCTGAAAGAGAAGATTGAATGGGCGAAATTTACCGGAATCTCGTGGTTTGGTAACGGATTCTATTATTCACGGTATTCCGCTCCGAGCGATACGGGGTCAAAACTCTCGACTTCGAATGCCTACCACAAGGTTTATTACCATATTATCGGCACGCCGCAGTCGAAGGATCCCCTTATCTATGAGGACCGGGAGCATCCGCAGCGCCTGTTCAACATCGGAGTGACCGAAGATGAAAGATTCCAGTCGCTCTATATCAGTCAGAGCGGATCGAACGGCAATGCATTGTATTACCGTGACCTTCAAAAGAGGACGGCGTTCATTCCAATCGTCGCCACGTTCGACGATGAGATCAGCATCGTGGATAATGTCGGAGACAAACTGATTCTATTCACCAATCGTCACGCACCAAATCAAAAGGTGGTCCTGTATGACCCTGCGGAACCGGACGAGAAGAATTGGAAAGAGATCCTTCCGGAAAAGAGCGAACCGCTTGTCTCCGTCTCCATTGTCGGCAATAAATTATTTGCCGTTTATATGAAGGATGTCTGTCATCGCGTGTCGGTGTACGATCTTACCGGAAAATTTGAAAATGAAATACCGCTTGAAACACTCGGCAACGTGGGCGGTTTCGGAGGCGAGCGGAAGGATACATTTACATTCTATACGCTTACTTCATTCACATATCCTGCCGCGATATACAAATACGATATCGGCACACAACGCTCAACATTATTCCGGAAGACGGAAATCGATTTCAATCCATCCGATTACGAAACAAAGCAGATATTCTACCCCAGCAAGGATGGAACGAAGATCCCGATGTTCATCGTCCACAAAAAAGGAATTCCTCTTGACGGCAGCAATCCCGCATTATTGTATGGTTATGGAGGATTCAATATCACGATCGGACCGAGTTTCAGCGCACCACGATTATTGTGGCTCGAACAGGGGGGCGTCTATGCGGTTGCCAATCTTCGCGGCGGGGGCGAATACGGCGAGAAGTGGCATGAAGCCGGAATGCGTTTCAACAAGCAGAACGTGTTCGACGATTTTATTGCCGCGGCGGAATATCTTGTTGCCCAGAAATATACCAACCCGTCGAAGCTTGCCATTCAGGGGGGATCGAACGGAGGACTGCTGATAGGGGCAACCATCAATCAGCGTCCGGATCTTTTTAAGGTTGCGCTTCCCGCTGTCGGTGTTATGGATATGCTCCGCTTCCATAAATTCACCATCGGCTGGGCGTGGGTGAACGATTACGGATCAAGCGACGATTCGGCGCAGTTTCACTATCTAAAAAGCTATTCACCCGTTCACAATATCCGTGAAGGGGTAAACTATCCCGCAACGCTTGTCACAACGGCGGATCACGACGACCGGGTGGTACCGGCCCATTCATTCAAGTACATTTCCACGCTGCAGGAAAAATATAAAGGTCCGAACCCGGTGATGATCCGGATCGAAACATCGGCCGGTCACGGCGCCGGAAAACCGACCGCGAAGATCATCGAAGAAACGTCGGATATCTATTCCTTTACCTGGTGGAACATGGGGATCACGCCGATGTATCTGTTGAAGGAATAGTAAATAATCGAGACATCTGAAAAATAGGTTGTCCATTGTCATTCTCTACCCTACGAGTCGTAGACCGAACGAAGCCCCGAAGGGGCGTAGTGAGCCTGCCTGCCGTCAAGCAGGGAATCTCGATCTTGTTATTGGAGATAAAAATAAGATTTCTCTCCCGACAAACAACTTCGGGATCGTCACAAAGTGACCCTCGAAGAGTCCTTTGGACCTTTGGGGAAATGACATTGATGTGAGATATTTCAGGTGTCTTTAAATATTTATTTTCACGATAATTACTAAGCAACGCAAAAATTGATGCTATGAGTTCTACATGGAAGTGCAACGGCAATCCAGTTTCAAATGCAACCAGATGTGACAATTATCATAACTTTCTTTAGATAAAGGCATACCGTCACAAATCATTTATTTCCATCCTCAACCTCTTGCGTCTTTCCATAGGATTTCTTACGTTCACTTAAAGTTATTCTTGAACAAGAGACCATTCTTGCCAATAACGACAATCAAAGTAGTTCCCCCTCGTTTTCCGAATTTATTCATTCGTCTGCAAATCCATAAATATTTTTCCCGTACCGGCACAATGACTGTGAGTCATGTCAGCAGTGCCAATACGCTAATCCACTATTTCCATTCACATTAAGGGGTTAAACAACGCAATGGCTGCCAAAAAGAAAAAAATCTTCGTCCTCGATACCAACGTTGTTTTACACGACAGTTCATGCATTTATCAATTCAAGGAGCACGATGTTGTAATACCGGTAACGGTCCTGGAAGAACTCGATGCATTTAAAAAAGGGAACGAGTCAATAAACTTTCATGCACGCGAATTTGCACGGAATGTTGATGCAATGAGCGGCGACCATATTTTCAACGGCGGCATCAGGATCGGGCCGGGACTCGGAAAGATCACCGTCCGGCTTGAGCAGGATTTTCATAAAGATATCTATTCGTCATTCTCTCAGAGCAAGCCGGACCATCAGATACTGAATACGGCGTACTGTCTGGCAAAGGAGCAATCGTCCCGCGAAGTGATCCTTGTGTCGAAGGATGTCAATTTGCGAATGAAAGCAAAAGCGGTCGGGCTGCCTGCGCAGGATTACAAGAATGATCAGGTGAAGAACCTGACGGAATTATATACCGGCCACCGTACAGTCGAGAATGTGGACGAGAATGTGATCGCGCGGCTTCATGCTAATCCTTTCAAAGTCCAGCCGGATGAACTGCCGACAAATCATTTCCGTCCGAACGAATTCATCATTCTGCGGAACGGCAAGCAATCGACCCTTGCTACATACGATGCGGAACGTCAGCAGATTTCAAAAATTGAAAAGAGTGTTGCATACGGTATTGCTCCGCACAACGCCGAACAGATCTTTGCGCTGAACGCGTTGATGAATCCCGATATTCAGCTGGTGACCATCTCGGGAAAAGCCGGCACAGGAAAAACATTGCTGGCGCTGGCCGCGGCGCTTGAACGGCGGAAACTGTATAGACAGATCTTCATGGCGCGTCCGATCGTTCCGCTCTCGAACAAGGATATCGGATATTTGCCGGGAGATATCGAATCGAAGCTTGATCCCTACATGCAGCCGCTGTTCGATAACCTGAACGTCATCAAGAATCAATATCAGGAATCGGATCAGCAGTATCAGCGCATCGATCAGCTGCTGCAGGAGGAGAAACTGGTGATCGAAGCGTTATCATATATCCGCGGCCGCAGTCTGGTGAAGATCTTCTTCATCGTGGATGAAGCGCAGAATCTTACTCCGCATGAGGTGAAAACGATCATCACGCGGGCCGGCGAAGGTACAAAGATCGTGCTGACCGGCGATATCTATCAGATCGATCATCCGTATCTTGACAGTATGTCCAACGGATTGAGTTATTTAATCGAAAAGATGCAAGGACAGAAGATCTACGCCCATATCAATCTCGAAAAGGGCGAACGTTCCAAACTTGCCGAACTAGCAAGTAATTTACTGTAACGCCAGTGCAATGTTAGATTTTTCATTTAATAAAAATTACTATGCCGTATTCCCGCCGTAAATTCATCCAAACGTCCGCCTCTCTTGGCGCCGGAGCATTTCTCGCAAGTTGTGCACCGTCGTCGATCTCCGTTTCCAGTCGCCCCCGCTTTGATCTGATCATTAAGGGGGGAAGAGTCATCGACGGGACCGGTATGGCCGAAACGCTTGCCGACGTAGGAATACGCGATGGTAAAATATCCGCATTAGGCGTGATTGAAAGTAGCGATGCAATGCGCATTATTGACGCGCACGGCCTGCACGTTGTGCCAGGATTTATTGACATCCATACGCATACCGATTCATCCATCCTTCGTTTGCCCACATCGGACAGCAAATTGCGGCAGGGCGTGACGACGGAAGTCGGGGGCGCCGACGGAGAATCGCGCGGTCCTCGAAAAACTCTTGGGGAAGATGATGACCGGCTTTATACCGATTGCGACGGTTTCTTCACGCATCTGGAAAAACAAGGGTGTGCGCAAAATTTTGCATCCATGGTCGGACTCGGAACAGTACGTGAAGTTATCGTCGGAGAGGATGATCGTCCTGCTACGCCGGAAGAGATGGAAGCGATGAAGCGCGAAGTACGTAAAGCAATCGAGCAGGGTTGCTGCGGTGTTTCCACCGGACTGGAATACACGCCGGGAAGTTTTGCCTCCACGGAAGAATTATGGGAACTAACGAAAGCCGCACCGGAGCCGTACCGTTTATATGCATCGCACATGAGGAACGAAGATAACAGGGTGCTGGAAGCGATCGAAGAAGTGATACGCATCGGCCGTCATTCCGGCGCACGGCTGCAGATCTCGCATCTGAAATCATCCTATAAAACAAATTGGTATAAGAACGAGATCACGCTGAAGATGCTGGAAAGCGCAATCGCCGAAGGGATGGAAGTCCACGCAGACCGGTATCCGTACATTGCCTATCAGACAGGACTGGCCAATCTTTTTCCGCTCTGGTCGCGCGACGGCGGCACGGAACAGTTCATGAAACGGCTGAAGGATAGGTCGATCGTGGAGAAGATACGTCCGGACACGCAGCGGAAGATCAACGGACTCGGTTCATGGGATTCCGTGATGATCACATCCACAAAATTGGATGAGCATAAAGCGTATCTCGGTAAAACGATCCGGCAGATCGCAGCGCAATTAAATGTCGATCCGTTCGATTTTTCCGTTGATTTCATGATCAAAGAGAACGGTTCCGTCGGCATTGTCGGTTTCGGCATGGACGAAGAAGGAACGGAAACGATACTGCGATGGAAGAATACGATCGTCGCCTCCGACGGCGGAGCTTATTCTCCCGCGTCAAAATCCAATCCTCATCCCCGCACGTACGGAACATTTCCACGCGCAATTTCCTATTATCAGAAAGAACGGAACGTCTGCTCCCTTCCGGAAATGATCCGTAAGATGACCTCCATGCCCGCACAAAAGATCGGACTGAAAGACCGCGGCGTGATCGCAGAAGGGAAGTGGGCAGACATCGTTCTTTTTGATTATGCCGTCATTAAGGACAATGCGACGTTTCTCGATCCGCATCAGTTCCCCTCCGGAATGCCAATGGTGATTGTGAACGGTCAATTCGCCGTTGACAATAACAAGATCACCGGAACGCTGGCCGGGAAGGTGCTGAGAAGCGGTGCATTTTCCGCGTAATAGTATCATGTTTCAACAATCGAAAAAAATGGTTATTCTTAGAATAACCATTTTCATTTTACACGTTGACTAAACAACGAGGTGACCGTGAGACAAATTCTTCTCTGTATATTTCCTCTGTTTATACTGACAGCACAGGAAATAGATCTTAAAACCGACTATAACAAATTCGAGTATGAAATTCCGATGCGCGATGGGAAGAAACTCCATACCGCTGTTTATGTCCCTAAAGATACCGTGACGGCATATCCGATCATTCTTTCAAGAACGCCGTACACGGTTGCCCCCTATGGAAGCGAATATTTGAAAGCAAACGGCAACAATTATTGGATGGCGCAGGAAAAGTACATTATGGCGTTCCAGGATGTGCGCGGACGGTTTATGTCCGAAGGAACGTATGAAGATATCCGGCCGCATGTGGTCAATAAAAAATCCGACAGCGACATCGACGAAAGCAGCGACACGTATGATACCATCGAGTGGCTGCTGAAAAATGTCCGGCAGAATAACGGCAATGTCGGGATGATCGGGATTTCGTATCCCGGATTCTATGCGGCGCACGGATTGATCGGCGCTCACCCTGCATTGAAAGCGGTGTCGCCGCAAGCGCCGATTTCGGACTGGTTTATCGGCGATGATTTCCATCATAATGGTGCCATGATGCTGATTGACGGATTCAGTTTCTACCGTTCGTTCGGCAAACCGCGTCCGGTGCTGACCACAACATGGCCTCCCGGTTTTGATTTTCCGACACCTGACGGATACAAGTTTCTTTTGCAGGCCGGTTCGCTTGCCGACATCAAAAATAAATATTACGGCGATACGGCAAAATTCTGGAACGATCTTTTTGCGCATCCCGATTATGATGAATTCTGGAAGTCGCGCAGCGTATCACAGCACATGAAGAACATCGGTCCTGCCGTGCTGGTGGTAGGAGGATGGTTCGATGCGGAAGATCTGTATGGCTCGCTGAAGATCTATGGTGCCATCGAACAATACAACGCGAACAACCGGACGTCGCTCATGATGGGTCCGTGGTCTCACGGAGGATGGGTCCGCTCCAACGGAAACCGTTTAGGAAACGTCAGTTTCGGAAATAAGAATTCAGAATATTATGATACGCACATTCGGGAGTTCTTCAATTATTATTTGAAAGGAAAAGGGGAACTTCACCTGCCGGAGGTTTCTGTATTTGAATCGGGGAGCAATGTCTGGAAAGCATATACCGAATGGCCGCCGAAGAATGCGGAAAAAAGAAAAATATATTTCTCCGCTGATGAAAAACTTTCGATGACTCCGCCAATTGACAAATCCGGATTTGATGAATATGTGAGCGACCCGAATCGCCCGATTCCATATATTGCCGAGATCAGCAATTCACGCGGCAAAGAATACATGACCGACGATCAGCGGTTCGCTTGGCAGCGGCCCGATGTTCTTTCGTATGAGATGAAGATTGCCGATGATATGACAATTACAGGACCGGTAACGGCAAATCTTTTTGTCACCACCACGGGAACAGATGCCGATTTTGTTGTGAAGGTGATCGATGTTTTTCCGGATACGGCTAAGGATGATCCGTCAAATCCCCCTTCCGTTAAAATGGGCGGATACCAAATGATGATCCGCGGAGAAGTGATGCGGGCCCGGTACCGGAACAGTTTCTCTGCTCCCGAAGCGATGAAACCGGGAAAGGTTGAACTGGTCCGTTTTACTCTTCCGGATATCAATCACACATTCAAAAAAGGGCATTCGTTGATGGTGCAGGTGCAAAGCAGCTGGTTTCCTCTGGTGGACCGGAATCCACAGCAATTTGTGAATATTTACAAGGCAAAAACGAGCGATTTTCAGAAGGCAACACATCGTCTTTACCGGTCTGCCCAGTTTCAGTCGTCTCTTGAAGTAGGTGTAATCTACTAAATTAAGTCGCAGTGAGTATCGAAATGTAAAAAATTAAGTTTATGCAGGTATATTTTCTCAGGTTTTCATAGAATTCAGGCAAAATTCATACGTAGGAGAATTATTTAAAATTATTCATTCGCTTTTCGAATGGAATTTCGTATATTTGTAATCCCTAAAGTAACAACGTCTAAACGCAAGGAGAGAGTCAATGGCAAAACAACAGTCGTTTGAGGAAAAAGCCAAAAAAGCCGCGAAAGCCGGCATGTTGGAAAAAACGATCAAATTTGTTGCGGCAGTAAAGACCGATAAAGGTTCATACCGTTTCAACCAAAAATTTGTAAAAGTTAAAGATGATAAGTCTGAAGAAGCGATCTTGGAAGCAGAATTCAAGAAAATGCAGTCGGGCGCTCACTAAGTCAGGTCAATAAGCACACAAGGAACTACGATAATGTCAAAACGATGTGAAGTCTCAGAAGTCGGTCCGATGACCGGGCACAATGTGTCGCACGCGAACAACAGAACACCGCGCCGCTTTCTTCCCAATCTGCAAAGCAAACGCATTTGGGTGCAGGAATTGAAGCGCTATGTAAATGTAAAGCTGACGAGCAAAGCATTGAAGACGGTAACGAAAAACGGTACCGCTCAGATCGCAAAATTGGTCCGCACAGGCAAACTTTAATCTCTAAAGAATGAAGAACAGAACAAAAGCATTTGTTTCTGTTATTTTATTGATAGTTTATGGCACACTCACATTTGTGGCTGTGCCATTACATTATCATCAAGATCCGTTGTTTGTCACCGGCAGCGGTGCGCAGGCGTTTGTTCAGCATGATGATGTGCTCCATTGCCGGCATCACGTAATCGAATCTCATGATAACTGCACACTGTGCACGTTCACCACACAAACCGCCGTCACGAATGTTTTTTCCGTCCTTCCACGAGTCAATACAAAATCATTAGAATACCTATCAACATCGTTTGTTGCAGCAATCCACACTAACACTCCGGCTCATTTCCGCCGCGGTCCGCCGGTCGGTCCCGCTTAATTTAATCATAGAAAAAATTTTTGCAGGCATACCTGTCCATGATCCATTCATGCGATATCGCTTGCTGTTGCTTTCATTATTCGGGAAGGTATTTTTATGCGACTCTTTTGTTGTATTATTTTTTTTCCGTTGTTTTTTTCGTTCACGGCAGCGCAATCGCCGTTGGATTCTGCGGCGATTGCTGATTCCATGCTGACTCTTCGGCTTCAGGCGGAAATGCAATCACAGATCAACCCGGTCCAAACCGTTTCTGTTGCGCGTTCTGCTTCTTCCACTAATCCGGATATCAGCGCGATCGGAGATTTCCGTACATCCTATTCAAGCACCGGTCCAAGAAATATCGAAACGTATTTCAACGCACTTGAGGTGCAGGTAAGTTCTGTGGTTGATCCGTATGCAGAAGCAAATTTTCTTTTTTCGTTCGGCAAGGATTCGCTGAACGGAGATTTTTCGGCAGGCCTCGAGGTGGCGACGTTAACATCCCTTTCGCTCCCATATTCATTGCAGGTAACGCTCGGCAAGTTCAAACCGCATTTCACCAAAGTGAACACGCTCCATCCGCACGCTTTCAGTTTTGTTGAGTTTCCGGCGATGATCAAAAATTATTTCGGCGACGAAGGATTATTTATGGAAGGAATGTCGGCAAGCGTGCTGGTTCCGAATCCCTGGGACTTCTATCAGGAACTGGATGTTGAGATCGGACGGAGTGCTTCAACACCGGCTTTGGATAACGGCGGGTCCAACAAACTTCTCTATTCGGCATATCTGAAAAATTTCTTTGAACTCTCGGAGAACTCGACCCTCGGCTTTGGTCTTTCCGGATTATCGGGAGTGAACGCCCTGGACCTGAACACGGTGATGGCAGGAACTGATCTTACCTACAAATGGAAACCGGTGCAGTTCAATACCTACAATTCATTTACCTGGCAGACGGAAGCGCTACTATGCCGTTCGGATTCCAGTTCCGGAAATGCGGTGCAATCGTACGGAGCGTATACGATGTTCGAATATCAGATAGAGAAACGCACGTTCGTCGGCGCACGGTTCGATTATTCCGGACTGCCGATGGCGAAGAAATCGGATGAACGTTCGGCGTCGCTGCTTCTCAGGTTCCAACCGACGGAATTCCAGATACTTGCATTGGAATTTCAGCACGTGAACAGCAACTACGGTGCGAGTTATCAACAGGTTGTTTTCAGGGCAATATTCGGAATCGGTACGCATGCTGCACATGCATATTAGTATAGATCGATTCTCGTTCTTCGACAGATCCAATCCGGAAGTTTTACTTCAGGACAACTATACCAGGAGAAAAGCTCAATGAAAAAAAATATTTATTTTATCTTATTAATGCTGTTGATCGCATCGGCCAGTCAGGCACAATTAAAAATTGTCACAACAATTCCCGATCTGAAAAGCATCGCGGAGTCGATCGGGGGGGACCGTGTTGATGTATTCTCGATCGCCACAGGGTATCAGAATCCCCATTTTGTTGATCCGAAGCCGAGTTATATTCTGAAGTTATCAAAAGCGGATGTCTTTATTACCGTCGGTCTTGATCTTGAGATCGGCTGGGTTCCGGCATTATTAAACAGCGCACGGAATCAAAAGATCCAAAAAGGAGGGGAAGGGTATATTGATGCGTCTACCAACATACCGCTGCTGCAGATTCCTTCCAGCGTCAACAGGGGAGAAGGCGATATCCATATTTTCGGCAATCCTCATTTCTGGCTCGATCCGCTGAACGGGAAAATTATTGCGCAGACGATCACCAATACGCTCTCCCGTCTGGACCCGGAGCATCAGGGACAGTTTCACGCGAACCTGAAAAAATTCAATGAAGCCGTTGATGCTAAGATCAAAGTATGGGAAACAACATTGGCCCGGTTCAAAAACACGAAGGTGATCGCGTATCATAACGAGTGGCCATATTTCGAACAGCGGTTTGGATTGAAGATCGTCGATTTTCTTGAGCCCAAACCTGGCATTCCACCCACACCATCGCAACTGGCGAAGATCATCGGAACGATGAAACGGGAACAGATAAAGATCATTATTAATTCGCCCTATTTTACCGCTGAATCTGCCGATCTTGTGGCAAGAAACGCGGGGGGGAAGGTGGTTACGTTTGCAACGTCGGTGGGAGCAACGCCGGAAATAAAAACATATATTGACCTCTTCGATTATAACGTTGGTCAGCTTGTTTCAGCACTTCAATAAGGGAGACGATATGTCAGACATGTTGACACAGGATTTTTTTTTTAATGCCTTAAAGATCAGCATCGTAATGGGTCTGCTTCTCTCCTATCTGGGTGTGCATGTTGTCGGCCGGGGAATTGTGTTTGTGGACCTCGCTCTTGGACAAATATCCATGCTAGGGGTTGCGGTGGCGAATTTTATTGGGAAGGATCAGACCCTTGTTTCCATCATCTTCACCATGGTGGGGGCATTCCTACTTTCGTTCATCAAAATAAAGGACAAGCGGTTGAAACAGGAAGCGATCATCGGCATTGTGTATGCCTTTGCCTCCGCTGCAACGGTGCTCTTCATCTCAAAATCCCCGCATGGAGAATCGGATATTTCGGAAGTGCTGTTCGGAAGCGTTTTCACCGTTACGAATGAACAGATCCTGACGATGGCCGTGACATTCGGGATCATCGGGCTGGCTCACGCGGTCTTCCGGAAGAAATTCTTTCGATTGACGGAAAAATTTGAGAACCATGAAATTGAAGAGATCGGCGTTTTCAATCTGTGGAACTTTCTTTTTTATCTGTCCATCGGCATGGCGATTGTTCTTGCGGTGCGCAGTGCCGGTGTGATACCGGTATTTTCGTACCTCATCATCCCTCCGGTTACGGCGATATTGATCTCACGCAAGAAAGTTTCCATGATCATTATTTCGATGGTCATCGGGGTGCTCGGCAGTTTCTTCGGCCTTTTCTTTTCGGCGCATTACGATTTTCCGGCAGGGTCATCCGTTGTAGCAGTTCTTGGTGCGATCTTTGGTCTGTTAGCGGTCGTCCGGTGGGGGATCAATCTCTTTTCTGCAAAATAAATTATATTAATCCTTCTGAAATAACAAACCCCGCGTATGCGGGGTTCGTTGTCTATAGCCGATCAAAAATATTTCAATCGAATTTACAGTAAAAACTTCCGCATTCAGTTGCGGAGGTTTTGTTATATTCAGATCGTCGGGGTTGTCAGTTTTGCCAGCGATTCCTGAATTGCCTCGTCGCTGAGATGATGGCGGACTAATTTTCCCGAAAAATAGTCGTCATACGCCTGCATATCAAAATGTCCGTGTCCGCACAGATTGAACAGAATCGTTTTCGAGATACCTTCCTCTTTGCACCGTTTTGCTTCTTCGACCACCGTTGCAATGCCGTGACCCGCTTCCGGCGCGGGAATGATCCCTTCGGTTTTAGCGAAAAGCACGGCTGCATCGAATGTATCCAATTGATGGTGAGCGCGGGCTTCGATCAGCTTATCTTTTAATAGCTGACTGACGATGACTCCGGCGCCGTGATACCGTAATCCGCCGGCGTGGATTGCCTGTGGTACAAAATTATGTCCTAGCGTGAACATCGGAAGAAGAGGAGTCATGCCAACCGTATCTCCGAAGTCATAACGGAAAACGCCGCGAGTCAACTTCGGACAGGAGGCCGGCTCACTGGCGATGCACCGGGTCTTTTTTCCATTCTCAAGATTGAATCGTAGGAATGGGAATGTCAGTCCCGCAAAATTCGATCCGCCGCCAAACGGCGCAACGATAATGTCCGGAAAATCACCCGCCTTTTCCATTTGCAGAACAGCTTCCTGTCCCATTACTGTCTGGTGCAGAAGCACATGGTTCAGCACGCTTCCCAGTGCGTATTTTGTATGTTCATCCTGCAAAGCAATTTCGATCGCTTCCGAGATCGCGATGCCGAGCGAACCGGGTGAATTCGGATCTTCGGCGAGTATTGATCTTCCGGCCGCAGTGCGGGTGGAAGGGGACGACGTGACCGTTGCACCCCAGGTGTTCATCATCATCTTGCGGTACGGTTTACCGTCATAACTCACCTTGACCATAAATACTTCGCATTCCATGCCGAGAAGATTGCAGGCAAAGCTTAAAGCGCTTCCCCATTGACCGGCTCCGGTTTCGGTTACAATACGCTTTACCCCCTGCTGCTTGCTGTAATATGCCTGAGGGACAGCCGTGTTCGGTTTGTGCGATCCGGCCGGACTTACACCTTCGTATTTATAATAGATCTTTGCCGGTGTGTCGAGTGCTTTTTCCAATCCATATGCGCGATAGAGCGGTGTCGGTCTCCAGACCTTGTAGATCTCGCGGACCTCTTCGGGAATGGCAATCCACTTTTCCGTCGAAACTTCCTGCTTGATCAATTCCATCGGAAACAGCGGTGCAAGTGCCTCAGGACCGATCGGTTCTTTTGTGCCGGGGTGAAGCGGCGGAAGTGGCTTGTTCGGCATATCGGCCAGAATATTGTACCAATGCGTCGGGATTTCGCTTTCCTGCAGTGTGATCTTTTTGTTTTTCATATGAGTATTAATTGAAATGAATGAAAATATAACAGCATGCTGTTATAAAAATAGGTGTTCTGAAATATGGAACCTGAGTGTGATCGAAAAATCTGCTTCGATCTGCGAACTACAGCTTGTGTCGTGCGAAGGTAGAATTTCTTCTACATTGGTTGAAAGGTAATTTGGTGGTCAGTTATATGTTTGTAAGATAAGGAAATTGCCAATTGTGTCAAATAATTATTTTTAACGACCATGATTTCCATGCATTGTGTCCAAGAATGGTTCATTTTGGAAAGGAGAGAAATATTACCACACACAAAAGAAAAGAAGGGTTATACAAACAGCAAGCGGTATATCTGTGCAACAAGGAAACAGATGACGATTCCCATGATGGTCGGAATAATGGTCGCCAGAGCGGTCCATTTCACACTTTTTGTTTCTTTGTAGATGGTGTAAATAGTTGTTGAGCAGGGATTATGAAGCAAACTGAAGAGCATCAGGTTCAAGCCTGTCAGCATTGTCCATCCTCCTGCGCGGAGCACATCGGCCACTGCTGTTGCTTCATTCAGTTCAAACATAACACCGGCGCCGCTGCCGATGCCAGAAAGTTTTGTGCTCAGCACGGTCATCATCAGCACGGTAGGGATGACGATTTCGTTTGCGGGAATAGCGATAATGTATGCGATAATAATAACGCCGTTGAGTCCAAGCAGTATGCCGAATGGATTCGACAAGTTGATGAAATGTTCGGCGATGCTCATGGTGCCGATATGGATATTGGAGACAAGCCAAATAACAGCCCCGGCCGGTGCGGCAAACACTATAGCCCGCCACAGCACGATCGCCGTCCGGTCAATAAGCGACGTATACAATGTTTGCCATAATTGCGGAGGGCGATACGGCGGTAATTCCAAACTGAAGGATGAAGCTTCTCCTTTCAGCAAGGTCCGGGAAAGCCCCCATGATACAACAAGGGTGAAAAATATTCCAAGCGTTGCAACACCGACAACCGCTCCGGCGGTAATGAATCCGGCAAGTGCCGGAGGGGCTAGTGTTCCAAAAAAGATCGAAGCGATAAGAATCTGCGTGGGCCATCGTCCGTTGCATAACGAAAAATTATTAGTGATGATCGCGATCAGCCGTTCGCGCGGACTGTCGATGATCCGTGTGGCAACAACACCGGCAGCGTTGCAGCCGAATCCCATCGTCATACTGAGCGATTGTTTGCCGTGAGCACCCGCCCTGCGGAAGAGGGAATCCATATTGAATGCACCGCGAGGCAGATAACCGAAATCTTCCAATAATGTGAAGAGGGGGAAAAAGATCGCCATTGGCGGAAGCATGACACTGATCACCCACGCCATGGCAAGCCACACACCGTCAACAAGAACTCCGGTAAGCCACCACGGTGAGCCGATCAGCACAAAAACCGATCTTAGCCAGGGATGGATCGTATCCACCAGCAGCGATGCGATCAATGCCGAAGGAATGTTTGCCCCTTCTACCGTAAGCCAAAAAACGAAAGCAAGCAGCAGGAACATGAGCGGAAACCCGAACCATCGGCTGGTGATAAGAGTGTCCAGCTTTTTATCGAAATCGAACCGCGGCTTTCCGGCCGGCAGCGTTACCGCACGTGATGCAATCTGATTGGCATCGGCATAGATCGATTCTATCAGTGAATCATGAACATGCTCGCCGATTTCCCACCGCAAAGTATTCGCCGAGGAAAGAATGGATTCTTTGCTGCTGGCGGTTGTTGTGCTCTGTTCTTTTTTCAATCCTTTCTTCACTTTGTCGTCTCCCGGGCGGCCCGGATGGCCGCACTCTTTGCAGAAAGATTTCCCAGTTCACCGCTTTTCACGGCATCAATAATTTTCTGATCGCCATCCAGCAATCGTAACGCTATCCAACGCGTGTTGGGAAGCAGGGGAAATTCTTTCTTGATCTTTCCCGACAGTACCGAGATCGCTTTTTCCAGACGCGGTGCAGTCCGTTCCAAACGATGCGGACGGCACAGGTAAGCACCTGACGCAACATCGTACACATTCTTCAGGAGTTCGGGAATCCCTTCTTCCTGCCGTGCGGCCGCTGCAACAACGGGAACGCCAAGATCCTTTGCGAGCCGCCGCGTATCGACTTTGATATTATGCCGCTGCGCTTCATCCATAAGATTCAGGCAGACAACGGCGCGATCGGTGATCTCCAGAACCTGCAGAACCAGATTCAAATTCCGTTCGAGACGGGTTGCATCAACAACGATCACCGTAACATCCGGCTGACCGAAAAGAATGAAATCACGCGCAACCTCTTCATCCGTGCTTGTTGAGAGAAGTGAATAGGTTCCCGGAAGATCGACAAGTTTGAATCGTTTGTTGCCGTACACGAATCCACCTTCGGCGCGGGTGACGGTTTTGCCGGGCCAATTTCCCGTATGCTGGCGCAGACCGGTCAACGCGTTGAACACGGTGCTTTTTCCCGTATTCGGATTACCGGCAAGGGCGACGACAAAATCAAACTGCGACATGTTGATGCCGAGTTTGGTAAGATTGCCGAGATTATGAACGGGGCAATCATCGCAATTTTCATTTGGTGTTTGTGACATACTGTTTATTTCTTCACCTTCGGTAAACTTGTGATGATTCTGCATTATTCGTGTTTGCTCGTCCAACACTTCGCCGTGTGGGACGCCGGAATTATTTTCGTATAAAGATCATTGCCGCATGCTGACGGCGGAGCGCCACCGTTGCACCGCGGATGGCATATGCCGTCGGGTCACCCGATGCACTTTTCATTTCGGCACGGATGGTTGTTCCGGGAACTACGCCGAGGTCCATCAATCGCCTTCTCTGCTGACCGCGCATTGCTTTTGAGATACTCAGCACGTGTGCCTCTTCGCCGATCTTCAGTGAGGCAAGCGAATCCAGAGGAGCGGTGATCCGCTGTTCTTCCTCGGTGATCGGTGCAACCGTTAAATTGTTCGTGAGCAGCGGTGCGAGAACGATCTCTTCACCGTCTGCCGCAAACCGCACCCGTTCGTTTGAACGGTCGATCATTCGCACCTGCATTCCCACATACAGTCCTTGTGCAATGAGCTGTGCGAACACCGCTTCCGGTTCATCCTCAATATGTGTAATGATCGCAAATTCACCGCTTTTCAACGAAAGCAGAGAATGTCCTTTCCTGGGGGGCATCTCTCCCGTTGGTGTCGGGATGGGATCGCCGTGCGGATCGAAATTCGGGTTGCCGATCTGTGCGGCAAGCGTTTCAGTTTCAGCCGGGCTTAGCGTGTGTTCGGCCAGTTCGGCCGACGAGTGCCATTCCGTTGGAGGAACGCTTGTTTCATCTGCGAGATACCGTTCCCATAAACGATGAACGCGAATGATACGCAAGGCGTAGGAATTTCCGTCGGCAGTGAGTTTTACGCCGTTATCGTTTGTGATGAGAAGTCCCATGGCGGAAAGCCGCGTCAGCAATTCCGCGGATTCATCCGTGGAGATCAGCAGCACGCCGGCGATGCTTTCCGTGGTGCAATTGATATTTTTGTATTCATAGTCATAGATATGCTTCAGCGCATCTTCGACCAGGGCGCGATTCATTCCATGGCGGGCACGTTTCCATTGCGCAAAAAGCCCGTACTTCGGAATGAATAATACCGTCAGGACGGCAGCAGTAATTCCAAACAAGATCAATGCTTTTCCGGGATCGATCATATACGTCTCCTATACATTCTCAACGAAGATATTGGAAGCTATGGTAGAACTGATGTTGACCTCATTATTGTCGATCTTCACCAGCATCGAATTATCGAAACTCATTTTTTGTTTAACGTGGATCTCTTTGTTCAGAGCAATACCGATCGATGCAACGTATTGCAGCATCTCTGAATTTGAATCGCTCACCCGCACGACACGAACCGTCGATCCTGCCCGTACGTCGCTCATAGGATGGCTCATCGGACATTTCAACTCGCCGTCTTTTGTCGGGATCGGATCGCCGTGCGGATCGGTCAGCGGATGACCCAGGGCATGATCTATCTTCTCTTCCATCTTGTCGGACATGATATGTTCGAACCGTTCCGCCTCATCATCGATCTCATCCCAGCGGAAGTGGAGCACTTCAACAAGGAACATTTCCCACAATCGATGTTTGCGGATAATACGCAAGGCAAGCTTTTTGCCTTCCTCCGTCAGTTCAACGCCTTTATACGGCGTATGCGTCAGCGTTCCTTCTTCGGCAAGTTTTTTGATCATCTCGGAAACGGATGCGGGTGAGATCTGCAGTTTATCCGAAAGGGACGAGGTGGTCACCTTTCCTTCGCCGGAAGAAAGTTTGTAAATATTTTTGAGATAGTTTTCACTCTGTTCACTTGCCATAAGAATTTCTCCGGGTCAATCGTTTCCGCACGAACAACTGCCGTTCAATGATTCCGCTTTTTCAAAACATTCTTTTCCCTCTTTCACGGAGAAGTACACCAAACCTAACGCACCGGCCGCATCTACATACGGAAGAGAGAACATTTCATACAAAAAACTGGAGGCCAGCAGCGTTATGGACATATATACGCAGACCACATTGCACTGCGCATCAGCAATGATCGCTTTTGAATCCAGCGCCGTGCCGATCTTCTTTTTATAATGAATCAAGCCGAGCATGGCAACAATGGAGACCAGAGAAATTACGACACCCCAGAATGTTGATTCCGGTTGCCGTCCCGAGACGACGGAAAGAACGGATGAAATCAATAATCCTCCGGACAAAACATAGAATGCCCATCCGGTAATCTTCAAAGCTGTAGTTTCAAAGCGACTCTTATGGCTGGCCGGATTGTTGGCTATCCGTATCACCATTGCGGCTATGCCGATCCCCGATATGGTTTCAATAAAACTATCCACGCCGAAACCGAATAATGTAAGAGATTCATCAGAAAAACCGACAATAGTAGAAATAAGGCCTTCTGCGATATTATATACTATGGTGAAAATGCTCAAATACAGTGCAAAATTGTATAATTTTCGTTTTTCAGCGGATATTGCTGTATTAACGTTTAGGATATCCATTTTTTGTTTAATTGATAAATAAATTTAGGTATACCTAAATTTAACTCAAGGAGCGGTAAAAGTCAAGGAGTGTGTAGAAGTTGTTATTTTTCGCCGAATATTTTCAGCCATTCATCTACCTGAGAAGAGCTGAGGGGGATGTCGGATTTTTCCGTGATGATCTCATCGCCCTCAGAAAGCAGATTGGCGAAATATTTCGATGTGTAAGTTTGGCAGGAACATGCTTTGGCAAAATTTAATATCTCTCGGTCAGACGAAATAATGACGAGCTTCGGCCGTTGTTTTGATTGTTCGATCATTGTTTTGATCTTTGCGTCGGCGGAAAATGGGAATGAGAATATTACATGAACAGGTGCGTGAGCGGATTGCCGAAGAGAATTTTCCGGCGCAGTGCCATCAAAAACAATCGTGCATCGGAATTTTTTCTTATGCGTCAATTGTGAGACGCTGTGGATCAAAAGTTCACGTGACGATTCTGCATTGTGCGCAAGGGTCTTTTTCAGTGCAGGGATTGCATGGATAACATTGTAACCATCAATGATATAATGCTGCATGATCAATCCACCTCTACGCGTTCATAATCGTGAATGCGGTTCATTCTGACCCCGATCGCTTTTCCGGTGGCACTCTTTTGAAAGATATCCTTGAACTTTGCTCCCCATACGATCTCGTCATAACGATACGACGAGCGCGAATGGACTGTTTGAGAATATGTTTCATCAGTGGCAGTGATCATCACGAACATTTCCGTTTCAGACTCTTTCAGGAATTCTTTGTTCTTGTTATGCAGAGGACTTTTTTCGTCGATCTCGTGAACGATCGTCCAATGCAATGGAAAGAATGTTACTTTTTGCCGGTCCAACGCAAGTGTGTGATATTGACGGATACGGCGTCCATCTTTTTCATGCATCCAGGAAAAAATGATCTGCGCTTCGATATTGATCAGCTGACTTGACCGTTGATTGATGACACGTACCATCAATGCTTTTCCATCCTTGAACGGCGCTATCACGGCATGATTGCTGTAAAGGATCTTTGCATTCGGTCTGGCAAAACGGGCGAAGAGCAAACCGGTTGCCATCGCCGCGCTGACCAGGGCAAAGAACGCTTCAAATGTCATCAGCCAGTTGGCTGCACCGTTTCTCGGACTCAACGCGCCATACCCGATCGTACCGAATGTCTCGACACTGAAAAAAAAGCAGTTCCAAAAATGATTTGTCATTGTTGTGCTTTCGGTCCCGTTCAGTGCATCGCTTCCGCACAAATAGTATCCGAACGCAAAGGAAAAATTGACGACGACATAGAACGCTGCCATCAAAGAAAGAAACTTGGTCCACGAAATTGTAATGAGCCAATGGTACATGCTCATGGATTTGATAACCGACATTCCTTCGCGATCCACATTGAATGTTCCGTCGCGGTTCATCATGCGGCTGTGTTGTTCCTGGGAGAGGCGAGCTCCGAATCCAAGATCGTTCTTATCTTCCCGTATGACTTGTTTGATTTTTTTCATAATGCTGCGTTCACTATTGTTTTTTGGCTATGATCATAACACCGTTTCCGGTTGTTCTTGTTCCGAGATAATCGAACTGCATGGAAAGAATATACAACGGTAAAAAAATTAAATAGAATGGGACGACAAACACCGAGGCGGCAGGATGCCACGTTTTGAACAGCCACTCGAAGATAGACGAAAGTTCGAACATCGTTGCGGCAACAATGCCGAAGGAATGCCTCTTTTCCTCGATCACAAAGCCGCATTCGTTCAGTTTCTGTTCCAACGTTTCATCATTATAAGTCTGTGGTCTTCCAATGATCTCGTCATAATCAAAACCGGGTTTTTTGGCAAAATACTTGTAAATCGATAGATTCCGCCGGTAATTTACCGCTGCATACAATAATAGCTTCCCATTGGGGGCAAGAGCATCGCGGAATCTCTTTAGTACGAGCATGTCGTCCTTGATCAGCATTAATACGGCAATGCACAGGATCAGGTCCTGTTTTGGAGGAATTTCCGCGGCGCCAAGGTCGCTGCAGACAAATTCCATATTCTTTCGTCTCAGTATGGCCGAGAGACTATTGCATACATCGATATTGGATTGTGAATAATCGATCCCGGTGATCCGTTCCGCGTTCTTGAATTCGGAGATGGTGAAGAGAAAATCTCCCATTCCGCATCCGGCATCGACGATCCGTTTTGGAGGATCGGCGGAGCGTAATACCTGACGGATCGCTCTACGGGCATACTTCATCCGTAATACCGATAGATGATTGAGCCAGAAATAAAAGAACCAGAAGCGTGGATAACGGTGCAGAAATTCCGGAGTATGCTGATGATTGAGATATTGAAATATTTTATTCGGCATGGTCAATCGAGTTTTGGATGTCGTAAATGATACGATGTCGCATCCTGATATTTCTTTGCGACGGATAACATGGTCCCTTCGTCAAAAAGATTACCAGTGAATGTGATGCTTACAGGATGTCCCTCTTTGGTAAATCCGCTCGGAACGACAACGCACGGATGTCCGGTGAGATTTGTCAACAGAAGACTGCTTCCTTCCTGCGACGGACCGACATACACATCAACCTTGTCCATCACTTTTTTCATTTCCCCGATCAGAAGCTGACGGACCCTGCTTGCCTGAATATATTCGACCGCAGGGATGAGCCGTGATGAGCGGAACGAATTCGGCCATGCATTTTTTATCTGGCGGACGAGCAGATCATCGTTTCCGTTTCGAGTCAGATCATCGAATGCCGCCGCGGATTCTGCTCCGAGCATGATAGAGATATCGTCCACCGGGAAGTGAGGCAATTCTACCGGTATGAGCACTGCACCAAGTTTCTTTATGACAATAAGCACAGAATCATTGAACGCCCTGTCGCTCTGTGCGCTGTCAAAATCTGATTTCAAATATCCGATGCGCAGTTTTTTAAGATCGGTTTTGCGGGGTTCGTACACGAACGGTCGATCGTACAACGTCTGGTCATTCTCATCCGGACCGTAGATTGCATTGAAGACGATGGCGCAGTCTTCAACCGTTCTGCAGATCGGTCCGAGTTTGTCCATGGACCAACTGAGCGCCATTGCGCCGTACCGGCTTACTCTTCCGTATGTGGGCCGTAAACCAGTAGTTCCGCACCGTGTTGACGGTGAAACGATGGAGCCGTATGTTTCCGATCCGATCGCAAATGCGAACAATCCTGCGGCCGTTCCGGAAGCAGAGCCAGCGGAAGAACCGCTTGAACCTTGTGTCGTATCCCAAGGATTCTTTGATTTTCCACCGAACCACACATCGCCCCAGGCAAGTTCTCCCATTGCCGTTTTTGCAATAAGAATGGCACCGGCTGCTTCCAATTTCTTTATCACCGTTGCATCTTCGTCAAACACCTGGTTTTTGAACGGCACGGATCCCCACGTTGTGGGATAATTTTTTGTTGAGAGAAGATCTTTTGCTCCATATGGAATTCCATGCAGAGGTCCGCGGTATTTCCCGGCGGCAATCTCTTTATCGGCACGGTAAGCCTGCGCAAGAGCCAGCGATTCCGTTACCGTTATAATGCACTGAAGCATCGGCCGGTATTTTTTTATTCGTTCAAGATACAGCGTTGTTAATTGTACGGAAGTGATCTTATGCGATTTAATAAGAACGGAGAGTTCGCCGACGGAATAAAAAGCAAGTTCATCACTATTCTTTGGAAGGGCAACATTCTTTGCGCCATCGGGAGCGAATACGCTCTTCGCTTTTTCAAAGGTCATCCCGAACGGTATCGGGTTGAAGAGCATTGACGGCACAATGTTGTTCGGAAGAAGAACGGAGCGCAGCCGCCGGTAGCTTTTTAACTGGCCCTGAACATCCCCGAGGAGGGATTCCCGTTTTGCTTCATTGAAAGAAAGTCCGATGATCTTTTCGGCAGAGAGAATATCGCGGGTGGTGATTGAATCCTGTGCGAAGAGAGAATACGATGCGAAAATGAGAAAACAATATATTTTCATAGAATGTCGATTGGAATTCTTCATTGTATTATTCCGGTATAATCCATAGGGTCTGTGAATGAATCACAAAATAAGGCATAATGAACATATTAGTTTGAATATCGTTAATTCCCACTGATTGAAAACGATAGTAATTACAGTCAAATTGGAGAAGTGGTTGCACTGCGGAGAGGGTTTGAAGGATCATAATTTTGTGCGTGTACGAAATTCATCTCAAATTTGTTTTTTCTTTTAATGTAGCATTCTTTGCATGAAGTTTCAATGTTCATTGCTCTTTCATCTGCGATAACAAAAATTACTGTTGTTACGCGGACGAAGTATGAAAATTCATTACTGGT
>CAJBTU010000310.1 GCA_903958625.1 uncultured Ignavibacteriota bacterium | reverse complement strand
ATGCAGGATTCTCTCGGCCGAAATTCATATTCAAAAGAGGATGCAGAGTATAACAAAGCGATGGTTAAGTTGAACAGTGCTCAACGCTTGTTTTCGCGAAAGAGGTATGCCGATGCGCTCCGCGAGATCGATGGGGCAATATCGTCTGCGCCGAATATTGCGCTCTCCCATTCCGTGAAAGGTTCAATCCATTATATGCTCAAACAGAATCTTGAAGCAAAAGCGAGTTGGGAAAAGGCGTTGGAATTGGATCCCACGCAGGATAATGTACGGGCAATTTTATTACGAATGTATTAAAGGAATGATCCTATGAATTCATCGTTTGCGGGCTATATCTTCTTTATCATCGCGGCATATTTTCTCATTGTTGTGGGAGACCCTAACAATGCCATGGCGATCCATCAATTTCAAAATCAATATTTCCCGACGGTGCTGGTCCGCTATATCCATTATCCCGGATTTCTCTTCGTCACCTTCGGAGTGTATGCCTCGGTGCTCATCAGTTTCACGTTCCGCGAGATCAAGAGTGCCCTCCGTGCCCAAGTGCTGGCATTTTTCCCTTCGAAACTTCAGTTCGAGAATTATATCCATACAATCAGGGAAATAGCGGACTATATGTCAAAGAAAGATGTTGAGACTCTCGAAGATTACGTTCAACAAATTAAATATCCTTTCCTGCGGGATGGACTGTTGATGGTGGTGAACGGTTATAAAAAAGAGGAGATCCACGATATCCTTGAATCGCGCATCGCCAGTGAGCACGAACGGGACGAGATCGACGATGATGTCTGGCGAGCCTGTGCCCGGTACTCGCCGGGATACGGCATGCTTGGCACCACCGTGGGTTTGATCCAAATGTTTTCCGCAAGCATCGATCCCGCGAAGGGATTCGGTCCGATCATTGCGGCAATGGCTGTTGCGTTCACCACCACATTATACGGTCTCGTGTACTCCAATTTTATCTATCAGCCAATTGCAGATAAGATAGAACGGCGCAACACCGACGAAATGCTTCTAAAGACGATGATTGCCGAAGGGATCATCATGCTGGTCGAAAAGAAACGGCCATCGTACATCGAAGAAAAATTAACGACGTATTTGTACAGAAACCGTTCGCTTCGGAATGCGAAAATCCCGGAACTCAAAAAAATCTGATGACCTATGCTGCGTAAAAAAAATCCACATCGGAGAGGTGAAGAGGGGCATTGGCAGGTGAGCTACATCGATCTGCTGACGGCGATGCTTGCGGCCTTCACATTATTGCTGGCCATGTCGAAGCCCGACCAGGCAAAGTTCGATTCCTTCGCCAGTGCATCATCGGCGAAAAATATTCAGCAGAACTTATCCACTGTCGCGAAGGAACTGATTGAGACGATCAACAAGGACTCAACACTGCGCAACCAAGTGAAAGTCGTGCTGACCGATGACGGCGTTGAAGTGCGTTTTGCCACGGGACTGCTGTTTGCGTTAGGGAAAGCAAAAATGCAGCCCGACGGATATGAAGCGGTGAAGCGGCTTGCCCCGGTCCTGCTGAAATTTGTCGAGGCAAGAAAAGCGTACATCTCCGTTGAGGGACATACGGATGATCAGCCGATAAACGGAGGGAAGGAGTTCCGGTCCAATTGGGAGCTTTCTTCATCCCGCGCATTGGATGTAGTTCATTATTTGCAGGATTCCATCGGATTTGTTCCGCACCGGCTGTCGGGGATAGGCTATGCCGATTCCCGTCCTCAGGATACAGACCGCGATTCACTGACAGGAAAATTTACGGACTTTGCACGCGCCCAGAATCGTCGCGTCGTGCTGCGAATTTACTATTTTAATGGTACAACACTCTAACAAATTCAGCGGTATTCAATTATGAAAAACACTATCTCTGCTCTCTGTGCTGTTTTGGCCCTCTTCTCCCATACAGCGATCGCTACAACGGAAGTCGAACGAAAGAAACTCTCCATTGAATCGGAATGTGAATGGAGGGTGACGAACGAGATCCGCAAGTACTATCCATCCATGAAATATCTCATCTCGGCCGAAGCAACGGTGCTGGAAGAATATCCGGCTGAAGACGGAGAAAAACCGACGCGCGACCTAATGTTGCCCGGCGTAAAAGGGTTCGAGGCATCGTCAGAAAAAGAGAATGTCCGGATCTCGGTGGAAAAGATCGAGGTTCAGGTGCTGGCGGATAAATACTTTACAAAAAGTGATCCGGAACTTTTGCGGCTCCTCGAGAACATCGTGTTCTATTCAGGAAAATTGAGCCGTTCGCGCGGAGACAAGGTGACGATTACGGAAATGTCGTTCCCATCGACGACGCCTCCTCTCAATGCCGATTCTCTTCAGCAGGCACACAAACAATTGACCGGAGCCAATCAGCCGGTCGCCGATTCGGGCAGCGAGGGTGAAACACTACTGGGAGCCGACGTCTCCCTGTTAAATATCAACTATCTCGCAGCGCTGTTCGTGCTCGGGGGAATCACGCTCGGTGTCATACTCTTTGTTCGGAGGGGTAAATTGGATGAGGTACGGTATCAGCAGAAAGTAACAGAACTGGACAATGAACGGCAGCAGAACGAGATCAAAAATGCCGAACCGAATGTCATGCTGATGCTTCCGGAGAATATTCAGCGAGCCAATCAGAAGGCTGAACAGGAACGGAAAAAATCAGAGATCATTACCACCGCCGTTGGAAGGCCCGATGTTGTTATGGAGGTCATCCGTGAAATGCTTCATGATCCTTTAAAACAGGAACATGCCCAGATCGTCCTTTCAAGTCTCGGTCAGAGTATTGTTGCCATCGTTCGCGAGCACATCACGGAAACCGAGAACCATCAGCTGAATAAGCTCATCGCCGATGCACCACAGGCGGACATTGAATTGGTCAATACGGCATTGTCCGGATTCCAGAATGCCATCGTAATGCAGAAATTTTCGATGGCGAATAACGAGAAAAGAAATCCATTTGCGTTCCTGGAAAAACTGTCCGAACCGCAGCTGTATCTGCTGATGAAAGATGAACCGGCCGGTATCGTTGCGATGATCCTTTCACAGATCAATCCGGGAATGGCCGGCAGTTTGTTGCGCAACCTGCCATCTATGCAGCAGGGGGAGGTTTCTTTGGAATTGGTGAAACTGCAGCGGCTGACAAGCGATGCGTATCTTTCCGTTGCCCGGGATCTGGCTACAAAAGCATCCAATATTCCTGCCATCAATAATGTCCAGGTGCAGGGACCGGAACTGCTGATGGACATCTTTGATAATATGGACGAGGCAGACGAACATTCGATTTTCGAATACATCAAAGTGATGAATGTTGATTTGTACCGCGAAATTGCGTCGCAGCGGGTCGCCTTTACGGCAATCGATACTTTTGACGATAAGATCATTCGGCAAATCATGAAGGATGTTCCCGGAGAAGAGATGGCGTTAGCGCTGAAGAATGCTCCGGAGAATATCATGGAAAAATTCCTCTCCGTGCTTCCATCGAAGGCAAAGACCATCCTGAACGAACATATTGCAAATCTCGACACCGTTTCGCCGGAGGAAGAACAAAAGGTACGCAGAAGGATCACCCGGCTGGTAAGGAATTATTTGAGAGTATCAAAAAGAGTCTGACCGGATACCCGCCGTCAGGTTGTGTGCCGTTTTTCTTGATCGCCGAGTACTGCGCATTAATAATGTTGCGGGACTCGGCGTTTATTTTTGAAAAGACACCGGGCGCCGCTATAGGAAAAACCAATCTGCCGTGTGCGGGCGGAATTATCATTCGCTTCTTCAATCCCATTTTGCCATAAGCCTCTTTTACTCGATCCAGTATTGCTTCGGTTATCTCATCTCTGTGATGTTTTCAATGAAAGAACACTCCGCTCCACCGATGGAATTCACCATCAGCATTAGAACTATTTGATAATGTTTCTTTCATGTTATTTACTGATGTTACGCAAATCATAAATACTGTTCATGGTGAGCAAGTCCCGATGCTGTTTATCGGGACGCGCCGAACCATTTATTACTATTTTCATACTTTCTGCGTAACATCAGTTATTCATGAAAAAATATGCCAACATTAATGACACTTCCGTAACAAAACATTTCCCTTAAACTTTCCTTTGTCACGCGAACATTTTCCGTATTCTGCAGGGATCTATTTCCGTCATTCCTATTGAGCGAGATCTCTATTAATGATCAAATTTTTGGTTTGCAAGATTAATTGGACCATCCTCCGGGTGTCAATTCCTATCAAATAAATCGTAAACATCTGTTGACGGCTGCGTTGACAGAATTGATTCATTGCGCAATATCCCTTGTTTATGCCGGTATTTAAGCACTTTTGTTTTGGCACGATGATTGTCATATACCGTACGCAACGCATAATTTGCATTTCTCATCTGTCATGCCGATGAGTTTTTCGGAAAATATCAGTAGGCGCGTAGCCTATGATCACACAAAACTAAACAGGATCCTTACCATGCAAAAAATGATATTTACCACCGATGAGGTAGCAAAAATGCTCAACGTCAATAAGTCCACCGTTAAGCGTTGGGCCAACGAAGGAAAGATTCGTTGCGACCGGACTCCGGGACATCATAGAAAATTCAGCAAGGATGATGTTTTGGAATTTTCCAACAACAATCACTATCGGATCGAAAAGGTCCATAAAGAACTCTCCATGGACGATGATGCACTCATCATGAAGCAGCTGATCACGGATAACAATGGGAGTGCATTTCGTTCGGTCATTTTCTCTTTTTCACTGAAGCGGGACCAGCATGAGATGATGAACATCATGCAAAAACTTTATGATGAGAAGTTGACATATAAGGCGATCGTCCGTGACTTCATCCTTCCGGTGATGGCAAAGCTCGACCGGATAGAGTCGACCGGCAAGATCGACGGAAATAGATGCCTTGTTGCAAAAAGAACGATCGGTAATTCCATGGTCACATTTTCCGATCGTGTTCAGAGAACAAAACGGCGCAGTTCGGTGGCCGTAATATTTTCGTTCGACGCTTCTCTGGAGAACGATTTGAAGATTGTTGAATCGAAACTGGAAGTTGATGGATATCTCGTTATTAATTTAGGTCCCCAATACTCTTGGACAACGGTGAATCAATGGATCGGCAAAAACGATTCCAATGTCTTGCTCTGTCTGGTGAAGCATTCTCACAATCATAATCCCCACGTCAATGATATTGCTGCGCTGGAACGGATCAGCGATGACCGTGCGATGCTGTTTCTGTGCGGCACAACAGAAACGCTTATCGAAATTGATCTGGAGTATGTGGGGAAGATGTACAGAACAAAACAAATGGATGAACAGGAGTAAGGAAGATAATGACGCTGTCTTGCCAAGGTTTTCGACAAAAACATCCATGGGTAAATCGGTCACAATCTAATGGAACTTTGAGCATCATTTTAACACCAAATTGTCCTTGAACGTAACTCTGGTTGACAAAGAATGAAACGATAGTTGTCAACAGATCGGGTCATAAAAAATAAAGCCTTTTTATTGGCTAAAAATGACAAAAGTGCATTGGCACAAGGTTTGAATATATAATAGTAACGATCATAAAAGGGGGTACAAAATGATTTACACACTATTGATTCTTGCGTATTTCGGGATTCTCTTCTTATTCATACGATTCGGTGCGTTCCTGAAAGAATGCGATGATTCCGTGGTTCAGATGAACAGGAATAGCGAATATAATAAGGTTGTGATGCATGATCAGAAGAAACAAATAATGATGAGTTGATCAACACCGCACGGCAGAAAAGGTGGCAATATGACTAATAATCGATTATGGGATCACAAAGAATTTAAGAATAACGCGGTTGTCGTATGCGAAGATGCCGCACTCAATATTTATCTGAGTCAATTCCTGAAATTCATCGATATGTCCTCCGAAGAGATGACGGCCGATATGCTGGTGGAATCGATACCCGGTTTGCGCGGTAAAAAAATGTCGATGCTCGTTATTGAAGGAAAAGAGAACATCAGAAAGATTCTGAATAAAGGTTACCTTCTTCGCCGGGACCATCCGGACATGCAGTTCATCATTTTGCTGGACGAAGCTGGAGATGCTCTGAATGCAGATATGCATTTCGAGGACGTGAAATTTTTACACAAAAAAGAAGTTTTAAAGAAGATTTCATTATTGCTCGGATATGTTCATTCATCCGCGAAACCTTCGGGAATGCCGTACCGCAACGCATACGTGAAGAATTATTCGGATCAACATCGGGTTGATTTATATGTTTAATGTTCAAAGTATTAAATCTGACTGGGTGCCGCAAATGAGTAAGGAAAATCTTCAACCGCCTGTTGTGCAAGAAAATCGGGCAATCAATAATATCCTTATCATTGATGATGATGAGTTGTGGCTGCAAATGCTCGATATTGAATTAAAACATATTGGTTATACCGTCTATTGCAGTAACGGCAAGGATTCGTTTGAAGACTACAAGGATAAAAGGATCGATTTCATATTGTGCGACATCCATATGGACGGCAAGAGCGGCTTCGATCTGCTGGAAGAGATCCATGTCAGCAACCGTTTGTCGATGATCCCGTTCGTATTAATGTCAGGCATGATGGACCCCTTCGTTATCCGAAGGGCAATGTGGCTCGGTGCAGATGATGTTCTGGAAAAACCGTTTACGATAGAGGATCTAGTCAATGTCTTCAATGCACAATCCGAAAGAATAGCCAGGATTCAAAAATATGCCGAAGAACGGCTGGATAAGCTCCGGACAAGTATTCAAAAAGTGTTTCCTGCCGAGTTGTATAATTCACTTCATATCATCTCCGGCAATTCGTATATGCTCACGGAACTGACGGATGATATAGATCCGCGGAAGTTAAAGAGGATCGGTACATCGATCTCTAAGGGTGCTAGTCAACTGCACACCATATTCGACAATATCTCTTTGTATACGCATCTTCTGACGAATAAGGATGTTCATGCAAAACTGTCGAAAGATTCATTTCAATATGATGCCGGGATGGTGATAGAGAATACCTGCAGAAATATTGGAAAGAAATATGAGCGGGAACACTGCCTGAAGATGCAGAACAATTTTAGTTCACAGGTCTGTATCTCACGGGAATATCTTGAAACAACCGTGAAGATCATAGTGGATAATGCATTCAAGTTTTCGCCGATCGACAGTATTGTTTCCGTTGACGTGAAAGAGGAAGCATCGGTAGTGAAATTAACGGTGACGGACCATGGCGACGGATTGAATGAAGATCAATTATCCCTGATCGGTCCCTTTATGCAGTTTGACAAGGAGACATATCAGCAGCGGGGAATTGGTCTGGGAATTTCACTCGCAAAACTTATCGTTGATCTTCATTCCGGCATCATCACCTTTTCCTCTCAAAAGGGTCAGGGAACTTCTGTAACAATTATTCTTCCCCTTCTTTCAAAACAAAATAAAAAACGGGATGATCGCTCGGCATTCAAATCGAGCGCACACTAACCCGGCGGTCGTTCACGCCGGGTGATAAGAAAACCAATTTCCGGATTACTGCTATACCATATCAGTGGGCGTAGACCAATACCTGACCCAAAGAAGCAACCGTAAATCTCTTTTTTGAAAACGCAATACAGTTTCTTTTCGTGAGTGCTCGAACTATTTTTTTGTTTTTGAAACAATAGCAGACAAACCTCTCTCTTATAACCCATCTTATCACCCGCTTCTTTCCCATTCTCATTTTTTGAACACATGAAATCTTGAAGTTACAGTAGAATATTACGCAACTGTAAATATGTAAACAAAATTCTACAAAGCGTCACCAAAGGGTTACAGTGGTAATCAATAATTGACAGTAAAAACCACTATTTCCAATAAATAAATTTGGCGTAACTTTTGATGTAATATTCAGCCTATGGGTATTCTATATTAAGGATAAATATGTCTGATTATGTTTTTAAAGCAAGAAAAGCAATCTCACTTTTAGAATATGCAATATTTGATGTGTTGACGGAAGAGTCTGAGATTATATGCTGGTTCCGGAGAGAAGATCATCATTTAGACCGTTTTGCCGATCGACGGATAGCCAAAAAACCGGCGCTGAAGCAATTGATCGGTCTGCCGATGGAAAAAATTGTACCGGCATCTCTTGCAACAAAGATCAAAGAATCGATACTCCTTACAGATGAGAATGGCGCAGCGGAAAAATTTATTGTAGAGATCGTTCTAAATGGGACGCTGACAATTCTGGAATTGAAAATGGTTCCTGATGCGAAATCAAATCAGGTGATGGTAATTTTTTCGAATATCTCTGAAGCGTACCGTACACAAAAATATGCTCTGTTTCAGAAAGATCTCCACGAAAGCATTTCGCAGATATCGAAAGCGCTGATCCTGGTAACATCCGACGATCTTGACCGGCAGATACATTCGGCACTTGCTCAGATAGGTTCGCTGATGCAGATCGACCGGTCATATGTGTTTCATCTGAAACAGAATATGACCGTAATGGACAACACGCACGAATGGTGTGCGCCCGGCGTAGAACCTCAAATTGAAAACCTCCGTGATTTACCCACCGAAATATTTCCGTGGTGGATGGAAAAGCTGACGAGATTTGAGAATATCTCCATTCCGAGTGTTGCGGAACTCCCTCCGGCAGCAAAAGCAGAGCAGGAAATATTAGAATCGCAGAATATCAAATCGGTGGCAGTCGTACCGCTCGTCATTTCATCCGAACTTGTCGGATTCATCGGTTTCGATGCTGTTACCCACGGAAGAACTTTTCCGGATGAAACAATGGACCTGCTCCGTCTGCTGGGAGACTCCATTGTTAATGCAATGGAGAGGATCAAGAACGATTCATTGCTATCAGCGAACGAGCAATTGTTCCACGATGTTGTGGACAATGTTCCGGTTCTTATGTGGATGGCCGACAGCAGTCAGCACTTTACATTCTTTAATAAAGGATGGCTCGATTTTACCGGACGGTCATTCGAACAGGAATGCCAAGATGGGTGGTTCCAGTTTATTCATTCGAACGAGAGAGAAGATTTCGTCTCCGCCTTTCAGACGGCATTTGATGAACGCAAAGTGTTCGCGATGCAATTCCGGTTCCTGCGTAACGATGGCATATACCGTTGGATCCTGATCAATGCGGTTCCGACGATCTCGCAGAGCGGTGAATTTGCCGGGTATATCGGCTCGTGCACCGATATGACCATGCAGAAGGAAAATGAATATAAATACCGGTTGATGTCCAAACGCATCGATATCTCTACCTCGCTGTCCGAAACCCACGACCAATTCAACACCGCGGCAAATTTATTGCAGCATTATCTGGAACTGACGCTTAACCTGTTCAGCTTCGACGGCGGCGGTATATATCTTATTGACCTGGAAAATACAAAAGCAGATTTGGTTACTTCATTATTTCTGCCCTCTGAATTTATCGGTCAGGTCGGCTCATTGCCTTTGGACCGTGAACCATATAAAACCGTACTAGTGGATGGAATACCGAATTATTTCGAAAATATTTCCGGCGAAAAATATGGTTTTAATTCTCTTGCCGCCATTCCGTTCTATGTCGGGAAGAAGATTGGCGGATGCATCAATATTGCAACCAAACGGGCGCATCCGTTCACCGGAGATGATAAGAGAATATTGTCATCCATAGCCGAGGAGGTCGGTAAAGCGATCTATGCGCAGAAGATTGAAGAATCGCTCCGTCAGAACCAGAAGAATGTTGATGCGCTATTCAATACAATTAATGACTTCCTTTTTGTCCTCGATGAGAAAGGGTATATCCTTGAGGTCAACAATGTCGTCCTTCGCAGGTTGGGGTACACGCTGGATGAACTGCGGGAAATGAATGTTATTAGTCTGCATGTGCCGGAACGAAGGGATGAAGCGCAGCGGATCGTTGGAGAAATGCTTGCCGGAACCACCGAATACAGCCCTGTTCCGCTGATCGCCAAGGATGGAACAAGGATCGATGTTGAAACGAATATAGTTCTTGGTAAGTGGAATAATCACAACGTGATCTTCGGTGTTACGCGCGATATCAGCGAACGGAAACGGACGGAAAAACGGCTGTATCAAACGGAAGAACGCAACCGTGCACTGATTGAATCGTCGCCGGATGCGATCGCATTTTTTGACAAAACAGAGATACTGGCGTTCGCCAACCCGGAGTGTGTGCAGTTGTTCGGCTATGCATCGGGCGATGAAATGTTGCGGATGCACGCGGCCGATCTCTTCTCTGCAAAAGACATTGAAGTGTGCCGGTCTGTTTTTTCGGAAATATTTGAAAAACGGAACGTGAAGAACATTAGAACAGATCTTGTGAAGAAAAATGGACGGGCATTCACCTCCGAAATTTGCTGTTCAGCGATCTACGATGTGAACAGCAAACCGGAAGGGGTCATTGTCACCGTTCGTGATATTACGGACCGGTTGGCCGCCGAAGAGCATCTGCGGAAAAGTGAAGAAGAAAATAAAGCTATTGTCGATGCCGTTCCGGATCTGATGTTCCGCATCAGCCGTTCCGGGCTTTTTCTGGACTGCAAAGTGCCGAATATAAAGGAACTGTATCTTCCTCCCGAAATGTTCCTCGGGAAAACCCTCGGTGAGGTACTCCCCTCGGCGGTGGCTGAACAGGCATTTCAGACGATGGAAAAATCCTTCCAGTCAAAAGTCATGCAGCAATTCGAATATTCGCTGCCGATAGACGGTGAGATACGTTACTACGAAGATCGAATTGTCGCTCTATCCAATGATGAAGCTCTGTCTATCGTCCGCGACATCACACACCGGAAGCGTACGGAAACAAGTCTGCATCATAGCGAACAACGATTACATCATGCGTTTGAAGTGAGTAACGACGGCATGTGGGATTGGGACCTTAAGGAAAATACCGTCTTTTATTCACCGCGCTGGAAACAAATGCTGGGATTTGAAGGTGATGAGATCAGTAACAGTCTGGATGAATGGAAGAAACGTATTCATCTTTCCGAAATTGACGGTACGGTTGACTGTGTTCAAAAGCATCTACGCGGTGAGACCGAAATATATTCGTCCGAACACCGTGTATTATGCAAGGATGGTAAATATAAATGGATTCTTGATAGAGGAAAGATTGTTGAACGCGATCGTGATGGGAAACCGGCCCGTATGATCGGTACGCATACCGACATAACGCGGCGGGTCGAGTCGGATATTCAAATTAAAAGAATGTCTATTGCCATAGAACAAAGCTCTGCGTCCATTGTGATCACCGATCTGAAAGCGACTATTCAATATGCAAATCCGCACTTTTGCCTCATGTCGGGTTATGGAGTCGATGAATTGATCGGAAAAAAAATGAGTATGGTAAAATCGGGATTGACTCCTCCAGCCACAATTCAATCGTTATGGAGCACCATCCTTGAAGGGAAAGTCTGGCAGGGAGAGATCATCAACAAGAAAAAGAATGGCGAATTATATAATGAACACGTGATCATTTCGCCGATCAAAAACACATCCGGTACGATCGAAAATTTCATTGCCATTCAGCAGGATATCACCGAGAGGAAACGGAACGAGGCCGAACTGGAATGGAATATTTCCTTGCTGCAAATGATGGCAAATTCCTCTCCGTTGGGATTTTTGGTTGTGGATAACCGTGACGACAGCATTCTGTACTTCAATCACCGGTTCTGCGAGATCTGGGGGATTACGGATCTTGAGGAACGGATGAAGAATGAATCAATGAAGAACAACGATATCATTCCATATTGCATTCCGATCCTTACCGATCCTGTTGCGTTCGGGGAATCGTGCAAACCGCTGCAGGATCCGGACAACAGTGCCGTAGTGGAGGATGAGATCCAGTTCAATGATAATGTGACGATCCGCCGCTATTCAACGCAGATACGGGGAAAACAGGGACAGTATTTCGGCCGTTTCTATATCTTTGAGGATATCACGATACAGAAAAAAGCCGAACAATTCCTGAAAGAAAAAGAACAACAGACAACGGAAAAATTGAATGTTGCCGAAGGAAGGATCAAGGATATGTCGTTCTTCCTCGATCAGGCAAGCGATGCGATCATCGTCACCGATATGGATGATGTGATCGTGTACTCAAACAACAGTGTCGAACATATGTACGGCTGGAATAAAGAGGAACTGGTAAACAACAAATTCGCCGAATACTTCTACAACAGCGAACTTAACGTAAAGACCGATATCGGAAGATCGGCAGACGAAGAGCAATGGGAAGCGGATCACAAACATCAAACCAAAACCAAGGTCAATATCTGGATCCACTTGCGTGCAACGATCATCACCGACAGTTCAACGGGAATCCGGTCGATACTGTATGTGATCACGGATGTGACGAAGAGCCGGATGCTTCAGGAACAGGCATCACACAGCCAGCGGCTGGAAAGTATCGGAACATTGGCAAGCGGCATCGCGCACGATATGAATAACATCCTCGGTCCCATCCTTATTGCGCTCTCGCATTTCGACAGGCTGCTGCCGGACGAAAAATCGCGGGATATGAACAATATGCTGAAATCGAACATCCTTCGCGGATCCGGTCTCATCAAGCAGATATTAGGATTCTCCCGAATGTCCCATCACGATGTTATGGTGGTTCAGATCAAGCACATCATCCGCGAACTTGAACGGTTGATCAAAGAAACATTCCCGAAATCAATATTGTTTGATCTCTCTATGTCCAAAGAGCTGTTCCCGGTTATGGCGAATCCGACCCAAATGCATCAGGTGCTGCTGAATTTGTGCGTGAATGCCAGGGATGCAATGCCGGAGGGGGGGGAACTGAAGATTCGAGCCGAAAATGTCATGATCGATGCCATGACGGCGAAGATGAACATCGATGCAAAGGTCGGCCCTTACTGCCGCGTCACTGTATCGGATAACGGCGTCGGTATTTCTCAGAGCATCGTTAACAAGATCTATGATCCATTCTTTACGACAAAAGAGGTTGGAAAAGGGACGGGGCTTGGTCTGTTCAATGTTGCGTCGATCATCAAGTCGCATAAGGGCTTCATCCAATTGGAAACAGAAGTCGGCAAAGGAACATCATTCCAGCTGTACATACCTGCTTCTACGTCGGAAAGCATCAATAACGTTATGCAGAACAGCGGTGATTTCCCGAGCGGAAATGGTGAAACAATCCTGCTTGTGGATGATGAAGAAGTGATCAGAAATATCACGAAAGCAACGCTGGAGGACTATCATTACGAAGTGCTGACAGCATCCAACGGAGCAGAAGCACTCGGCATATTCTCTATGAATAAAGAGAGAATCAAGATTGTAATTCTGGATGTGATGATGCCGCATCTGGACGGTCCGTCAACGGTGCGTGCCATCCGTTCGATGAATGCCAATCCGCAGATCATTATGATGAGCGGTATCCATACAAACGTGAAACTGATGAAAGAATTGGCGATCCCGGAGGAAAATTTTGTCACAAAACCGTTCACAATTGACATGCTTTTGAAAATAATGGTGAAATGCTTAACACAATGAAAAAGAAAGAATTATTAGTTGTTGACGACGATGAGATCGTCTGTAATATTGTTTCCGTTGTACTTGATGATACGTACGATATACGGGTTGCGCACGACGGGAACAGTGCCGTACAAATGATCCAACAGCATCCGCCGCATATCGTGTTGTGCGATATCGTGATGGACAAAGGGGACGGATACAGCGTCATAGAGTTCCTTCGTTCCCGGAACGAGTTCTGCGAGATCCCCATCGTCATGATGACCAGTTTGACGAATAAAGATCTTCAGCGCCGCGGAATGTATCTGGGTGCCGATGACGTCATACAGAAACCATTCTCGGAGCAGGAGCTGGCCCTTTCGCTTGCCGCCCGTGTGAAACGGCACGAGTTGGAGCAGAAACTGCGCAATTCGATGGATGAATTGCGGTCGGTCTTCGATTCTTTTCCCGATATGTTCTTCCGGATAACGAAGGAGGGCGATATCGTCGAACGGTATGCCAATTCGAATGTTTTAGAGAAATTGCAGACAGTCAATTATAACGACCGCAATATCTTTTCCTTCATTCCGTACCAGATCCGCGGTTCCATGCAGTATGCGATCGACCAGGTGCTGAGCGGCGGACAAATGCACAGCATTGAGTTCCATGTCTCTCTGGACGGAAGTCTGCAGTACTATGAAGCACGCTTCATGTCCTTCCGCCTGAAAGATGAGGTGCTCTGTGTGATACGCGAGATAACGGAAAGGAAGAGGCAGGATGTAGCATTGGCGCTCTCGGAAAAGAAATTTTCCACGGTGTTCTTCTCGAGCCCTTCGATGATGTGCATCTATGATTGGGAACATGAACTGTGTATAGATGTGAACGATGCTTTCTGTGCGGCGACCGGTTATTTGCCCGCGGAACTGATCGGCATGCCGCTGGCCACATCAAATATCTTTCCGTACCAGCTGTTTGAAGATATCCGGAACAACAAGCAGGATGTGGAGAGAACCCTTGTGACATCGGAGGTCGAGTATGTCACAAAGAATGAAGAAGTGCGGTATGGCGTTCTGCAATACGAGACAATTACGATCAGGGACATGCTCTGCATCATTTTTTTCATCCGGGATATCACTCAGGAAAGAGAAAACGAAAAGGTACTGCTTGAACGGCACGACATTTTCAAGCAGATGACCGATGCCATTGACGATATCGTATGGATCCATGATACCGAAGGAAGAGTGATCTATTATAAACCGTCATCAAAATACTCGCTGCTTCCGCAGGAAAGTCTGGGAAAAAAACCGTCGGAATTGAATGTGAAGGATATCTTCTCAAAGAATATTCAGCAGGTTGTTTCGGCCAATAAGAGTGTCATTTCGGTCGAAACGGTTTCCGTTGATAACGAAGATATAACCTTTGCCTTGCGCTGGAATCCGATCTGTGGCAACGGGAACAAGGTGATTGCGGTCTCCGTTTTTGCTAAGATCTCATCGCTGTCGGAGCAGCAGGAACCGGAAGCAACGAGACCGAACGATCTGTTCCATAAGATCTTTATCAAACTGCGGATGTTCCGGCACGGCGAGAGCCTGTTGATGATCATCAATCGACTGCTCCTCTTCTCACGTAATACGGATCATTTTATCTCGCTGTCGTCATTGGACGGCGAACCAACGGCCGATCACAACGTGGCGCGGCGCATTTCCATCGCCATTAATGAATACCTGATGCGCGTCTTTCCCGAAGTGAATACGCTGGCGATGTATGCGCAGTTGCTCTCGGAAAGGTCGGCGAAGGAATTGAATGAGAATTCATTCAATAAATTGACCGAGAATATGCTGAATCTGAACAAGTTCAATTATGATTATATGAAAATGATCGCATCGGTGCCGGGAAAGCGCAAACGGACCGCTGATGCATTGAATTACGATTCGATCATGGTCTTCAATAACAATCTGAAGGAGTTGAAGTCCGCGATTCTGAAATTAAATAAGAGCATCCGGAAAACGTATTGTTCCGACGTGAACCAAACGGTACGCGATGTTCTTGATTCCATTCGATCCAACACCGTTGAATACGGGATTCAGTTTGTGCCGAAGAATCAGATATTGCTGGGGATCATTCGGCGGTCCGAACTCTACGAAGTGATTCTGATCATTCTGAAGAATGCGATCGAGGCGATCCAGTCGCAGAGCGGCTCCAACCGTGAACCGAGCATCTCCATTGAAACATCGGGCAGCGGCGAGTTTACGCAGATCAGGATATCCGACAACGGACCCGGGATATCCGAGCAGATGAAAAATGAAATATTTGTTTTAGGAAAATCCTCAAAGATCGCCGGAGGGGGTTTCGGACTGTACTACGCCAACAACATTGTAAAGGAGTACGGCGGCGAAATAACTTTTACAAACAACACTTCAGCCGGTACGGCATTTACCATTAATCTCTTAATACCATGAAAAAAAAGATACTTCTTGTCGACGATAATATTTCATTCACCAACGATGTTGAATCGCTGCTGGAGGGAAGATATTCTATTGTAAAAGCTCATAACGGAAAGCGCGCTCTTGAAGTGCTGAAGATAGACCACGTGGACGTGATCCTTCTTGATCTCGATCTTCCGGATATTTCCGGTCTGGAAGTGCTGAAGGTGATCAAGAAGGATATCGATCAGTATATCCCCGTGATCATTGTGACGGATTACGGCGATCTTTCCAATGTGGTGGAGACCATTAAGTACGGTGCATACGATTTTGTCCAGAAGGATTTTACCGTTGAATATCTTTCGGCCAAGATCACGAAAGCGCTGGAGCACAGGGACCTTGAACTGCATGTGAACCTGCTGCAGGACACGTTCAAAGATAAACAAAACGTCTTCATTGCTGAATCGGACAAGATGAAAGGTATTCAGCAGGAGATCAGCAGATTGGCAAATCTTCCCTTCGACGTTCTGATCAACGGCGAAACCGGGGTTGGCAAAGATCGGATCGCCTACGAGATCCACCGGAGAGGCCAGCATTCCGATAAACCATTCATCCCCATTTCACTGCGCAGTCTCAACGAACAACTGATCGAATCCGAATTGTTCGGTCATGAAAAAGGGGCGTTCTCCGGTGCAGACTCGATGAAGATCGGTAAACTGGAAGCAGCCAACGGGGGAACGATCTATATTCCCGAAGTGTCATCGTTAACGGAATCGCTTCAGCTGAAACTTCTTCATTTTATGCAATATAAAAGCTTGTCCCGTGTCGGTCACGATCCGCGTAAACCGGAAATTAAAGTGGACCTGCGGATTATCATGGCAACGAATGAGGATCTGAAGGATGTTGTTCTCCGCGGAAAGATGCGCGAGGATTTCTATTACCGCATCTCGGGCGTGATGCTGCAGGTGCCGCCGCTGCGTCAGCGCACAATGGATATTCTGCCGATGGTTCGCTATTTTTTACAATTATATGCAGCACCGAATTCCGCCATAGTTTTTGATATCCCGCGCGAAGTACAGCTATACCTTGAGGAATATTCGTGGCCGGGGAATGTACGCGAACTTGAAAATTCCGTAAAAAATGCACTTGCCTATACTCGCGACAATAAGTTGACGAAGGATCTGTTCCCGTTACGGAACCGAGCTTTCTTCGATCAGGTCCAGAAAATAGATGACGACAATGCACAGAACAATGCGGTGCTGACATACAAAGATGCCGATATGATCTTTAAGCAGAAATATTTCAAGAACTTGCTGAAGGCATGCGAAGGGAATATTTCCAATGCTGCGAAACGTGCCGGCATTACCCGTCAGGGACTGCACAAGATATTGAACGGCCTGAAAATGGATTGAATGATAATGCATTCGTGAGTGGATGAATGCACTGCGATGGCGGCAATCTGTTCTCTGCGGCCGGCCTGTCTTATACAATGCAGAGAAAAAAAATTATCCAGCAATAAAAACATCTACCGAACTGCTAATTTTACACTGCTGCTTGTAGTGTTGACTTTCTAATTATTGCCTCTGTTCAGGTGATATTGGATACTAATGTTGAGAGCACCGGACACCTGTCCCGTAAAACCTATGCATCGCGTTTACGGGATTGGGAAATAGTTTTTCAATGAGGAAAAATTACAAAGATGGAGAACAAAACAATTGAAGCGGAACTGACGTTCGCAAACAAAGAACTTCTCAATCAAAACGAAGAGAAGGGAAAACGGGTTGCCGAACTGACCAAACTTAATGCAGAACTTTTGCTGGCTAGAATACGCCTGAGCGAAAGCGAAGAGTGGTATCGATCGTTATTCGAAAGCAATCAGTCCATCATGATCCTTATCGATCCCCTTACCGGGAATCTCAAGGATGCAAACACGGCGGCCTGCAAATTCTACGGCTGGTCATTGTCTGAAATGCTCAAGAAGAATATCTCGGAGATCAACACGCTCACAAAAGATGAAGTGAGCGCTGAAATGATGAATGCCGTTCAACAGAAGCGCAAGCATTTCTACTTCAAACACCGGCTTGCCGGCGGTGAAATACGTGATGTTGAGGTGAATGCCGGTCCGGTTGTTGTGGGTGAGCATACATATCTCTATTCAATTGTTCTTGATATCACCGACCGCATGAGAACGGCGGAAGAATTAAAGAGGAGTGAAGAAAAATTCCGGTTCTTGATCCAGAATAGCAATGATATTATCTTTTCAGCCACGGCAGAAGGAGTATTCACATTTGTCTCCGATGCATGGACCATTTTATTAGGCCACCCCATACACGATGTTGTCGGGAAACCATTCCAGCAATTTATACATCCGGATGACCTGAAAATGTATCTTGATTACCTGATGAGACAGATTGAAAAGGGGAAACGGCAACTTCACGTTGAGTACCGTGTACGGCATATTGATGGATCCTGGCGTTGGCATTCGAGCGCCGTTTCTTTGTTGTATGAAAATAATTCCCTCAAAACTTTTGAGGGGATCGCAAGAGATGTCACCGAACGAAAGCTGGCGGAACAATCATTACGTGAAAGCAAAGAAATATTCACGCAATTTTTGAATCATAGTCCTGTGTATGTCTTTATTAAAGACGACGGTATGCGGGCACTTCAGTTAAGCACAAACTATGAGAAGATGCTGGGTAAACCGCTTCAGGAATTGATCGGGAAAACCACGGATGAATTATTCCCTTCCGCATTATCGAAAAATATACAGGCGGACGATCTGCGAACACTGCATGAGGGGAAACAAATTCAGTTCGATGAAGAATTTAATGGAAGACATTATACGACGATTAAGTTCCCTATTACCATTGAAGGGAAACGGGAATTTCTTGCCGGATTCACAATAGATGTTACCGAGCGGAAGTTATCCGAAGAACGATTAAAGGATAGCGAAAATAAGTACCGTCTGCTGGTCGAGAACTCTCCTGATATCGTGTATGCGTTTTCAGACAAAAGCGGCGGTATGTATTATTCACCCCGTGTCGAGCAAGTGCTTGGGTATTCACCGGAGTATCTGTACGAGCACCCGTACCTCTGGAACAGTTCCATACATCATGACGATTTGGCTGCGGTTGAAAACGCTATCCGGGAATCCACAACCGGCAAATCATTCGAAGTGGAGTATCGCATCAGGGATGCTCGGGGTAATTGGCGCTGGCTTCTCGACCGCTCGATCAAACGGAATAACCTTTATGGTGAAACAATTATCGAAGGTATGGCGAGAGACATTACCGACCGCAAACATTCGGAAGAAATAATTAAGACAAGCGAATTTAAATTCCGCACGGTAGCCGATTATGCATACGATTGGGAATATTGGCTGGGGGAAGATCAGCGGATTATTTTCATGTCCCCTTCGTGTGAAAGAATCACCGGTTATACGACGGAAGAATTCATTGCGGATCCCGCATTGGTGCAGAAAATTGTCCATCCTGACGATGCCGTTACATTCAATCATCATCATGATGCTTCTTTTTCATTCGATCAGCAGAACGATAACGATGAATGCGAATTTAAGGTTTTTCATAAAAACGGAGAGGTCGTCAACATTCTTCACAACTGCAGGCCGATCTATGATGAGAATGGCAGATTTTTAGGGAGACGGATAAGCAACAAAAACATCACCGAACGCAAAAAAACAGAAGAGAAAATGCAGAAGTCCGAAAAACGGCTACAGCAATCCGAAAAGATGGAGGCCATCGGACAGCTTGCCGGCGGGATTGCGCATGATTTCAACAATATTCTCACCGGTATCATCGGATATACCGGAATGTCGCAGCGGCATGCCGAGAATAATCCGGTTCTGAAGAAAAATCTTGTGAAAATACTGGCGGCGTCCGACAGGGCAAAACATCTTGTACAGCAGATACTCTCATTCAGCCGTCAAAGCAGTCAGCAGAAGGTGGTAACGCCATTAATGCCGATCGTCAAAGAAGTGCTCGACCTGCTTAAGGCTTCAATACCCTCTTCGGTGGCAATAGAATCCGATTTAGAAAATTATACAAAGCCAGTTTTGGCAGATCCAACAAAGATCCACGAGGTAATCCTTAACTTGGCCACAAACGCAGTGCAGGCGATGAAGCAAAAAGGGACTCTCACCGTCCGGCTTTTGTCCGCTGTGTTACGGCAGACAGAATCCGTGCGGACAGGGGAACTGGCTCCGGGGGAATATTCGGTGATTGAAGTTACCGATACCGGATGCGGCATGAATTCGCAAACGATCGGAAAGTCCTTTGAACCGTTCTTTACCACAAAAAGGATCGGCGAAGGAACGGGAATGGGGCTGAGCGTAGTTCTGGGCATCGTACAGCAGCATGGCGGAAATATCCAGGTAGAGAGTGTGGAGGGGAAGGGGACTACATTCAGGATTTATTTACCAGCCTCCCTTATCTCGGCTTCCGATTCCGGCAAAAAAAAATCGGAGAATACTGCTTTTGGATCCGAACGGATACTTTTTGTTGACGATGAACAGATGCTGGTTGATCTGGCCGAAAACGAACTTACCTATTTAGGATATACCGTTACCTGCATGTCTAACGGCCGGGATGCTTTGGAGTTCCTGAAAAATGATGCATCCCGTATTGACATACTCATCACCGATCAGACGATGCCGGGATTGACCGGAATTGAGCTTGCACAGGAAGCACTGAAGTTAAAACATGACCTTCCCGTTATTCTTTGCACCGGTTTCAGCAGTCAGGTGAACTCCGAAATTACAAAGGCAATGGGTATACAGCACTTTGTTCTGAAACCGTATGATATTAACGAGATCAGTCGATTGATCCGGAAGATGATCGATCAGAAAAATGGGAAATAATATGAAAAGAATTCTAGTAATTGATGACGATGAAATTGTAAACGACATGCTTGTACAATTTCTCACGGAAGCCGGTTATGAAGCGGAAGGTGTCCGGGATGGTGTGCAGGGAGTGCAGGCAGCCGAGACAAAACTATTTGATCTGATCGTTTCGGATATTGTGATGCCCGAGAAAGAAGGTCTCGAAACGATCATTGAAATACGGGGTAAGAAAAAAAATCTTCCCGTCATTGTCATTTCCGGCGGCGGCAAAGTTACGGCCGATGAGTATTTGAATCTTGCAAAAGTGTTCGGTGCGGATTATACGTTCAAAAAACCGATAGAACTTGATCAGTTTTTGGAAGCGGTCCGGCATTGTCTTTCGGACACGTATCAGGTTGATCTATCCAAAAAACGACCACATGATTTATCGCATTGACAGATCGATTCATCACAACGGCTTATTTCCGCAAACAGAAGTTATGCGATAAGACTCTTCATTTGAGAGTCGCATTACCATCCAATATTGTCTGCGCTGCAGACAACGCATCGTGCGGTTCTATCACTATTAAGGAATGACATTCCTCTTTCGAGTATCATAAAAACATCTCGTGCCATAAATATTAAAACTTCTTCTCACTCTGTCCCGTAAAAAAATCAATTCCATTAATCCGTAGTGAATAATTAATTTGACGATCCTGTGAAATCACATTAACTCAATGCGGAATTCTAAACAAGTTTACGTACCGGCATTCAAATATATGTCCGCCGCCGAAATATT
>CAJBTU010000309.1 GCA_903958625.1 uncultured Ignavibacteriota bacterium | reverse complement strand
ATACTTTTAACATAACCATGCATCATCCACAATACAAAAGGCAAAGACCAAACAACGTAGATGAGCGTTAAACCAGTCAGAGAGTCCGTGAGGCCAACATACCGTAACAAAACATACAACGGAATCATCACCAAAATGACCGGGAATATTTGAGAAACCAGGATCCAACCCAATATCGCATTATTGATATTCGATTTATAACGAACCATGGCATAGGCAGACGGTACAGCCAACATTACCACAAGTATGGTCGATATCGTGCCAACAATAACGCTATTCCACATACTTCGAAAAATCTGTTGGCCGTTGATAACCGAGCGATAATGATCGAACGAGATCTGTTGTGGAAGAATAGTCGGAGAGCCGGAATAGATTTCCTGCGTTGATTTCAATGAGCTTGCTACAACCCACAATAACGGAAACAATAAAAATATGAGGTAAAGAACGATCAATCCATGGATCAATATTTTTGAAGAAGTTGCGATCTTCATGATTCATTTCTCTCGCGAAGTTGAACTCTGATATACATGAACAGCATTAACGATAGGATGATGACCATAACATTTCCGATTGCTGCCGCATATCCGATATACCCATACTTAAATCCCTCTTCATAAGCTGCAAGCATCGGCAATCGTGTCATTCCGCCCGGACCACCCTGCGTTAACACCCAGATGATTCCAAATGTGTTGAAATTCCACATGAATGTCAGTGAAACGATCGCGGCTAATACCGGTTTCAGCACCGGAAGCGTAATATTCCAAAACCGATCCCACATTCCAGCACCGTCAATTGTGCTTGCCTCATATAGATCATTGGAGATCGTTTGTAAACCTGCCAAAAGAAAAATTGCCGCCTTCGATATTTCTCCCCACACGCCCGCAACGATGACCGCAGGGATGACATATTCAAAGCTTGACAACCAGTTTATCGGTGCACTGATCAAGCCCGCGCCGCTTAACACAATATTCACAGCACCGGTATTTGGTTCATACATCTGCCTCCAGAGAATTCCGCGAATGATCGGCGGCGTTGCCCAGGGAATTAATATAAGGACAGTATAGAATGGCGTAAAGCGTATTTTTGTATTCAACAGAAGAGCGAGTCCAAGTCCGAGCGAAACTTGAAGCGCTGTAACAATGAACGTCCACACCATTCCAATCTTAAACGAATTCCAAAAGTACTCATCGTTAAACAACTGGATATAGTTATCGATACCATTGAACGATATTGGATCTCCGAGACGATAATCAGTGAATCCGAGATAGATTCCGCGCAGAAGAGGGATAAGGGAAAATACAGTGACCAGTAAAATGACCGGCAACAGAAGTTGATACTGCCCGAGTTCCTTTTTTGAGTACAGCGTATGTTCTTTGTGTTTTTTTGTTTTCACAGTTCAATTAATGGTTGCGTACCAACTCAGAACAACTCTCGATCAGTTGATTCTCAAATTCATCATGATATTTCCCAACCTTGTTACGCGCTGAAATAATAATAAGATCATTACCCGGATCTACGCAAAAAACCGCCCCTGAAACCATTCCAAAGCCAAGTTATCGCGTGATTGCATTTCGACACTCAGCGGTGCTAATGCGCGTTGTAGCTGACTCCGCTCGCTACGTAGTGCACGCATTTTCGCCTGAATGACGGGAATCAGCTGTTGCCCTGCTTGAAAAGCGTCATCTTCCCATTCAATCTGACCTTTAAGATGGCTTTCATAAAAAGTCCAAATTTGATCGCGCAATT
>CAJBTU010000308.1 GCA_903958625.1 uncultured Ignavibacteriota bacterium | reverse complement strand
TGAAATCATGATCGTCAGTTTGCGGACCAAAACGAATTTCTTTTACAATAATCTTGGTCTGCTTAGCTTTAAGTTCCTTTTGCTTTTTCCTCTGCTGATATAGGAACTTGCTGTAATCAGTCACCTTGCAAACTGGTGGATCGGCATTGGGGGAAATTTCCACCAAATCCATTTCAAGGTCTTCAGCTATCTTGAGCGCTTCCTGCAGACTGACGATACCTGCATTTTCAACGTTCTCACCGACAACTCTAACAACACGGGCACGAATCTCTTCATTGATTCTGAACTTTTCCCGAAGCTCATCTCTCTTACGGGGTGCCCACTTTGGTTTGGTCTGATTAATAGCGCAATCCTCCTTTTTTGTTTCTATTTCGTTTCATTGTTCATGGAGACTGAAAATCAGTCTCTACTTAATGCTTCGTCAACTTCTTTCCGGATAAGATTAATAAAATCTTCCGGTTTCATACTTCCTAAATCTCCCTGACCTTGCTTCCGGACCGATATCGTTCCCTCTGTTTCTTCTTTTTCTCCAACTATAAGAAGGTACGGAATTCGCTTTAACTCGTTATCCCTTATTTTCTTACCTATCTTTTCGTTTCGGTCGTCAATCAGGGTGCGAATATCGGAATTATTTAGGAAATTCAAAACATTTTTTGCATAATCATTATATTTTTCGCTCACCGGTATAACAACAGCTTGTTCAGGCGTTAACCATAAAGGGAATTTTCCGGCTGTATGTTCGATCAAAACAGCTACAAAACGTTCCATTGAACCAAAGGGAGCACGGTGAATCATTACCGGACGGTGACGTTGATTGTCGGCACCAATATATTCTAAGTCAAAACGTTCTGGTAGGTTGTAATCAACTTGAATGGTTCCTAATTGCCATTTACGACCCAAAGCATCTTTCACCATGAAGTCTAATTTGGGACCATAGAATGCTGCTTCGCCAATTTCAACAACGGTTTTTAAGCCTTTTTCAGCAGCAGCTTCAATAATAGCAGCTTCGGCTTTTGCCCAGTTTTCGTCGCTTCCAATATATTTTTCTTTATTGTTAGGATCGCGTAACGATACTGTGCAATGAAATCTTTGAAATCGAGTGCTTTGAATATTAAGAAAATGATGTCGATTACATTACAAAATTCTGTTTTTAATTGATCGGGAGTGCAGAAAAGATGAGCATCATCTTGTGTAAATCCACGAACGCGAGTTAAACCATGAAGTTCGCCACTTTGCTCGTAACGGTATACAGTTCCAAATTCAGCAAAACGAATAGGAAGATCTTTGTACGAACGAGGTTTAAATTTATACATTTCACAGTGATGTGGGCAGTTCATTGGTTTTAGGAAGAACTCTTCGCCTTCGGCCGGTGTGTGAATAGGTTGGAACGAATCTTTGCCATATTTTGCATAATGACCCGATGTTACATATAATTGTTTTTGACCAATATGGGGTGTGATAACTTGTTCGTAACCATATTGACGTTGTACTTTTTTAAGGAATTGCTCCAAACG
>CAJBTU010000307.1 GCA_903958625.1 uncultured Ignavibacteriota bacterium | reverse complement strand
ATGATCGCTGTGTGGATGTCATTGATCATTATTTATTTTATTTTCAGCAGAAAAAAAAATATCAAACTCATTCCATTGACGATGTTCATCTTATCGTTGGTGATGATTGCCGGGCCGTGGAACATGTTTGCCGTTTCCGAACAGAGCCAGCGCCGGCGGCTGGAAGGGATCCTGACACAGGCGGGAATATTGACCGGCGGAAAAATCCACGCAACGGTAACGCCGGTCTCCGCCGAAGAGAAAAAAATATCGGTTCCATTGTGACTTACCTGCACGACTTGCATGGATACGGAACAATTCGCCCATGGTTCACCGAAGATCTGCATCAAACAGATAACGGTATGATAAAAGATCTTCCCCCCGATCGGGTGGTGAAGAAATTCGGAATTGAATATGTGAACATTTGGCAGGGAGTAATGTCCAATACGATGATGATCATTGTTGAACAGGATGCACTTCTCGACATCGAAGGATATCAGTCGTTTATCCGCGCACAATTTATTGATGAAAATACTAAGGAACATACATATCCCGGAATGAATTTTTCCTATCGAGTTTCGCGCGGTTTGGACTCATTGATGATGTTTTCCGGGAGCGTGCAACATGCCGATACGGTACTGATCGATCTGCACGCCTTTGCTGTGCGGATGCGGCAGGAATTCGGCGATTCGCATCTCGGAAGTATCCCTCAGGAAAAAATGACACTGACAGGAAACGGAAAAAATGTAAAAATTAAGCTCTTTTTCAAGTCATTACAGACACATTCAACAGACGGCAAGATACGCGTCACTTCGTGTGCATTTGATATAGCCTATTCAAAAGGAAATCCTGAATAAACTTTAAGCCTTTGCAAATACAGCAAACAATTGGGCAACAATTGATTAGAGACATCTGAAAAATCTCACACCAATGTCATTCCGCCTACGGCTCGTCTACGACCCGTAGGGTAGAGAATGACAATGGACAACCTATTTTTCAGATGTCACGATTAAAAATATGCTTTGATACCGCAGCATATTTCATATTCCACAGTATCACAAAACCGGCGAAATTGTCCCGGTTTTCTGTTTTTACTGACAATGCCGGACATAAGAAGAGAAAACTCTTCGATGTGAAAAACGTCACAGCATGAGAACTCTCTAATACTGTTATTAGTATAGTCTAACGGCAAAACCCTTGCATTTTTTCCTCTATGCGGTATATTAGTAGTGAGATGAAGACGGTAAATAATCATATAACGGCAAAAAATCTTAAAGGAGCACAATAATGGGCTCATCAAAGATCATCATGCTGTCCGGAGTGTATCTGATATTCGGTTTCTACATTGTGGCTTTTAACAATGCCGATGAATCGATGTTCAAATCCTCAATGAAAACAGCAACATTAGCGCAAGAAGAGCAATTGGCTCAGACCGGCCTTTCGTTAGCTTCAGGTTTCATGTCCAACGATGTTAGCCGGAGTAATTTCGCAACAAAGACGTTCGTCAGCGGAACCGATACGGTCCGGTATTCTGCCTCACACCCGGCTGGATTCCCGGCTTCACAGACGCAGGTAACATCGGTAGCATCGCATTCGACGACGGTGGGCGGAGTGGTGAAGGTATCGCGGGCCGTGACGCAAACAGCCGTGTATCAGTTCCACAACGGACGATGGAAGCAGATGAGAGTCTTCACAACAAGAAATTATCAGGATACATTTTAAAATCATAGGGTGAATTAAATAAAAAACTCCCGTTCCGAACAATTCGAAACGGGAGTTTCTATTTTAAATATTACCACACTGATAACTATTTTT
>CAJBTU010000306.1 GCA_903958625.1 uncultured Ignavibacteriota bacterium | reverse complement strand
TTTATTCTGAAAAACGGTGTCTTGAACTGGGGTTTAGGCACCGGTGTTTTAATGTGCCTTTTCGAATTGTCCGGTCTTTTCGGTCCCGTATCGTATGAAAAAGCATTATTTCTAATTCCGTGGTTTATGATTGTCGGTGCTATATACGGAAACCATATTTGGAAAAATCGTTTCCCGTAACGCAGCAGAAATTATAGTGCACAAAAATAATATGGCTATGAATGCCCGCACATGAAAAGCTCATCAAAAATATTGATCAATGTATTGATTGTGGTCTGGTTTGTGACTCTTGAAGGTTGTTTTCCATTGTCATTCCAAATATCGAAACCGAACAAGGAGAATGCAGAAAAGATCAGTCAGTATTTGGTGAAAGAAGGAATTGATACGTCGTATTCCTTTGTCGTCGACTCTTCTATATACAGAAAAGCTCAACGAAGCGGCTTTACGCTCCCCAGATTTAAGGTATACAATGAATCCGGCGAACAGATATTCAACCTTAACGGTTACATTTCCAATTTTAGTGTGCAATTGCAAAAATCAATTGAGCGTTCCGAGACAGTTTTGGAGGGCAATACGCTTGAGAATGAAATTAAAATATTGAGAACAAGGGACGGACAAAGGATAACACTCAATAATATTGCCAACGATGTGAACTACCATTTTGTAGAATACTGGGCTATATGGTGCAGTCCGTGCAAAGCGGAAATGGCCGCTGTTGATAAATTTATGAAAGAACATCCGGAGTTACGGATTAATTATATAAAAGTGAATTGGGATATACAGGAAACCTGGTATAAAAACAACGAATCAGAATAATAATCACGATAATTAATGGATTCAATTTAAGAACAATCGGTCTTTATGTAAACCGCATCATTCTGAACAATCTTTCATTAAACGAATAATAACGCTTCAGGACTAACTCGAAACAGATGGGGGAACCGCAACACAACTCACGCCTGTTTGTCCATTCACCAACTAAATAAAAAATATTATGAACGATTACTATCTCTCAACCGAAATGTTCCAAAGCTTCTTTACGGAGGCTAATTCCACCGACACCATACTTCAAACCGTTACCGGTATCATTAAAAAAGGGGGAAGGGTGATTATTCAAAACGAAAGTCTCAAGGATTCAGTAGAAGAAAAGAGATATTCGTCATACCCGAAAGATTTAGAGGATTGGAATTTAGAAATAGACCCCCAAATGCTCTTCTTCCTGTTCAAAGGAAATACAGAGATTTGCACGGCAACAAATATGAAGGTAAGCAGTTGTGAAAAAACATACCGATTAATGGCGGTTGAAGGGGGAAAACCAATTGCCGTTGCCTCCGGTTCATCAACGCTCTTGTTTACATTTACCTGTTCCTCAACATTAGAAACCGGTGCGAATTATTATTTATCAAATAAATATCGGCTAAACATTCCCATTGTCATCCGGTCCGTTGTGAATAATGTTGTGACAGCGACGGTATCTCAATAAAAAGGGGAGCGTAACCGCCATAATACAGAGAACAAGTACTAGAATAACAGACAAAAAAAACCGCCGCTTTGTGAGCGGCGGTTTTCCCCCAATGTCATAGAACCCTGCGTTGAACCGCAGGCCATGACAAATTTATTTACGACTGGATGATGGAAAGACGTTTTTCCAGTTTTGCCACACGGTCGCGCAGCTGCTGGTTCTCTTTCTTCAGCAATTCAATCATCGTCTCTTTTTCGGAAAGCTCTTTTGCCACAGAAGCTGAAGCCATTTTGTTGTTCTGCGTGACCGGCTTTTGCGCAAGTGTCTTCACCGGTGCGAAATATTTCTTATTGGATTTCATGGCGACCGGTGCGTTTGAGCAGCCGACGAGCATGATGGAGAGCGAAAGTATAAAAATGATCTTTTTCATAATAATAGTTCCTTCAAGTGTTCCGATTACGCTTACTTCTGGTACAAATATACATGTCCTGACCGATTCGGGCAATGTAATTGGTATTAAATTTCTCTCATAAGTCTGCCGCAGGGGTCTTTTTCTGCGAAAGCAGGTAGATTGCCACACCAAGCACACCGGCAGCAATAACGACTGGAACCACACTGCTTCCCATGGCTGCTTCAATAAAGGGTGTCTTTGGCACCGGCGGCCTTTCTTTCACCGGCGGAAGCAGACGTGCCGGGAGCGCCGATATCTTGCTTACGCTGAACGTGAAGGGATAATCCACAACGATCTCCCCCACTTTTACCGGAATGGAGAGCGTGACCTCGCTTCCCACAAAACTTGCGATCGCTTTTTTCACCTTCGGATATCCCCGGTCGTTGGTGAGGAACAGATCTTTCTCCACCCATCCCCCTTTTTCCATATAGATGTTCTCCCTGGGGATGATCGTCTCGCGTATATATCCGAGCGGCGGAATCACCACGGAAGAGGAGAATTCCTGACCGAGGGAGTAGAAATTGCCGGTGTTCCGCACGGAAAAGGTCCGCTTATTTACGCCGATGGAGACCTTTTCCCAGACGATGGACATCGATGCGCCGGAGAGATTCTGCATCTGAAAACTGATCGCCGACTGGTCGATGTTGAACTGAATGTAGATGTAATTGTCCCGGAAGATCAGCTGATCGCTCTTCACCGGTTCTTTCATGGCATAGGTATAAATATAGTTCACACCTTTTTGCGCCGTGCTTGCTCCGGCGCATCCGGACAGAAGCAGTGATGCGATGACGGTATAGATCAAGAGAGTTTTTATGAAATGGTTATTTGACATAGATCATCTTCTTTGTTGTAAGGTGGCTCTTCGATATCAATCGATAGAAATAAATTCCGGACGCAACTTGAACACCGCTTTCGTCCGTTCCGTTCCATGTGATCTTGTATTGACCCGGATCGTGCGGAGCGTTGATCAGCGTTTTCACTTTCTGACCCAGCACGTTGAAGATCTGTATCGCGATCTTCGATTCCGTTGTTCTGGTATCCGGTATCTCGTACTGGATGATTGTTGAGCCGTTGAACGGATTCGGATAGTTCTGTTCCAACCTGTATGTCGTTGGATATTTTCCCGGCGTTGAAGCAACGACGATCGCTTCCGGCGTTACGGCGGCATTCGAGGCAACCGAAAGGATTACTTGCGTAGTTTCAATCTGACTGGCGGAAGTGATCTTCGGGATACGCAGCAAGGTACCTTCTCCGGGTTGAATCTCCGCATTTACATTGCTATAAGCAAGCAGGCGAATCTCGCGGCTCGATGTTTTGACCACCACGTTCATCTGTTCTGCACGCGAGAAGACGTAATTTGCGTTGGTCACATTCACCGTGGTATCCTTCAGCAGGATGTGGACCTCGATACCGCGGACGGCAATCGTGTTCTCCATATTCAGGCGCAAGCCCTGCGGAGTTGCTTCGAACTGCGTCTTCGCTCCGGTAAAGAATTTTCTCGATGCCGGCAGTTCCGGTTTGCTGCCGTCTTTATTCAACGCTGCACCATTCGGTATGAACGGCGGGAGCGTGAGGAATGATACCGGCCGGTCCAAAATAGTGCCGACCAGCGAATTGACATCCGACGTATCGATGTTACCGTCTTTATTCAAATCGGCCTTTATCGAATCGGCAAAAGTAAACGCGCTCTTGCCGTTGATCTGGTCGATGATGGTTGTAATATCCGCAATATTCACGCTGGCATCGTTGTTCGGATCGCCATAGACATAGTAGCCGTTAGTTGTAAAGAGTGTTGATACGCTGCCGGAAACTGATGCCGTAACAGCATACGTACCTTCGCGGTCCCCAATGGTAAAGATCGTTGAGGCGTTACCAAGCGAATCGGATGCAACGAGCGTATCCTTCAGCGATTGTCCGGTTGCATTAGCCGGCGTGCCGGTGATTGCAAAACGGACGCTTGCATTCGGAACATAATTTCCGCCGATGTCGTGTATGGTTAGAGCGAACGCCGTGTCAAGCATGGTTCCGGTCGGATTGACCTGCTGATCTCCCATTACGTTGACGAATGCCGCCGCCGCACCATGAGTTGCCTGAGCGGTGAATGTTGTTTCCAGTGCGGCCTGTTCAACAGCATCACTGAACGAACGTTTGCCGCCGATGAGCCGTGCTTCAGCCAGCGGAGTGGAGATGACGGCCTTCACGCTGTAAGTGCCGACCTTGCTGCCGAGCGTTAATTGCGTGAGAGCGGTGCCGGACGAATCGGTGCCGGTGTTCGTACTGCTCAGGTTCGCACTGGTATCTCCGGCCGGTTTCTCCGTGATAGTGAAGAGCACATTCTTGAACGGTACGGCATTGTCGCCGATATCGACAACACGGATGGTGAACGGAACATCAAGTTTGGAAAGGATCGGTTTTGTCTGATTCAATCCGGCACTCGGAATCATTGCGACAGCCGCACCGTGCGTTGCCGTTGCCGTGAAGACGGTATCAGGAATTCCGGAGCTGCGCGCTTTAATGGTGTATGTTCCGACCTTATTACCGACAGTGAACGATGCGCGGGCCAGGCCGTTTGCATCGGATGACGCCGAGTTGATCGTCAGCCGCTGTCCGGTTGCATTTGCCGGTACGGATTCGATGGTGAATTGAACCGGTGCATTGGCAACGCTGTTTCCGCCGATATCGAGCACCCGGACCACAAAGTCATTCTGCAGCGGCGTAATGATCGGCACGGTCTGGTTGCTTCCGGTAATTTCCGCAAAGGTGACCGCAGAGCCCGACTTAGCATTTGCCCTGAACGAGTAGGCGGGAATACCGTTGACTCTGGCATTTACCACATAATCGCCGGTCTTGTTTCCGAGCGTGAAGCTGGTTGACGCAAGGCCGGAATCATCGCTGACATCGGAGAATCTGGAAAGCGTATGGCCCGCGGCGTTCGGATTCGGCACGGTATCAATCGCAAATGTTACCGCGGTTCCTTTCACGTAATTTCCGTTCGCATCAAGCACGCGCACAACAAAGTCCGAAGCGAGCGTTGAACCGATCGGCATTGATTGATTGTTCCCCTGCATCTCTGCAAGCGATGACGCTGCCCCGGCAACGGCCGTTGCGGTAAACTGCAGCGGACCGGAAAGTTTTGTTGACCGGGCGGAGACGGCATAGAGACCGGTTCTGGTTCCGAGCGTAAGCATTGTTGAGGCCTGACCTAATGCGTCGGTCGGCACGATGGTTTTGCTCAGCACGGCGCCGAACGCATTGGACTGCAGTTTGAACTCGACCGTATCGCCGGGAATTGGATTGCCCCCCGCATCGAACACCGAGATCTGGAACGGATCGGTCAGAGGCTGACCGTTCACCGCCATTTGATTGTCGCCGCTGAGTTTGTTGATGCTTGCTACAGCGCCGACGGAAGCCTGCGCAGAGAATTTTGCCGTGTCGGTTACGCCGTTCACCAGTGCGTGGACGCGATAGAGACCGACCCTGCTGCCAAGCGTAAGTATTGTTGAAGCGCGACCGAGCGAATCGGTAAGAGCAACCGTATTGCTTAATGCCGTATCGGTGGTGCCGGATGGAACAGAAGCGATACTGAAGCGTACCAGTGCGCTGTCCACCGGATTTCCTCCGATATCGGCAACGGTGACGGTGAACGCCGTATCAAGCGGAGTGAAGATCGGTTTTGTCTGCTGAGTGACGGATAAAGCCGCCAGCGATTGCGCTGCACCGTTCTTTGCCGTGGTGAAAATTTTCACCGTATCCAAATTTGCCGCCGTT
>CAJBTU010000305.1 GCA_903958625.1 uncultured Ignavibacteriota bacterium | reverse complement strand
GCCATTCTCCCATCCGGCCCTACATATTCTATTTCAACAGCATTAATTTCTTTACCTCTGTAAAACCTCCCGCTTCGAGTTTGTAAAAATAAATTCCCGAACTCGACGCTGATCCGTTCCACTCTACTTCCTTCCATCCCGCGGATTGTTCTTCGTTCACTAATGTTGTTATCTCTCTTCCGAGAATGTCGTGAATTGTCAGTTTCACATTTGCGGAAGAGGGGAGAGCATAGCGAATTGTTGTTGTAGGATTGAAGGGGTTGGGGTAATTCTGAAAGAGATCGAAACATGATGGAATATTTACAGATTCATCTCGTGATATATTGGTAGATCCGATCCGTTCAATTACGGCCCGAGTAACGGAACTCCATTCGCCGCTGTTAAGACCAAGATCATTCCAGGTGCCACCCGTACCCCAGTTCATCACAACCCAATGTTCTCCACCATCCCAAAAATTGTTGGGTTCTCCTTCTGCCCAGTTAGTGTACGTCAGTGGTTCTCTGCTCATCCAAACAAAATTTGTTTCCTGAACTTGGTCCGTGAGACCAATCCAGAACCATTCATTGGCACCAAATGTTGAGATAAGCCAATCCTGTTCTGCTTTGTTGCGAATTGTTACGAGATTGGCAGATTGTACAATGGCTGTGTTGTGACACTGTTGCCACGTGCCGCACTCAATAACTTTGTATGAATGGCCATTGGTAGGATTTATGACCCATGTAGATGTTTTAATCATTTCTGAAAGTGGTCTGCGCCATACACCATCTCCAGGTGCGCCGCTGGAATGCGCCCCGCAAAAAAGATTATTGCCCATAATAGCAAGAGATGAGATACTCACTCCTTCAGTTAAGTTAGCATCGACACCATTCCAAGTAGCACCATTATCGATTGAACAAAGTATCTTTCCACCTTCCAGCCCTTTGTTCAATATTGGATTACTGTAAACATTGGATGTGCCATCACCTGCCAATCCTGCAAAAACTATGGTATCGGCAAAGGCGAGTGATGAAATAAGATCCAACACAGTAATTTGCCATGATGCGCCGTTGTTTGTAGAGCGACAGACTTCACCACCATCTCCCGACATAAATGGCAAATGTCTTGCTGCGTATATTATCGGGTCGCCTGATATTTTTGGGATAGCAATTAGAGCATGTATGTTAGTTAATCCGACATAAGTCCAAGTAGCACCAATATTAGTGGAAAGAAAAACCCCCTTATCCGTTCCCGCATACAGAGTGTTGCCGTTGACAGCAAATGATGAGACAGAAACAGTATCGAGAGTTGTCATTGTCCAATTGGATTCATTGATTGGGGAGCGGTATATACCGCTATCAGTTCCGGCAAAGAGATATGACTCAGAGATAGTAATCGTATTGATACAAGTATTAGACAACCCTGTATCATAGGCAGTCCAACTTATACCATCATTGGTAGAAATGACAACGCCTCCAATTGTAGTCCCGCGATATTGATCAGTCTCACCCCACCCCACAAATATTTTTGACCCTAAGATGGCAAACGAGTTGATTGGATAATAGACATTACCATTCTTCGGCAATCCATTATTTACGGCAGTCCAGATTTCGCCATTGTCTGAGGAACGGAAGATACCGTCTTCGGTTCCAGCAAAAAGATTTGCGCCACTCACTATAAGCGAATGCACATCAAAGCTTCTCGAGGAAATACGCGGACTTTGTATTTTCCACGTTGTTCCGCCATCGGTCGTATTCAAGATTGTGCAATCCTGACCTACTGCATATCCAATCTTTGAATCGAGAAAATGAATTTCGGTAAAGGATCGTCGAGTTCCGCAGTTGATTATTTCCCACGTTGAACCGCCATTGGTCGTTTTGACAATCTCACTAAACGATGCAGCGAATCCCACCGAATCGTTGAAGAAATAGATATCACCAAAACGATCAGGGTTTTGGTAGGATAATTGTTGCCAGTCTTTCCCTCCGTTGGTGGTTTTGATGATAGTGCCATCCATGATTGTTACATATCCCGTAGATTCGCTTGGGAAATGGACAGAGACAGGCCATTTCGAAGTGTTGTAGACTATCGACCACGTTTTACCGCCATCAGTTGTTTTCAGCACTAATTTTTCCCCGACGATGAAACCGATTTTAGAATTGAGAAAAAAGATCCGCTGTAACGTGTAGCTATTCCAGCGAGATTGTGCCTCCCAGTTTAAACCTCCATTGGTTGTTTTAAGAATTACACCATCATAACCAACGGCGAATCCAGTCGAAACATTAATAAAACACATTGACCAAAGTCCCCACCAAGAAATTTGCTTCTTCCACGTTAAACCTCCGTCTGTACTTTTTAGTATTCCATCACCAGCGGCATAACCGGTGTCTGCATTAACAAACCAAACGGTATGAAGTGGAGGAACTGTGCCTTTGGCAATCTGAATCCAGTTTGTGCCTCCATCGGTTGTTCGAGCGATGACACCATCTCCTCCCACAGCAACTGCAGTATCTTTATTAAGGATGAAAATGCCATCATACCATGTATAGTATTCATTTGGCAAAATATTCTCCCATTGTCCTAAAACAAATTGCGAGACCAATGAAAATGTTGCCACACATTTTATCATCGTTTTCATACATCGCACTCCTTATTCAAGTGGTTATTACTTCAAAAGCTTTTTCCTATGCTTGGTATCGCGATAGACGTACATCCCCGTAATCTTTTAGATTACGGGGATGTTGCCATTCTCCCATCCGGCCCTACATATTCTATTTCAACAGCATTAATTTCTTTACCTCTGTAAAACCTCCCGCTTCGAGTTTGTAAAAATAAATTCCCGAACTCGACGCTGATCCGTTCCACTCTACTTCCTTCCATCCCG
>CAJBTU010000304.1 GCA_903958625.1 uncultured Ignavibacteriota bacterium | reverse complement strand
TGAAAAATCTAGATTAAATACTACCCGCCGCCTGGCGGGTTTTTTATTTCTCTTTTTCGACTATGGAAGATAGTGAAAGGGACATATCTGATTGTGATGTATGGATTTTGATGATCAATCTTTTAATTGTCCACTATTATTTACACCCTTTGTAAACAATTGTAATAATCGAATTAGAAAGTGCCAAAATTTGGCGGAAAACATTAAAGACCATTTGGTATGATTATTGTAATGGATACCAAAGAATTTAATTGAGAAATGTTCAGTGCTCGTGTAATAAAATGCTTCCATGAGTATTCGGGGAATTCACAATAACGTATTCGCTTTTTGCCAGACTCTACTAGTTCCAGACGTTTTGAGAAAAAAATGAAATTGCGATAAGACCTTTTCTAAACGGACCGCTTGGCGGTGGCAGAAGGATGATCACCGCACACTCTTCTGTTTGCTCAAAGCGATAAATATTTTATTCGCAAAACGTAATTGTTGTCAAATAGTTCAATATCAATTCACATAAAGGAGGCAACGTGAATACATCAAAAACATTTCTTTCCATCATCATTGGAATATTGACACTGATATATTCCGACACTCTGAATGCGCAGGGCAATCCCGTGTTCGAAATACGAGCCACACAGCTTGTTCCGCATTACATCAATTCGGTGAATGTGCGGACGCAGATTACCGATTTCAGCACGAAGCAGGATGTAACATTTCCGCTGGCCCTTGATACGCTGCGTAACCGGGATTCCATTATTGTCAGCAGAACGCTGAGCGGCGCGACAATGAATGCAAAATTGTTCGTTGATCCGCTTCATACGGATGGACGCACTCTTATCTCGAAAATATTCGGTTCATTCCGTTCCACATCCGGCGGTTCGCCGGTGGTCGTGCCGGCCAGCAACATCGGCTCTATCGGTTGTCTCTACACCATTCGGAACAAGACCGCGCAGGCGCGCAGACTGCATTGGCTCCTGAAAGCAGCAACGAGACGGGACAGTCTGACCAACACGAATGTATTCCATACGCAATTCGGTTTAGGCATTTCGCCGCAGGCGCCGTACGGCACCGATGCAAGCGTATCGAGTCAGGATCCGTTCAATGCCGCCGGCTTCGCAAAGATCGAAATGACGAAGCGCGATTCCAGCGCGTATCTCATCCCTGCCAATACGGCAATAACATTCATGGTCTTTACGCATTATGATATTGCCGCCGGTGGTTCGTCCGCCGTTGCAGCACAGGCGAATGTTTTTGGAGATATGTTCGTTGCATTTTCCGATACCGTGATCGCCGATAGTGTGCAGACACCACCGGTACCAACGCCGTCATCAGCGGAGATCATACAGTTTAAGCTCGACAGTCTCATCTATACTCCGGCGGACGGACCGGAAATGCTGCCACTGTCGAATGTGTTTGCGTATACGGCATACCATTGGGCCGACAGTGTTACCAGAGGGCGCGGACAGACAACGACCCTTGCCAATATTACTCCTACAGACCTTACGTTCAGGCTCTATCAGGGATCGCTCCTTTCGTTCGGATTGGTGCAGCACGCCAACGGCAGGAACGGCGATGAACGGGTGTACGGTGTTGATACGGGATATATTGCCGTTCAAAACGTGCCGAAACTGAGATTCAAACAGATCATGTGGCACACAAAATCGTTCTATCCAACAAATATCCTTAACGACAGCACATATGTGGAAGGTATTGCCGTGATCGATACCATGCGCAGCGATCCGCAATTCCGCGCGCTTATCGGCAACCAGATACGGACACTCCATTTCGACGGTACAAGTTCATCCATGATCGTTCAGAACAATGTCGGCATCTACTCCGCGGTGATCCGTGTCTGGAAGGATGAGAACGAATATAACTTTATAACATCGCCGCAGGCGGACAGTGTCGTTTTCCCGCTTCCATTGATGCCGGCGACGTCGCTCTTTTCACAGTCTGTTCCCAACCGCGGCAATCTGTTCTGGGGAAAGAATATTGTTTCCGGAACACTAATGCACAGTATAAGGGACACCATGCGTTTTCCGGCCGGCGATACAACGCTGCGTATGGCGTATCCCATAGAATTGTACTTCGGCGGCACAATGTCATCGTACAACGCAAAATTGAAGCTGAATGTGCAGAAACTGCTGATGATGGGAAATGACAGTGTGAAGAACATCCGCGTGTATCAGCAGACGGCTGCGGATCCGGTTTTGCGCAAGGTCTCTTCCGCACGGCTGAGTTTTGTCAATCCGTCAACGCTCATCATCGATTCGGTACGGCAGAACGGAATTTCGGTTTTCCGATTCTTCTCATCAAATTCGCCGGTCGATAATACCGTACCGCTCACGTTGTCGCCGAACCAGTTGTATTTCAACAATGTTTCATTCGGCAATTACAAGATCGATTCCTTCTTTGTGATGAGTACCGTACCGATCTCCGGGAATGTTCAGATCACTCCCGGCTATGCTGCGTTGTTCAAAGTAAAATTGCCGGGGACCAGTGTGTGGCAAACGATGCTGACGCTCACACCCGTTCAGGGTGCCGTTCAGCAAAAAGTGATGATCCAATACATGCCGCAGCAGAACACGCCAAGTCAGTTTACGGCACAGGTGATCGCGCGCGCCAATAACATCGATGTGCCGCTCATGCTCAACGTCATGTCCGGCGGTTTCCAGCCGGTACCGTCGGCACGGTTCAAACTTGATACGCTGATCTTTTTCAATCCGAACGGGCCTGTAACGCTCGGCGGAGAATTGGCCTACCTTGAATACCGGTGGGATTCTGTAAAAACAAAACTGCACTGTCTGCAAAGCAATATATCGGGTGTTGCAGCCAATACTCTCAGCATCAAATATTTCAAAGGGTCGCTGGCATTGTTCAAGCAGCTGCGGATTCCGTTGAACGGAGTGATGCGCACCGGAGATGAACGCGGGTACGGCCTTGACAGCGGTTATATGGCGGTGAACGGTGTGCCGAAGATCATCTTCTCGAAAATATTATGGCATGTAAAATCGTTCTATGCCGTAGCGTCACCGGCATTACCCGATACCCATATTGTTGAAGGCATTGCGGTGATCGATACGATGGCGAGCGATAGAGCTTTACTGGCGAGCATTTTGCCCGGCGCATTATCCGTCCGTTTTCAGGCGGGAAGTTCTTCACTGAAGGTTCAAGGTACCGAAGGATTCTACTCATCCTCGCTCGATCTCTACTTTGAACGCAAGGCACTCAAAATGATACGGGCACAGCAAACAGACACGATGGACTTTGCTGGTGCTGGGATTCCGATGAAAGCGGTCTTCTCACAGGCAACGGCGAACGGCGGGAACAATGATTGGGGAAAGAGGACATTTGTATTGCTTCAAACAGACAACAGCGGACTCCAAAATGATATGGGGAAAGCGGGTTTTGATACCACGCTCACGCTGAAATATCCGATAGATTTGCTGTTTGGAACAACGCTCGCAACATTCAAGGCAAAATTGACCTTTAATTTGCAGAATACACTGAATGCCGTAAACGACACGCTGTCGTACGTCCGCGTGTTCCAGGATACGCCGGGCGATACGAACCGCAGGATCTCTCCGACCCGCATCGCCAACAATCCGCCGTATGTGATGACGGTCGATTCCGTTACGCAGACCGGTTCGGTCGGCTTCCTTTTCTACAGCACCAACAGAAAATATTTACGCCCGACCGGCGTAGCGGAACGGAACAATTCCATAATTCCAAACGGATTCGTTATGGAACAGAACTATCCGAATCCATTCAATCCGACAACCGTCATCCGCTACGGCATTCCCGAACAGAGCAGGGTGAAAATCTCGGTGTATAGCATTCTTGGTCAGCACGTGGCAACACTGGTGAACGGGATTGAGCCGGCCGGATTCCACGAGCGGACGTTTGATGCATCACACCTGTCAACAGGCCTCTATATTTATCGTATCGAAGCGGTGACGGTGCAGAACGGAAGCAAGATATTTTCCGTCACAAAGAAGATGCTCCTTGTTAAATAGTTTTATACGGCATACCGTTCATTCTACACGAGTGGTATGCCGTTTTGTTTTTTTATTCCGCATTTCCATTCCGGAAAGCGATCCCTGAGCCATTCAGGAATATGACGGCAATGGAAAATCATTTATTATCCGGAGGATGCACAGTGAAAAAATATATTTTAATCATCAGTTGCATCGTTATTCTTACAAGCCTGCAGGCGCAGGATGGCATTATCGACAGTTCGTTCAATTCCGTAGGTAAAGTGACAACGGCAATCGGCGGATCGCAGGATTATGGCGCAAGCGTACTGGTTCAGCCGGACGGAAAGATTGTTGTTGCAGGACAAACTTACGTAATTGACAAATTCTATTTCAGCGCGGTACGGTACAACACAAACGGCACGCTGGATACATCGTTTGATGCCGACGGTAAAGTGCTTGCATCTATCGAAACATATTCATGCACAGCGGTGGCGGCTGTAATCCAGGCCGACGGTAAAATAATTCTTGGTGGATCGGCTCAAAATACGGACGGCAGCAGAAGTTATTTTGCCATCATTCGTTTTAAGTCCAACGGTGTGGTGGACAGCACGTTCGGCATAAACGGCAGAGTGACCACATTTGTCCGCACTTCTTCAGGATACGATGAATGCCGAAGTATCGTACTGCAGTCCGACGGTAAGATCGTTGCAGCAGGTTATTCCGATACGACCATATCCAGCGTTCATTACTACCATGTAGCCGTAGTCCGTTACAACACGGATGGTTCGCTTGACAATACGTTCAGCGGGGACGGAAAATTGACCACCTCTATCGGCGGGAATGAGGATTATGGCATGAGTGCAGCTATTCAATCCGACGGGAAGATTGTGGTAGCCGGCACCGTTAAATTGACCAATAAAGATTTTGCCGTTGTCCGTTACAACACGGATGGTACGCTGGACAACACATTCGGTACGGCAGGCATTGTAACGACCGCCGTCGGCTCGGGTGATGACAACGGAAAATCGGTCGCAATACAATCGGACGGAAAGATTGTTGTTGCCGGATCCGCCGCTATGACGAGTACAGATTTTGCCGTTGTGCGGTATGATGCATCCGGTGTGCTTGATCCAACGTTCAATCTTGACGGAAAAGCGACCACCGATATCATCTTCAACGGCTACGATGCCGGACAAAGCGTTGCGATCCAGTCCGACGGAAAGATCGTCGTTGCCGGCATTGTTATGAAAAGCAATATCTATTTTACCTACGATTTTGCACTCGTGCGTTTTACTACAAGCGGATTTCTTGATGCGACATTCGGTACAAGCGGCAAAGTAATAACGGCATTCGGAAATGAGACGGTGAGTGCACAGGCGGTCTGTGCGGCGATACAATCAAACGGTGCCATTATTGCGGCAGGGTATGCGGGGGGCAATGTCGATATTGCCGTTGCGCGGTACCGTCAATCCGTTCCTCTTCCCGTCGAATTGGTCTCATTTACCGCTTCGCCCGCAAAAAACGGCATCACTCTGAACTGGAAAACGGCAACCGAAGTAAACAATTACGGCTTTGAAATACAGCGTTCAGCTCTCAGCCCTCAGCAATCAGATAATATGTGGAGCAAGATAGGCTTCGTGGAAGGTAACGGAACTACAAACGCGCCGAAGTCATATACATTTGTCGACAACTCCGCTTCAGGAAAAACATCGTACCGGTTAAAGCAGATCGACCGTGACGGCAAGTTCGAATATTCGCAAATCGTAGAAGTAACCGCTGCTACTGCACCGAAAGTATTTGCACTCGAGCAGAATTATCCGAATCCGTTTAATCCCACAACAGCAATCAGCTATCAGCTCTCAGCAAATAGCTTTACCACTTTAAAGATCTACGATGCGATCGGCAGAGAAGTATCAACATTAATCAGCGAAGTGAAAGAAGCAGGAGCATACTCCGTGCAGTTCGACGGTGCCAGACTGTCCAGCGGGATT
>CAJBTU010000303.1 GCA_903958625.1 uncultured Ignavibacteriota bacterium | reverse complement strand
ATTCAACGCACGGGTTGCTATCTCAGTAATCTCTAATTCGGGATCGACTTCAACTTTCACGCGGTGAAGTTCGCCGTTCTTTTCTAGATGCTTTACAAAATCCTGCAGGTTATCGAACATTGTCAGTTTTCAGTAATATTATTTTAGTGATCGTCTGTTTCGGTTATTATTCAAACTCTTCTGCTCTCCAGCCCTTGCCCCGTTTTTCCCCAATAGCACCGAGAACTTTATCCGTAAAGGCACCGATATATTCATCGACGCTTTTCGGAACGAAGTACAGCGGCGATGAAATAGGCATGATGATCGCCCCATAGGAGGAAAGTTTACTTAATTGTTCCAATGTTAATGTTGACAAAGGAGTTTCGCGAACGCAAATCACCAGTTTGAACCGTTCCTTTAACGCGACCTGTGCAGTTCGGGTAATCAATGTATCGCCAATGCCGGATGCGATCTTTCCGATCGTCGATGTGGAGCAGGGAAGAATCACATACGCATCGAAAAAGTTCGAACCGGAAGCGATCGGTGCAGTGAGATCCTTGTCATCGAACCTGCGTTTGACGAATGGATCGAGATCAGTCTCGTCCATACTCAGTTCGTCTTTCAGCAACGCTTTGCCCCACTTGCTGACAACGAGAAATTTATCCGACTCAGATTTTTTGAGGAAATCGAGAGCGTACACTGCTCCGGAACTTCCTGTAATGCCTAAAACTATTTTCATAATAATGCAGGTAATCGAAACAAGGTGTTTGATATTAGGGGAAATTATACAAACAGGTTCACCCTAATGCCTTAATTAGTTTATATACTCATCAGAATCATAAACAGAACACTGAACCCAACCACAATATTGATCTTAAAGAATGCCAGTTCGACATCTTCCGCTTTATGCTGTTCAAACCAGAGAAGAAATCCGCTCAGCAGCAGGAATGGTAATGCGATCAACGCCTTTAACGATAAAAGGACAAGCGCAAGAAGAACCAAAAAAGCAAAAATATGAAGAACTCCGGATATCTGTAATGCCTTCTTTTTCCCGAACCGTGACGGAAATGAGAATAAACCAGCTTTTTTGTCGAACTCTTCATCGAGAGTAGAATAGATGATGTCAAATCCCGTTGCCCAAAATAGATTGAAAAGAGGGAGCAAAAGAGCTATTCCAATATGTTCGATGGAACCTGTTACCGCAAAGAAACCGCCAAGCGGACCCATGGCCAAACCCATGCCAACGCCAAAATGCGCAAGAGGCGTAAACCGTTTTAAATACGGATATACGATAAAAACGACCAGCGGAATGGGGGAAAGATAGAAGCAAAAATCCGAGATCATTTTCGCCGAGATAAGATAGAGCGCTAATCCAAGTAAAAGAACGCCGTAACTTTCTTTTAAGTTCATTGTGCCGCTGGGGAGTTCTCGTTTGATTGTGCGGGGATTGTGTCTGTCGATTTCCCGGTCAATAATGCGATTCAGGGTCATGGCGACAAGTCGTGCGCCGACAGCCGCCGTAAGGACGAGTACCAGTAGTAGAATTTGGGGTCTTTCTTTCGAAGCCAGGAACACACCGCTGTAGATCATGGGAAGCGAGAAGAGCGTATGTTCAATTTTAATAAACGATAGATATTTTTTCAAATTTTCACAAATTGTTGTTAATAAATCTTTTAAAGGTACCGAAATTTTGCCGTTTAACAAAGGTGATTTTTTGAACGGAGCTCTCTTCTTTGTTCAGACTCTAAAAATTCTTATATTTATTAAATTTTGAGTCATAGGAGAAGAATGCACAATATTACACTCATTCCTGGAGATGGAATAGGTCCGAGTATTACGGAAGCAACTGTTCGTGTGATCGAAGCGACAGGTGTTGATATCCGGTGGGATGAACAATTTGCCGGAATGGCAGGAATTGACAAGCATAAGGATCCTATTCCTGAGCAAACTATTGCTTCATTATCACAGAACAAAGTGGCATTGAAAGGTCCTTTGACAACGCAATTGGGAAAAGGATTCCGCAGCGTGAATGTAGCGTTGCGAAAGGAATTCGACCTTTATATCAATCTGCGTCCGGCCAAATCGTTTGAAGGCGTTCCGTCACGGTACAGCGATGTTGATATTGTCATGTTCCGCGAAAATATCGAAGAATTTTATTCGGGGATCGAGCATTACATTGACGCTCAAAAGAGTGCTGCTGAAACGATCGGCATTATTACGCGTTACGGCAGTGAACGTATAGTGCGTGCCGCATTTGACTATGCTAGAAAATTCAACCGGAAGAAAGTTTCGATCGTCCATAAAGCGAATATCATGAAATTCACCGGAGGTCTTTTCCTTGAAGTAGCGAAAAAGGTAGCGGAAGAGTTTCCCGATATACAATGCAACGATGTAATCATCGACAATATGGCGATGCAGCTCGTATTGAATCCGAATCAATATGATGTGATCGTTACAACGAATTTGTTCGGCGACATTCTTTCCGATCTCTGTTCTGGATTGGTCGGCGGACTCGGCGTTGCTCCCGGGGCGAATATTGGAAAGGATGCAGCAATTTTTGAAGCGGTGCATGGCAGCGCGCCGGATATTGCCGGAAAGGACATTGCTAATCCATCCGCACTGATCCTTGCTTCGGCTATGATGCTGGATCATATTGGTGAACATATCGCTGCAGAGAAAATCTATAAAGCTATCCGCGAAACATTGAGGAATCCCAAAGAAGTGACAAAGGATCTGAATCCGGCATCAAACGTGGGGACGAAACAGTTCGCTGAATTCATTGTTCAGCACATTAAATCAAATTAGAAAATCACTCAGCAGACCTGAGCTAAAGCCAGACTGCACTAAGACAGAAATGAACATTGGGAAAATACATATTGAACGTCCTTTGATCCTTGCGCCGATGGAAGACGTGACGGACATGCCGTTTCGGCTGGTGTGCAAAAGGCTTGGTGCGGATATCATGTATTCGGAATTCGTCAATTCGGACGGATTGGTGCGTAACAACAAAAAAACGTTTGAGAAGATGAGGTTCCTTGAAGAGGAACGTGTATTTGGAATTCAGCTCTATGGCGGTGATGAGAATGCCATGGAAGGAGCCGCGCAAATGGCGGATACGCTCAATCCGGACCTGATCGACATCAACTGCGGCTGCTGGGTGAAAAAAGTTGCCGGCCGGGGTGCCGGTGCAGGCTTGCTGAAGGATCTTCCGCGCATGGGACGGATCGTTGCGAACGTGGTGAAATCAACCAGCCTTCCGGTAACGGTAAAAACCCGACTCGGCTGGGATGAACATTCGATCAAGATCGTTGAGGTTGCAAAGATGCTGGAAGGGATTGGTGTGCAGGGCCTTACGGTTCATTGCCGTACACGATCGCAGGGACATAGCGGTGATCCGGACTATACCTGGATTTCCAAAGTGAAGCAGGCGGTACGAATGCCGGTATTTGTGAACGGCAGTCTGGTAGAACCGAAACAGATCAAAGAAGTATTCGAAGATACCGGATGCGACGGTGTGATGATCGGACGGGGAGCGATTGATAATCCATGGATCTTTGCCGACACGAAACATTATTTTGCCACGGGAGAACTTACACCGAAACGATCGCTTGCTGAGCGGATCGATAAATGTGTAGAACTGCTCACTCTTTCGGTTGAACACAAAGGTGAAAAACGCGCCGTGATTGAAATGCGGAAATTCTACATCGGATATTTAAAAGGTGAAGCGAATGCCGCAAAATTGCGGAACCATTTAATGCATTTTTTTGAGGCTGCTCCGATCATTGATATCCTTCATTCGGTAAAAGAAAAGGGGATTATCGATGATGAAAGATTTTCACAAGTGCATGTTGCCGCTTGAATTTTTTCATTTATCCAGAATCCACACTCCGAATTATGCGGATTGAAATTTCCGACTTGCACTTTCCTGTAAACTTCCTTATCTAATATGGAATTCCAGTAATAAACTAAGGTAGGTAATGATTGCTTTCGCTGTCGGTTTAATCATCGGTTATATT
>CAJBTU010000302.1 GCA_903958625.1 uncultured Ignavibacteriota bacterium | reverse complement strand
GGGTGATCAACAATCTGCACGAGAAGAAGCCGGTCCGATGTGCAGCCGATCAGATCAGCAATCCCACGCATGTTCACGATCTTGCGACGGCAATGAAACAATGCATCGAAGTCGATGCAAAAGGGATCTTTCATGTTGCGGGGGCAGAACCGGTCAGCCGGTTCGATTTTGCCGTGCGTACCGCTGAAATATTCGGTTATGATACGGCGCTCGTCAACAAAGTACAATCGGCAGATCTGCAGCAATTAGCGCAACGCCCCTTGCATACAACATTCATCATTGAAAAGGCAAAACGCACGTTCGGGTATAACCCGATGAACATTACACAAGGAGTAAAGTTGCTTCAGGAAGAACTAACAGGGATCCATCTTAACTGATATGAAAAAAATAATTCTTGGCAGTATTACCATTCTGGCCGCACTATTTTTCGCATCGTGTTCCTCATCGGAAAAAGCGGCTGATGGATCGGGGGAACTGAAAGGTTCATCGAAGGCGCTGACGAATCAATTCAAAATGCTGTCAATCAATGCACAGCACGGTTTGAAAGATAAGAGCGATGTGAAGAAATTTGCTGAATGGGTGAAAGCGACCGGAGCAGAACTCGTTGCCGTTCAGCAGATCATCCGGGCAACCGAATCGAAACCCGAGTATGATGCATTCACAGAACTGCTGAAATATCTGGATATGCGCGGAACATTTGCCAAAGCACGATACTATCAGGGTTGGGATTCCGGCAATGCGCTGTTTTGCATGTATCCGATGCTCCAATCGAATGCATACGTGCTGCCGACGGGAAAAGGGAAAACAAGACGTTCAATGTCGTTCGGCGTTTTTGAAATGGGATTGAAACCGATGGCGTTTGCATCGACGGATCTTGATGATGAAGACCTCAGCGAGCGTGTGAAACAAGTGTATGAAATTCTTTCGATCCAAAAATCTGTGGAAGAGTATCCAATGATCATCGCAGGATATTTTGGCGAGACATCAAAAGGAAAAGCACCGGCAAAAATGAGTGAAAAATATATCTGTGTGAATAATGCTGCGGAACAAACAAGCGGGATCCTCGAACATGTGTATCTCCCTTCAAACGGCAAGGTGAAAGTGATCTCATCGGAAAAAGTGCAGTATAAAACGCTCAATGCAACCGGAATTTTAGTAACGCTCGAAGTCACCCAATAGGAACCATTATGCTGGACATAAAATACATCCGTGAACATGCCGATATCGTCAAGAACGGCATAACTTTAAAAAAGGCAGAGGATAATATCGATGCCATCCTTGCCCTCGACCAACAACGCCGCACACTCATCGGTGAAGGGGAAGGATTAAAGGCCAAACGGAATGAAGTATCGGCAAAAGTCGGTCAGATGAAAAAATCGGGTGAAGATGCAGGTGCGGTGATCGAAGAGATGAACGCGGTAAAGATTCGGATCCAGCAGATCGACGAAGAACTGAATAGTGTCGACGGAAAACTTGAAGAACTTCTGCTCACCGTCCCGAATATTCCGCACCCTTCGGTACCCATCGGAACAACGCCCGATGATAATAAGTCCATTTTCGAATGGGGTGAGAAACCCAAAGGAGATTTTGAACTGAAACCGCATTGGGACATCACCAACAAACTCGGCATCATCGATTTTGAACGCGGATCAAAGGTCGCCGGCGCAGGATTCCCGTTCTATGTGGGGAAAGCGGCAACGCTGCAGCGCGCCCTTATCAATTTCTTTTTGGACCAGGCTTCACTCAACGGATATACGGAACTCCAGGCGCCGATTGTTGTGAACAAAGAGAGCGCACGCGGAACGGGACAAATTCCCGACAAAGAAGATATGATGTATGTTGCGACACGCGACGATTTGTATATGATACCGACGGCCGAAGTCCCGGTCACGAATTTCCATCGGAAGGAAACATTTGAAGAGAAAGACCTGCCGGTGAAATATGCCGGTTATACGCCGTGTTTCCGCCGCGAAGCCGGTTCCTATGGAAAGGATGTCCGCGGGTTGAACCGTCTGCATCAATTCGACAAAGTGGAATTGGTAAAATTCGTTCATCCAAACACCTCGTACGACGAACTTGAATCGCTCCGAACCGATGCGGAACGTTTGCTGCAGCTTCTCGGTTTACCATACCGGGTTCTGTTGATGTGCACCGGCGATATGGGATTTACACAGACAAAAAAATACGATCTTGAGGTATGGGCAGCCGGCCAGCAAAAATGGCTTGAAGTCTCTTCCTGCAGCAACTTTGAAACATTCCAGGCTCGGAGAATGAACATCAAATTCAAATCGCGTGAAACCGGGAAACAGGAGTTTGTGCATACGCTCAACGGATCAGCTCTTGCCTTGCCGAGAATTGTCGCTGCGATCATCGAGAACAATCAGACGCCGGAAGGAAAGGTGATCGTTCCGAAGGTGCTTCAACAATACACGAAATTTGCCGTGATTGAATAATAACCAACATTGTGTCGGAATTGAACACTTGGAACGGTCTTAAGGCCGTTCCGATATTTTAAAACGAATGAAATCTTTAACGCGTCTTCTCCCGTACTTGGCAAGATATAAATCAACATTATATCTTGGTCTGCTCGCGGTAATTGTCAGCAATCTTTTTACGGTGGCAACCCCGTGGTTCATCGGAGAAGCAATTGATGAATTAAAGAGAGGTTTGGAAAAAGGTTCGCTTCAGCATACCGATCTGCTGTGGTATGCCGGGATCGTCGTCGGCTTTGCGGTCGTTGCCGGTGTGATGCTTTTCTTCACCCGCCAGACGATCATCGTTGTTTCGCGAAAGATCGAATACGACCTCCGTAACGATTTCCTTTCGCATATTCAACGCTTGCCCCTTTCCTATTTTCAGAATACTCCCACCGGCGATCTGATGGCGCTGGCAACAAACGATATAAGCGCGGTTCGCAACGTGCTTGGCCCTGGCATCATGTATCCGGCCGATACATTGATGACGCTCTCCATGTCTTTGGTGCTCATGTTCGTGAAGGACTGGCAATTGACGTTGCTTGCATTGATTCCAATGCCGCTCGTTTCGTACGCTGTTTATTATTTGGGGAAAGTGATCCATGAAAAGTTCAACGAGCGTCAGGAACAGTATTCGGTTCTAACGACGAAAGCGCAGGAGAATCTTTCCGGAGCACGGGTGGTGAAAGCCTATGTGCGTGAGGAATATGAGATCGAACAATTCCGGAAGGCAAGTTGGGATTACTTCAAGAAGAATCTGGTGCTGGCGAAAGCGCAATCCGTGATGTGGCCGTTAATGTTCATCCTTGTCGGACTTTCGATCATCATTACGATCTATGTGGGCGGATTGAAAGTGATCAGCGGTGAAATGACGATCGGAACGCTCACCGCGTTCATGACGTACCTTTCCCTGCTCATCTGGCCGATGATCGCATTCGGATGGGTGACGAACATGTGGCAGCAGGGTGCTGCCTCCATGAAACGTCTCGCAAAGATCTATGATACCGTTCCGACGATCCGCGATACAGAACAGACTGATCACGGCATCGATTCCATTAAAGGGGATATCGAATTTAAGAATGTCAATTTTACACACGGAAGCGCCCATACCCCGACCCTGCAAAATATTAATTTAAAGATCCCGCAAGGTTCTACCCTGGCAATCGTCGGATATACTGGTACCGGTAAAAGCTCGCTGGTAAACCTTATACCGCGTCTCTATGATATTTCGGATGGGGAACTGCTGATCGACGGCATTGAAATCAAGAAGATACCAGTAGAAGTGTTGAGGAAAAATATAGGATATGTACCGCAGGAGACATTCCTTTTCTCCGAATCGATCGCTGAGAATATCCGCTACGGCGACGATGACGCGCAACGCGAACTGATCCATGAGGCAGCCGAAGTATCCCAAATTGCCAAGGATGTTGCGGATTTCCCGCAGCGGTTTGAAACGATGCTCGGTGAACGGGGAATCACCTTATCGGGAGGGCAGAAACAACGGACAAGTATTGCCCGCGCGGTTTTGCGAAGACCGAATATTCTTATCCTTGATGATGCACTTTCCGCTGTGGACACATACACCGAAGAGACCATCCTTGACCGGTTGCGGAACGTGATGAAGGGGAGAACAAGCATCATCATTGCACATAGAATATCGACGGTGAAAGATGCGGATAATATCATCGTTTTGAATAACGGGAAAATTGTAGAACAGGGAACGCATGAACAGCTGGTAACATTGAACGGTATTTATGCCGGTCTGTATCAGAAGCAGTTGCTGGAGAAGGAATTAGAAGAGCTATGAGTCAAATTCAGGATGACGAAATATTAGGGAAAGCATACGATGCCCAATTAATGCGTCGTTTGGTCATTTATCTGCGTCCCTATAAATGGCAAGTGTTACTTGCGATATTCTTGTCGATCGCCGTTTCTGGACTTGAAGCTGTCCGTCCGTATTTTACGAAGATCGCCGTGGATGTTAACATTGCCAACAAAGACAGTAAAGGATTGCTGACGACGACAATTCTCTTTTTACTGCTGATGATCCTTCGCGGTGTTGTTCAGTACTACAATGCATACATCACCCAAAAGATCGGTCAACAGACGATTTTCGATCTGCGGATGGAATTGTTCACACACTTACAGAAGCTATCGCTGAAATTCTACGACAAGAATCCCATTGGACGTCTCATAACACGTGTGACCAACGATGTTGAAGTGCTGAACGAAATGTTCTCGTCGGGGATCGTTATGGTGTTCAGCGACGTCTTTATGATCGTTGGTATTGTCTGGTTCATGTTCTCCATGAATGCGGAACTTGCGCTGCTATCGTTAAGTGTGCTGCCGTTCCTGATCTACGGTACATTCCTCTTCCGGAAGAAAGCCCGCGAAGCATACCGCGAAGTCCGTTTATATATTGCGCGGATCAACACGTTCATGCAGGAGCATATCACCGGAATGCTCGTGGACCAAATATTCAACCGTGAGAAAAAAGCGTTCGATGAATTTGAAAAACACAACGCCGGTCATCGCGGAGCAAATATTAAATCGATCTTCTATTACGCAATATTCTATCCCGGTGTCGATCTGATCGGTGCCGTGTCCGTCGGTTTGATCATATGGTATGCAGGCGGAAACGCACTTCAAGGAAGCGTAACGATAGGTACGGTGATGGCATTCCTGCAGTTTAACGAGATGTTCTGGCGTCCGATCCGTGACCTTTCGGAAAAATACAATATCATGCAGACCGCAATGGCATCGTCCGAACGGATATTCAAACTGCTGGATGATACATCATTCATTAAGGAATCGGATAGACCGCAATTATTCCAAAATGTTGCCGGGAAAATTGAATTCAAAAACGTTTGGTTTTCTTACAATTCCGAAGAAGGTAATGAGAACTGGGTGTTGAAAAACGTATCGTTTACGATCAATCCCGGTGAAACGGCGGCATTTGTCGGTCATACGGGAGCCGGGAAAACAACAATCATCAGCCTGCTATCCCGTTTTTATGAGATCCAAAAAGGAGAGATCCTTATCGATGGGATCAACATCCGCGATGTTTCGCTGAGTGACCTGCGGAAGAATATTGCCGTCGTACTTCAGGATGTGTTTCTCTTCTCCGGCGATATTAAAGGGAATGTCAATCTGGGGAATGACGAGATCTCACTGGAACAGATAAAAAGCGCATGCCGTGTCGTCGGTGTGGACAAATTTATCGATGCAATGCCGAAGAACTATGACGAGGAAGTGAAAGAGCGGGGCTCGACTCTTTCCGTCGGGCAAAAACAATTGCTATCCTTTGCCCGCGCACTTGCGTTCAATCCGAAGATTCTCGTACTGGATGAGGCCACATCCAGCGTTGACACGGAGACGGAAATCCTCATACAATCGGCAATCCAGAAACTTCTCTCCAATCGCACGGCCATAGTGATAGCGCACAGGCTTTCGACAATTCAAAATGCCGATACGATCGTGGTGATGCATAAGGGGGAGATACGCGAAATGGGAACACATCAGGAATTACTGCTGAACAAAGGGATTTATCATAAACTCTATCTGCTGCAATATAAAGAACAGGAAGCTGCATAGATTTTCGCTCCTTGCTCCTTCATTCCATTTTTCATACTTTCTTACAATTAGTTTTTATCCTCAAAGAGTCCCGGAGAATACACAATGGGTCAGAGCAAAATTGTCACACTCGAACGTCATATCATTGGAATTGAACGCCAGCATCCCGGCGCCACAGGGAATTTTTCGAATGTTCTTCGCGATCTGACGCTTGCATTCAAGATCATCTGGCGTGAAGTGAGCAAGGCAGGGCTGGTGAATATCCTTGGCGTAGCCGGAACACAGAATGTTTCCGGCGATTCGGTGAAAAAATTGGATGTTTTTGCGGATGAGACCATTTTCAAAGCCATGGACCACAGCGGGCATCTGTGTGTCATGGCTTCAGAAGAACATGAATCCATTATAGCAATACCCGACCAGTACCCGAAGGGAAAATATGTACTCTTATACGATCCCCTTGACGGCTCGGGGAATATTGATGCCAACGTAAGTATCGGAACGATCTTCTCTGTCTACCGGCGAATTTCGCAGCATGGAAACGGAACCGTTGAAGACATCCTGCAGCCGGGATACAAACAGATCGCAGCCGGATACGTTGTGTTCGGTTCGAGCACGATGCTTGTGTACTCGACCGGTGACGGCGTTCATGGTTTTACGCTGGACCCGAGCATCGGAGAATTTTTGCTTTCCCATGAGGATATCAAAATTCCTAAGCGCGGAAAGATCTACAGTGTGAACGAGGGTAATTACAAGTGGTGGGATAACGGAGTGAAACGCTATATCAAACATCTTCAGGAAGAGGATCATGCAACATCGCGTCCGTATTCGAGCAGGTATATCGGATCGCTCGTAGCAGACTTTCATCGTAATCTGCTTTACGGCGGTATCTATCTCTATCCTGGCGACGCACGGAACAGGAACGGGAAATTACGCTTAATGTACGAGAACAATCCGCTGGCGTATCTTTGCGAACAGGCGGGAGGACGAGCGATCGATGGTGAAAAACGGATTCTGGATGTAATCCCGCAGGAACTTCACCAGAGAACTCCGTTATTTATCGGCAGCGAAGAAGATGTAACATTGTGCGAAAATTTTTTGCGGGAAGGTTGAACAACGATTATTACGGACATCAGTAAAATAAAAAATCCCCTGCTGAGCAGGGGATTTTTTATTGATGGGGTCAGAATATTTCAGATCTTATTTTAGTTTGGATTTTGCACGCTTAACATATTCGCTTGTCGGATACATCTCAACAAGTTTTTGATATTCAGCCTGAGCCTTCAATTTATCACCAAGCCGTTCGTAACTTTGCGCGATCATCAGTTGGGCATCATCTTTCTTTTCCGAGAATTTATAACCCTGCACATGCTGGAAATGCTGGATCGCCTGCGAATATTCTTTTAATTGATAACTGCATTCACCGAGCCAGTAGTGGCAATTATCGGCATAATCATCTTTGATCCCGGTGTTCAGCAATGTCTGCATCTCGCTCATTGCATCGCGATAATTTTTCTTTCGGGCTAGACTTACGGCCCCTTCATACGCTCTTACTTCTTCTACCGAAGATGAGCCCGGCATTGCCGACCGTTTTTCAACTCTTACCGGTTCGCTCTTCTTGGGTAACGCGGAAAGTGCTGCATTTGCCGCTTCAAGATCGGATACTTTATTGGTAAGAACTTTATTGGATTGCTGCAGTGCAGAATTCTCATCTTTCAACTGAACGTTCTCAGACTTCAGAGCATCAAGATCGCTTTGCAGTTGTTCTTTTGTCGGTCCTTCTTGTTGTACCGGCTGTTGTTGTGCGGGTTGTTCCTGTGCCGGCTGTTCGACAGCAGCATTTTGTTCTTCAACTGGAGCTTGTTCCTGCAGTGTTTCTTCCGTAACGCCTGTATCAGTCACTAATTCGTCTTCCGAGACCGCTTCTTCCGATCCGCCGCAGCCGATAAGACCGATGGAAAGGAGAGAGACGATAAGAAAAAGTCGTATCAACGATAAACGAAACATGAATGCCTCCGGAATATGTTCTAAATTGAGTTAACCCTATTGAATGTATCAATAGCTCGCTGAAAAGTCAAGCCGACTTTTTTATTTGTAAGCGTGCGTATTTTGCGAATTGATGCTGTATTTGCGCTACGGTTATGTTCGGAACGCCGTCGAAGTGCCGTGACTGCATACGCATATCACAAATTTCGTTGACATAATCTACGGCAATGAATTTACCTTCACTGGTCAGTGTTATTTCCGACGAAAAAAAATCAAGCCGGCAGATCTTATGAATGGTGAGTATAATGGAGTGCAAACGCTGCAATTTGAACCTTCGTTCCTCCTGTTTGGTCAGTTCACGATAGATGTGGGTCCGGTGGTCCCACCAGCAGATCAAGGTGATTCCAAACGCATAAAAGACACGGAACCATCCGATTGTTCCACCAAGCGTTACCGGTTGCACTGTTTCCTGCAGAAGATATGTATCATTTTTGTGGTGCTGTCGCGTCTCAAGAATGTCTTTCAGTGATTCCGCGCCGAGAACAACGCCAATTCCGCCGCCGGTGGTATTTGCCGGTTTAATAATGAACGGGCGTCCGAGATGCGCAAGTTCCGTCAGGCTTAGTT
>CAJBTU010000301.1 GCA_903958625.1 uncultured Ignavibacteriota bacterium | reverse complement strand
GTGTTAAACCTGTAAAAACGATTGAACTGTGGGCACACTTTTGTGCCCACTTTTGTACCCACTCCTTTTTTTTTTGTTGACTACTAATTAGAAATAGTACAGATTCATCAATGTATTCAATACATCTTCGTGGGCCCTGCCGGACTTGAACCCGCGACCCGCTGATTATGAGTCAGCTGCTCTAACCAACTGAGCTAAGGGCCCGAAAAAACTAACAGAATTAAATAAATTTGATTGCTACAGATTCACTCGATTACTAAAATTATCTATTAATATAATATTATTTTGACCGTAGACAAAATATTTTTCTTCTCATTTTATTCGAAGTTTGTTAATAAGATCATGGCGTTTTTCAGGGTTGGCGTGAGCATACACTTCTGTAACGGTGACTGATGAATGACCCAAAAATCTAGAAACTTCATAGATATTAACCCCTGCCTGGATAAGGTGCGTTGCATAAGTATGGCGCAGCGTATGGAAATGCACGGCATCATCAATCTTCAATTTTCGGATCACCTTTTTGAATTTTTTGCTGATATACTGACTCCTGAATTTCCTCCCGTTCAGGTCGGTAAAGATGAGTGTTTCGGATCGTCTTTCTAGATTTGTTAACGCTTCAATCAACAATGCATGCAGAGGTATCCCTCGTTCCTTCTTTGATTTAACCGTAAAATCCTTTTTATTTCGGATCATCAATACCCCACTGGAAAGATCGATATCTGACCATTCCACATGAAGAATTTCTTCCAGTCTGCAGCCCGTTAAATAGGCAAACAAAATGATCGTGCGGAAATACTGATCGTCGATGGTCTCAAGTATTAAGGAAATATTCTCCTGAGAAAGATATAATGGTTTATTTTCAGGTACGTGAAGCTGCTTGGATTTAGCAAAGGGATTTATTTTCAACTCTTCCATATTCACGATCCTTGTGAACATGGCTTTGAGAGATCGAAAATCCATATTGACACTTCGCGCTGTTACTTCTTTTAATCGCTGTGCCTTGAATGTTTCTATATTTCGCACAGTGATTTTCTTTATATCAAGGTCACCAAGTACCCGCACCATATTCCGGACGGCAAAATTATAGGACCGGAGCGTATTCGGGCTTTTATCCATGGCGATCATGGGGAGAATTTCAGTAATGATGTGACTCAATTTCATTGTTAAACACTCGAAAAAGTTACAGAGCCTATGAGGCTGGAAGAAGATTGAGAGTGAAATTCCCTTATCAAGGAGAGAAATTTAGCGGTCTTTTACATTCTTCTTGTATTGAACGATAGAGCAATGATTCTATTGGGATGAATTACGCTCTTGACATCCCTTTCAAGTACTGATCAACATGCCGCTGCAAAGATTCAAAGATGACTGTTGGAGCTGTTTCATACCCTTCAACATATTGTATCGGAAATAAATCGACATCATCATAACTCAACAATGCTTTCAGGTACAGTGATTCGTCAATACCGGGATATTTTTTTCGCGCGAGCAAAAAAAGGTCATTGAGGGTATGCATTTTAAGTATAAAATAGAGATCAACATAATCTTTATACGCCGCACGGAACAGTGCAAGCAGTTTAGATACTCCGATCTCCTGCACTGAGGCGATTCTAAAATATTCTGATTCACATAACGGCAACATCGACTCCGGTTCGAGGCAAAAGAATGATATTTTTACCTCATTCACCATGAGTGTTAATGTCTGCTTCGCATGTTGAAGTTGCTGTATATCATGGTGAGGAAAAACCTCTGCCACCCTTTTCAGTAAGTGCGAATGATCAAATTGTTTACTCGTAAAAAAATCAAAATCCTCAGAAATCCTGTGGCCGAGTTGTAAGGCCAGACCCGTTCCTCCGGCGAGATAAAATTCATCCTTAAAATGCGCGAGTGGCTTGCACATTTCCCGTCTGGCAGAATCAAGAATATTATATTTTATGTCGGAAGCCACAAATCATCCATATCCATAAGTTTTTTCCAGAAACGGAGGCTATTTTTATCGAGAGTATGCTCACCCTTTTTTTTGAGATACCCATACACCGTTGTATGATCAAATGTCCTAAGGATCCACTGTATTGATTCAATATCACCATACATCATAAGCTTGCCAAGAATATAATTCTGGTGTTCCGGCAATGATAATTTTGAAAAATCAGCATCCCAGAAAAATTTCTTAAAAGCTTGTGGTATTTGTTTGTTTGGTTCCATAAATGATTCGGGAACAATTCAAATATTGTTTATGGCTCTCAACAGCGAACGTGTATATCCATTGGTGATGAAATGCCTGACCTCACTTTATAATTTCCTTACCCACAACTTTATTTGCTAAATGGAATTTAAGGAAATTACAGCGGTGTCACAAGGAAAGGATTTGCCGGATAAAGACAGTATAACTGCAGTTAAAAATGAGTCAATAGCGCGTGCGAATAGATTCCTATTTCGTCACTAAAATAGTAGATGAAAAATGGCTAAAATACACAACCAATCACGTTCCGATTAACTCATTTGGTTGAGTAAATTAACTCAATTGAGTGAGATAATTTAGCAGGTCTATGATAAAGTAACTATCTTTTCGTCACTTACGCTTATTGCATAACGATAGCCAACTTGATACATTATATCATCATATGGTCAAAAACCCTCATATAGTAGAGAAGTTTGAACGGGAATCACTCAGTAATGAATCTCTCGCTCTTGCTCAAAAGTATACTATTCTTGAAGAGATGTATGCGTTGGCCAAAAGCATGGGGAGACTTGAAACCAATGATTCGTTCGACGACCTAGAGATAGATATTAAAATAGCCAGGTTACTGCATTGCAATGTTGAAAAACCATATTTTACTGATGCTTCAAGTCAAATAGATTCCGAAACAAATCGTAGAGACAGCCTACCCTAAAGATACTAGTGCAGGAAAATTATCCTTCTATTTTTATGGTGATAGCAACCAATCGCTCGCTGCGTGCCAGCGTATTGAGTTCGGCAGATCTTTCGGCGGTTGATGCTGAAGAACAATGAGATGGGCCTTCGCGCCTTTTTGCTCTGCAAGTCCATCGATCAACCCTCGAATTTCACGATTTCGAACATCAACGGAATCTATTTCAGCACAGACTTGGATCAACTCCCTTCGACCATCAGGGTAACGCGCTAGGAAATCTACTTCCGATCCCGTGATATTCCGAACATACCGGATCTCTGCCCCTCTTCGTTCCAATTCCAACATAACGCATGTTTCCAACGCATGGCCAATATTTGACCGCCCGCTCATTTCAAAGAGTGGTATGAAACCTGAATCAATTGGATAAATTTTTCGCGGATTGACCATCCGTTTGCGCTCAGAACCAGTCGCCAAGGATACGGTTCGAATCAGAAACGCATCCTCCAAATAACCGAGGTATGCATGGAGCGTATCTTTTGAAACAGCAATCCCTTGAGAAGTCAAATCTCCATAGAATTTATTGATCGTGAATGAACCGGATGCATTTGCCAAAAGATGCCGCACCATCCATCGTAATGCTACCGGATGCGAAACTTCGTAGCGTTCGATAATATCGCGTAATAAAGCAGTATCGATATAACCACGAAGAAGATCAACGCGATCTTTTGCCGCAGCCCCAATTGACTCCGGGAATCCCCCTTGAATCAGATATTGACGCAGATCTTTTTCCAATGCTGAGCGTTTGGCCTTTGGAAAACGCGAAATTTCTTGTTCAGGCTCACGATCAAGATGTCGCAGGTATTCCCTGAAACTAAATGGATGTACAAGTGCGGTCATTGCCCTGCCCCGCATCGTAGTTGCTACTTCGCGAGACAATAACTTGGCTGATGAACCGGAGAGAAATAGTTCGATCTTTTCACTATCTAAGATGCGGCGGGCAAAACTTTCCCATCCTTGAACGACCTGGATCTCATCCAAAAAAAACACTGCTTTTCTGGTATCTCTCAACTCTGGATACAATTGGTAGTATTCTTCAACAATGATCTGCAGGTCGGCAGATTTCATGTCGGCAAGTCGTTCATCCTCAAAACTAAAATAGAGTAAACTTTCACGTTTTGCTTTTTTTGACAGCTTTTCTTTTAACAATTGCCACAGAAACGTAGATTTCCCTGTACGCCGCATACCGATCACTGCGATCGCTTTTCCGCTGATAGCGGGTATGCGTATATCGCGATGCGTCAATTGCGGTATAGGCGCAGCTAAAGAGTCGACAATTTTTTGGCGGATGAGGTTTCTCATTTGTCCTTTATTTAAGGACAATATATAGCAATATTGTCCTTATGTCAAGGACAATATTCGTGGTGAGTATTTCTGTGAAATGCACTTCAACTTATAAATATTTTTTTAAGAACGAGCCGGTATAGGAATGGGAAATCTTGGCAAGTTCTTCCGGCGTGCCTGTTGCGATCACTTTCCCTCCGTTTTCACCTCCGCCGGGCCCCATATCAATGATATAGTCGGCGCATTTTATCACATCCAGATTATGTTCGATCACCAGAACAGAATTTCCGGTCTCTAACAGCGCGGTAAAACATTTCAGCAGTTTGGTGATGTCGTCAAAATGAAGTCCGGTCGTCGGTTCATCAAAGATGAAAAGTGTGTGCCCCTCTTTTTTCTCCACCAGATGCGTTGCAAGTTTGATGCGCTGCGCTTCGCCGCCCGACAGTGTCGTCGCAGCTTGGCCAAGACGTAAATACCCAAGACCGACCTGATCG
>CAJBTU010000300.1 GCA_903958625.1 uncultured Ignavibacteriota bacterium | reverse complement strand
CAATAGCGTCCTAAACGATTAAAAAAAAGACAAAAAGAGAGAAGGGATTCTCGTATCTCAAATTACCTTTGAGTTGCACAACAAAAACACCCCTTCTCCCATGACAAATATAACATTGTTTAGCCAAATCATATCCAAGTTAGATCGTACAAAATTCAAAAAGCTTGTAGATCAGCTTAAAACCGATAAACATCAAAAGGGCTACAATAGCTGGACACAACTGGTTTCAATGCTATTCTGTCAGTTTGCTAAAAGTCAATCAGTACGTGATATAAGTAATGGGCTTCGTTCAGCAACAGGTAATTTAAATCATATGGGTATTCAGAAGGCCCCATCAAAATCAACCATCAGTTATCAGAATAAACATCGTAATTGGGAGTTATTCAGGGCTTACTACTATAGTCTGCTAAATAGTTTAGGACAGCAGCCAGGTTTTAAGCGTGTAAAGTTCCGCATCAAGTCAAAGATATTTCTGTTGGATTCTACAACCATTAGCCTTTGCCTAAGCCTGTTTGACTGGGCAAAGTACAAAACAGCAAAAGGGGCAGTTAAAATGCATACACTCCTTGATTTTGAAGGCAATCTTCCGGCTTACGTTAATATTACCAATGGTAAAACGGCAGATAATAAGGGGGCCTATGATATTCCTTTGTATACGGGTAGTGTTATCGTAGCAGACAGGTTTTACAATGATTTTTCATTGCTGTATGTTTGGGACAGCAGCAAGGTGTTTTTTGTAATCCGGCATAAAGAAAACTTACAATTCACTTCGATTAAAGAAAATGACTTACCAGAAGATCGGCATCAGCATATCCTCATTGATGAGATAATTGAACTTAAGAACCAGACATCTAAAGAAAAATACCCGAAGAGACTCAGAAGAGTTGCTGTTTGGGATGATGTTAATAAACAGACGATTGAACTTATTACCAATCAAATGACCTGGTCTTGCAATACTATTGCAGAATTATATAAAAGCCGATGGGAAGTAGAGATATTTTTCAGAGACATAAAGCAATTGCTTCATATTAAATCATTTATCGGAACAAGTGAAAATGCCGTAATGATTCAAATATGGACTGCATTGATAACCATTCTTATCCTGAAAGCCCTAAAGGCTTTATCAAAGTATAAATGGCACTTATCAAACCTGGTAGCTTTTATTCGACTCAATCTATTCGTTAAAATCGACTTACAACAATGGATCGATAAACCATTTGAAGAAGATGTGGGTATAGATAAAACGCAAAACCTGATACAAGGGGTTCTTTTCTGAAAACGAATAAATTGAAACCTAAAACCCTGATATATTTATACCTTTACTTCAATTACAAAACGTTTAGGACAGTATTGGTTTGTGAAAGATTCACTCGGTAAAAATCCAGTTCAACTGAGTTTTGACGGTTCCGTTGGCGAATATTATTCGGCCGAATTGTTCTGGTCGCCGGATTCGAAGAAACTTGCCGGCACAAAAGTGCGTGCCGAAATTGCGCACTATATCTATTTCGTTGAATCGTCACCTGCGGACCAGCTGCAGCCTAAACTTCAGAAACGCTATTATCCTAAAGCCGGCGATGCATTGCCAATCAGCAGCCTGGTGCT
>CAJBTU010000299.1 GCA_903958625.1 uncultured Ignavibacteriota bacterium | reverse complement strand
TGCGAAATTCCACAAAGAAAAAATTGCTACTGTATAGAAAAGTGTTTTCATAGTTACTCCCCCTAATTATTTTTTATCGTTTGATAGCTGCTTTGTACGACGTACGCCGGCATTTCTACTACGTAGACATATTCCGTTTCCGGTTTCGGCGCAACTTCAACCGTTGTTGCAGCAAAATAACTCCCGATCACCATCAGCAGAAGAGCCGCTGCAAGTGCCGGAACGGACATGGTGATTTTTTTCGCTGCAAATTTTTTCAACGACGGTCTGTCCGGCAGCAGGCGCAGCATTGAAGATCTGTTCAATGCTTTTATCCGTTCATCCAATGCCGGTGAAATATTCGGTGCCGGAATGGAAAGTAAATCCCGCCGAAGTGTCTGCAGCGACCGGAAGGTGTTTCTCAGTCCGCCATCCTTGCCGAGAACAAGGAAAAGATTTTTCATCTCATCATCATTCAAGTCGGCATCAAAACAACGCTGGAGCAGTTCTTCGTTCTGTGTCATAGTACGCTCGCTTTTTGTAAAGGTTCAAGTCTTGTCATTAATGCTTTCCTGGCTTTAAAGAGCCGCGATTTCACTGCGCTGACCGTTGCGCCTGTAACGGCCGCTATCTCGTCGTACGTCATCGATTCATATTCCCGCAGCATCAATACTTCCTTGTACTGAGGGAGCAGTTGATCCAACATCTTTTCCAGAATCACCGCACGCTCACGGGTTTCAACATCAGCCAACGGCGGCTCTGCCTGGAAGATGTTCTCATCGTTTTCGTTCAGTTCTCTGATTCCTTTCTTCCGGTGCAGCTGCGTGAATGCTTCATTGCGTGCGATAATGAACATCCATGATTTCAATGCACCGGGATTCTTCAGATGCGTCCGTTCAGCGATCATTTTCACGAATGTTTCCTGCACAACATCTTCGGCGGCGGCGTGATCCGAAAGCAACCGAAGGCAGAACAGGAACAATCCACTCTTATAGCGTTCGTAGATCAACGTGACCGCTTCGGCGTCGCCATTCTTGAAACGGATCCCAAGTTGTTCATCAGTGAAAATTGATTGCTTCATCACTTATATGATTGAAAAAGGAGGAAAAAGTTGCTCAAAAATTTTCACTTCTTCTGAAGTCCGGATTTTGGCTTTATTTCGCTGTTAAGGTGAAAAGTGAAAGGAATCAGAATGAAAGTTTCGACCGGTTTTACGCCTGCTTTAGCCGGCGTAAATTTCCATTGCAGAGCCGCCTGCTGTGCTAATTCCACTAATTTTGCCGCAGGATTGCGGTGAGTAACGGGGATGGTATTGAGATCGGCCGGTGATTCAATGTTGAAATTTTTTCCTGGGTATACGATGATGGCCTGTAATAATTCGGTTTCCAGAACATTCCCCTCTTTCCCGATTAAAGCGTTCAAATTGACCTGAGCTTCAATACGGAGTTTCCTGGCATTTTCTGGATATTGCGGTGTTTGTTTATAGACCGGTTTTGGCTGCTCGGTGACAGTTTCTTGCGCACAGAGTAAACCGACCAGTAAAGCAGATATCAATAGAATGATATTTTTCACGTCGAATGCCCGTTGCCGTGCTGATGAATATTCTAAAAAAAGAAAATGTCAACAGCAGCAGTGATACGATAACTTCGGTTCTACAATTTTCTATAATCCCGGAACTGGAATCCTTTGTTCTCTTCAATATTGTACGCTATAAATTTTTTCCCAAGAAGATGTTCGTACGGAGGGAAGAATACATCTCCCGGGGTTTCATCATCAACAATTGTCAGCATCAATTCATCAGCGAGGTCGATGGTCTGTCGAAAGATCTCGCCGCCGCCGATGACATAGATCTTTTCTTCGTTCGTCAGACCGGAAAAAGCGGCGTCAAGAGAAGGGAATATTACAACGTCGTCCGCAACGAACGGCTGTTTTGCAATCACAACATTCTTCCTTTGCGGAAGAGGCTTTCCAATGGACTCAAATGTCTTCCGTCCCATCAGAACGGTATGATGAATCGTATTCTGTTTGAAGCGCTGCAGATCTTCGGGAATGTGCCACGGTATTGCACCATTCTTTCCGATGACCCGTTTGCCGTTCATCGCCGCGATGAGGATGATCTTCATCGATCATTTCCAGGGAATAGGGATTCCCAAATGCTCAAGTTTGGATTCAACGTCTCCGCGCTCGCGGTTACTTTTAATCTCCTGGCCCGCTGCGGGCAGCAAACCGAACGAACGTGCAGTTTCAACGGCAGCATCTTTCCCTTGAGTGTTCAATGCTTTAATAATTTCAATTTCTATATGCGACAAAGATGAAGCATTGATCTTATAATCCTGGAATGCTTCCCATGCCGTCGGCACCCATCGTTTGACGATCTCGTTCCCGATCACATTGGCATAGGCGCGGATCTCGTACTGGGCATGTGGATCCATCCGGAGCCAGAGAAAATGGAGCAGATTATGCAGATCGACTTTCCAATACGCTTCCGTATATGTTGAAAGCGGAAGGTCTTTTCTTGCCTGTTCGCGTGCCATCCCTGCGTTCACACGCTCTTCATAAACTGAACGGGCCATATTCTGAAGTTGTTGTTCCTGATCGGAAAATTTCTTTCCCGTTGCAGCGTCAAAAAATCCTTCGCTCCCCTGTTTGTTATCCTTCGACTGCATTCTCCATTGATCAGCACCGGCCTGCTGTGACGCATCGATCGCCAGAGAATACCGTGTGGAGTATTCGTTCACATTCGCGGTGCGATGGCGTATCCATTGCCTCCAGCAGTCCATCGGTACGCGTACGTGGAATTTAATTTCGCACATTTCGAACGGCGTGGTGTGCTGGTGGCGTAGCAAATACCGAATCAGTCCGCGGTCCTCGCTGACTTTTTTTGTTCCTTTACAGTAGGAGACACGCGCTGCCTGCACGATCGATTCATCACTTCCCATATAATCCACAACACGGATGAATCCGTCGTCAAGAACTTTGAATGGCGTACCTAAGATATCGTCTAACTGTTGAACAATCGGCCGGGTGAGTTTTTCTGCTTGATCCATGTCGTATAGAATTGTTATTGATAATTATTTTTTTGAATGAACAAACTTACTTTATTTAATGGTGAAAAACAATATACGGTTGGACAAGATTAGCCGTACGTATTTCCCGATATTTGTTACAATGTCTGCCGCCCCTTTGCTGCATTGCTTATTGTCAAGCCTACTGTATCACACAGTCTGATTTATCGGTCTCAAGGAGATCATTTTTTTATGGTTTAATGTGGTCTTTAACATTACAGTAATTTGTACTTCGGAGATACCCGGATTTCTCTCCCGTTAAAACCAATCATCCATTCGTTCAGTTTCGATAACCGCTAGTGGCTCTTCACCTGTTACTATTTTAATGTTTACAATTGACAATTCCCTGATACAACATGAAGCAATATTTTTGGCGAAACAAGTCAATATAGTCTTGAATGGATGCAGACAGTCAGTCAAGAAAAAGAAGTTTAAAACACTCGATTATTCAATGCAGAAACAGTTTTCCAAAGCAACAATTCACTTTCTCTTTCTGTGAATTCCACGTATCTTTACGCACAAAATATTTCGAAAGCAAACATCTTTCGAAAAAAACCACTGCTTTTTTCCACCCTCAAAAAAAGAGTTTTTATGGTAATTACAAACAAATCCGTACTCGTCCTCGGCGGCTGGGGCCTTGTCGGTTCCGCAATTTGCCGCCAATTGATGGATGAAAAACCAAAAAGAATCATCCTCACCTCCCTGAAAGAATCAGAAGCAAAAGAAGCCTGCGAAACAATGCGCAGAGAATATCCCAAAGCGGGAAAGAATTTTTTTGTGCCGTGGTGGGGCAATATTTTCGTCCGGAATGAATTTAAGGACTTGACCCGCGAAGAAATCCTCAGCGATCCGCACAAACGGACAAAGTTTCTCGATGATGTCATTGAAGAACTTACACCGGAAGTGCTGGAACGATCTGCCCTTTTTCAACTCATCAACAAATATAAACCGGATGTCGTGATCGACTGCATCAATTCTGCAACCGCCATTGCTTATCAGGATATCTTCCAAAGTTCGCGCGATGTTGTGATCGCATTAAAGAATGATGCGGCAAATTTGCGGGAGACGGTCGAAAGACTTCTTGCAACGCAATACACACCGCAATTGATCCGTCATGTGCAGATTTTCTATCGTTCTATGAATGTCGCCAAAACAGGAATCTATGTGAAGATCGGTACGAGCGGCACCGGCGGAATGGGATTGAATATACCCTACACGCACAGCGAAGAAAAACCTTCCCGCGTTCTGCTCTCCAAATCCGTCGTTGCCGGCGCACATACGATGCTTCTGTTCTTAATGGGAAGAACCCCCGATGCTCCAATTACCAAAGAGATCAAACCGACCGGCGCTATCGCATGGAAAAAGATCGCTTATGGAGAAATCGCCAAACGCGGAAAACCGATCGACCTGTACGATTGTCCGCCCGACCACGGAATCGAACTAAAAGGAAAATTCAAACTCAAAATGGACAGTAACGTAAAGGCGACCGGTCAGAGATTAAAATCCGTCTTCATTGATACCGGCGAGAACGGCATTTTTTCACGCGGTGAATTTGAAGCTATCGCCACTCCGGGACAAATGGAATTCGTCACTCCGGAAGAGATCGCCGAATCAGTGTTATATGAGATCCGCGGCGGCAATACCGGACACGATATCATCAATGCGCTGGATAATGCAACACTCTCCCCGACCTACCGTGCAGGATTCATGTTCCAGGGGGCGCTGGAGAAGATGAAAAAATTGGAAAAAGAACACAACACCAACAGCGTGGCGTTCGAAATGCTAGGACCGCCGCGGCTGTCGAAGCTCTTATACGAAGCACATCTCTTGAAAAAAGTGTACGGAACGGTGAACGTAGTTCTCAAAACTTCGTCAAAGAAGATCTCGGAAGACCTTACCACATATATCACCGGCGATGATGCATTGCGGTCGCAGATCATTTCTATCGGAATCCCGATACTGCTTCCGAACGGAAAGACTTTGCTCCGCGGAAACGAAGTAAAGATTCCCGCCTACCGCGGCATAAACGAGTTGAACATCACCCCTTCATCCATTGAAGAATGGTCACGCGCCGGCTGGATCGATCTAAGAAGCGCAAACATGGACCAGTGGAAATCCCGTCTGCACGAGATTAAAACGGAAGTGGAACATCATATTGCCAATGACACCAGTTCAAGAAATTTCCGTACGATGGAATACTGGTCCAACTTCGACGATATCGATGCAGGAAAGATCGTCGGCTGGATCTTCACCGAAGAGGAAAAAGGAAAACGGATGAAGTCGTAATGAACAGAAAGCATACAACAGGATTTCAGCAATGATAAAATTGTTTCAGTAATAAAGATCTCTTCACTCATCATAAACCTTACAAACAGAGGAAAATATGAAATATCTTCGCAATACAAGCATCCTTATTCTCGTTCTCTTCGGCATTTCCTTGTCCGACGAGGGAATGTGGACGTTCGATAATCCGCCAAAGAAACAATTGAAAGATAAATACGGTTTCGACATAAC